>NZ_JBGCCS010000008.1:0-309330 GCF_041262645.1 Streptacidiphilus sp. EB129
CCGCTGAGTAGTACTTGTGCACCATCGGTGCCATCTCTTCCTCTGAATCCACGAGATCCAGTGTCCGTGATGTCCACCGATTGGGGGGAAGCCCCCACGCCCGTCTCTGCGGAAGTTCGTGATGTTGAAGGCCGCAGGGTTGCAGGTCAAGAGCCACGAGGACATCAAGTCTCCCCACTTGAGCAACGATGCTCGGGTGTTCGGTGTTCGAACACTACGTCACTAGTGTGGCGCTGGTGATCGCATGGCTGGGAGTTGGCGATTCGAGATCAAACGCCACGATCGCTGCCTTGCACGCCCTATCTCCAGCTTCCTTACCCACTTGAACGGGAGAGGTGGACTACCGCTCCACCCTGACCCGTGGAGCGCCGTGGAAGACCTGGCTGGTGTGCCATGCGCGGTGGTGCGCCGAGATCGGGCTTATCCCGGGCTGCGGTCCGGTGAGCGGTTGATCGGTGAGCGACAGCACCTGCGTGACGGCGGTCGGACTGCGGCTGACGAACTGTTGGGAGACCATGATGCGGTGCTCGGCGTTGAGGCCGAGGACACCCTTGTCGAAGAGCTTGTGGTGGAGCGAGCACAGACAAAGAGCGTTGTCGATCTCGTCCGGGCCTTCGAACGCCCACCAGCGCACGTGGGCAGCTTCCAGTCCGACTGGCATAGTCCCGATGCGGCCGTCGTAACCGCAGAAGGCACACTGGTACTCGTAGGCGGTCAGTACCAGCTCCCGCATCCGTCCGTCCCGCCGCCGGCGCCCGGCCATGTGCGGTCGTAGCGGCGTCTCGGTCAGTTCCAGCTCCAGGCCCACCGCGTCGCACAGTTCACCGTGGAGTGAAGGTGGGAAGTGCAGGTCCAGGAGGACCCTCGCCAGGCGCCCGAGCAGGAAAGGGTCGCGCCGGATGGCCGATCTCAAGTCTGCGGCGAGCCGACCCTTCGCGCCGGTGGCGCGCAGTTCGAGGACCCCGCTGCCGGGGCTGCCGGGACCGCTATTCGTGTCCACCTCCCAGACGCCGTCGCTCTGCAGGTGGTGGAACGGGTAGGCGGGAGTCGTGCGGTTTGTCGGGCCGTACTCGGTGAGCAATTGCTTCAGGTCCTGCTCCACCGCGCTGTAGGCCAGTTCGCCGTCGGGGTCCCGCTGGAAACAGCCAAGCGCGTAGAGGAACAACAGAGGCTTGTGCGGAGCCCGGACCCCGTTCCCGGTCCACTGCCTCAACCGCGCGGCGCGCTCCAGCCAGTCCATAGCCGGCGAGCATATCCCCGGGCAAACCCTGTCAGTGGCCCGGCCGTTGGAGACGGCGATTGCGGTGGGAGTAGTGCAGGACGCTGACCCTCATGGATGCAGCGTGACCAGGAGTGGAGCAGAAGGCCGCTGCTGGTCAGGCGGTGCTGGTGCGGTGCAGGGCCCAGTGGTCTGCCAGCCATGCCCGCTGGCCCCTGGAGAGGCGGACGGCCACGGGTGCTCCGTGCAGTCCCGCGTACAGCGGGAAGTTCCGCACCTGCGGCACGACGTCCAGGACCAGGGGCTGCGGGTCCACCGCGAGGTACCCCAGGTCGAACAGGCTGTGGACGTCCCGGCGCAGCAGCAGGCCGCCGTCCTGGTCGTGCTGGGCAAGGGAGGCATAGCTGTACAGGTGCGCCGCCTCCAGGGCAGCGGCCGGGGCTGGCCCGGTGAACGCGCAGACCTCGCCCTGCTCGGCCAGGAGCCGTCGGCGGAACTGGCCCTGCCCGATCCGGGCCCGGGTGGTGGCCAGGCGGTGCCCGCCGACGATCTGGGCCAGGGTGTTCTCGACGATGCTCGTCGGCACGCCCGCGCCGGCGTCCTCCAGTGCAGTGCGCAGCCGGTCCCAGCGCATCGGGCGCAAGCTGTGCTGTGAGTCGGGCGAGTCGCACAGGGCACGCAGGGTGGGACCGTCGACGGCGCCGGCCAGGTCAACCCATGCGGCCTCGTGGTCCGACCGATAGGTCGTCACCGGCGTCGGTGTGGTGACGGGCCGGTCGAACTCCGCCCCGCAGTCGCAGCGGTAGACCGGCCGCCTGGTCTTGCGCCGTTTGATGTCCGCCTTCCCGCATACCGGGCAGGAGTACCGGTCCTTGACCGCGTTGCCCACAGTGATCGAGTCGATCACGGACACCCCCAGCAGCGCCCGCTTGTCCCACAGGGCGATCACGTCCCCCGCCGCCAGCCTGGCGTGGTTCGGCACCGTGCTGTCCCAGCTGTAGTGCCTGTCCGGCTGGTCGTCGTAACCCCCGTTGCTCCCGTGCGTCCGATCGTCGTCCTCGACCGCCAGTACTAGCCATCCCGAGCCCATAGCGCCCCCAATCCCGCCGCGCGGCACTACGCCTGCGCCACCGGCCCCACAACCTAGCCGCCGGGCGCGGCATTCCCACAGCACAACTGCAAGAGGCCTGCCCTGAACAGCCCTCATGCCAACCTGAACAATCCCGCTGCTTGAAGAAGCCTAGGAGACCACCCATGGAGTGCTGCGCCGAGTTCATCGACGGCGACTGGATCTACCTTGGAGAGCTGAGCGAAAGCCCGACGGTTCCCCGTTCGGCTCCCGGGAACGAGCAGGGCCCCTGTCGATGATCTCGACAGGGGCCCTGACCTGGGTCGGGGTGGCGGGATTTGAACCCACGGCCTCTTCGTCCCGAACGAAGCGCGCTACCAAGCTGCGCCACACCCCGGTGCAACGAGGATTACTCTAGCGGACCCGAGCCGTGGGACGAAATCCGGTTTCGGCTGGGGCGTGGGAGGTGGTGCTGGTCAGGGGTGGGGGAGGGGTGAGCGAGCGGCGTCCGGGGGCTGGCCGGTGTGCCGTCGGCGTCCGGCGGAGGAGCGGACGGGTGAGGTGGGTGCCGGGCGGGCATCGGGGGCCCGGGTTCCCGGGGTGGGATGGCTGGGTGCCGGTGGCTGGGCTGGGGCGGTGGGAATGGCCGGTCCGTGCTCCGGCGGTGCGGGGAGCCGTGGGGTGGGGAATTCCGCGGCGCGATCGGCGGCGCTGGTGGGGTGGAATTCCTGCGGTGCGGGACTCGGGCGGTCAGGCGGCGGGGAAGAGGACGGTGCGGGCGTGGTCGGTGTCGAAGTACTCGCGGACGGAGGTGATCAGCCCGTCGCGGACCGTGAAGACGCCGATGCAGTGCTGGTCGTAGCGGCCGCCGCCGATCACGCCGGCGTGGGACTCCCACTCCACCACCACCGTGTCCCCGGCGGCGATCAGGCTGGTGGTGACCAGGTCCAGGTCGGTGGCGTCGATCCGGGCGAAGGCCAGGCCGAGGAAGTCCTCGAAGATCCCCTTGTGGCCGTGCCAGGTGCCGGACATCGGCAGGCTGCCGATCAGCGTCCAGCTCGCGTCCGTGGCGAACAGCGCCTTCGCGTCCTCGATGCGGCCTCCGGCGATCGCGTCGACGTAGTTCCGCACGACGGTTTCGACTGCAGCGGTCCGGCTGATTTCCGTGGTGTTCATTTCTCGCCCCTTGTGTCATCCATTTCTGCCGACATCAGGAAATCTATCGAGGGGTGCACGGTGGAGGGAAAGACCTGTTTCTCATCCGTCCATGCCGTCACGGCATGACCGCGCGCCTAGGATGGGCGCATGTCGGAGCTGCGTCGCCTGCGTTACTTCCTCGCCGTCGCCGAGGAGCGGAACTTCACTCGCGCCGCCGAGCGGCTGCACATCGCCCAGCCCGCTCTGAGCCGCCAGGTTCGGGAGTTGGAGCGGGAGTTGGGGGTGGAGCTGCTGAGCCGTACCACCCACAAGGTGGAGCCCACCGAGGCCGGGCGGATGCTGATGGAGCGTGGTCCGGCGCTGCTGGAGGCCGCGGACAGCCTCTGGCGCGGCGTGCGGGCCTTCGCGGACGGCCGGCTCGGGAGTGTCAGCCTCGGCTACGGCATGAGCGCGGGCTATGACACGGCCCCGCAGCTGCTGCTCGCCATGAGCGAGGAGGCGCCGGGGATCGAGGTGTCGGCACGGGTGATGTCCTTCACCGACATCGTCAACGGGGTCGCCGCCGGAACCCTGGACGTCGGGCTGGTGCGCTGTGCTCCGCCGCAGCAGGAGCTGGCGCTCACGCTGCTGAGGCTGGAGCGCCAGGGCGTGATCGTCGGCCGCGACCACCCGCTGGCGCAGGGGTCCGCCACGTCGGTGAACCCCGCCGACCTGGACGGTCTGAAGCTGCTGCTCCACGCCAGGGACCACAACCCCGGCCACTACGACCAGCTGATGGACATCTGCGCGCAGGCCGGGGCCAAGCCCGAGGTTCTGGTCCGTGGACTCGACTTCGACGCCTCCTACACCCCGGTCGCCTCGGGTGCGGCGGTCACCATCGTCGGCGAGACCGGTCGGGTCGGGCTTCCGGCCGGCCTGGTCTGGCTGCCGCTGGAGCCGGCCGCGGCGGTCGAGGTGCACCTGATCACGCGCGGGCTGAACCGGTCGCCGGCGATCGAGCGCCTGCTGAAGGTCGCGGTGGACACCGCTGGCCAGCACGGCTGGCTGCGGCCGCAGGGCTGAGCCGCTCGGAACTGAGCCGCTCGGCGCTGAGCCGCGCGGAGGGGATCGGGGATTCCGGTGCTGGGCGGGGTGCGTCTGGCGACCGCCGGTGTGTTCGCCGACCGCGGGCGGGCTTGGCCCGGCGGTGCGGGACCCGGTCGCCCCGACCGGCCCGCGCGGGCGGACCGACCGGCGGGGCCGGCCGGTCGGCCCCGCCGGGCTCAGCGTTCGCGGGCGGTGAGGGTGAGCAGGGTGGCCTCGGGCGGGCAGGCGAAGCGGATCGGGGTGTAGCGGTTGGTGCCGCAGCCGGCCGAGACGTGCAGGTACGAGCGCTGGCCGCCGGCCGAGTGGCGGGAGAGGCCCTTGACCCGGCGTCGGTCGATGTCGCAGTTGGTCACCAGCGCACCGTAGAACGGGACGCACAGCTGCCCGCCGTGCGTGTGGCCTGCCAGCACCAGTGGGTAGCGGTCGGCCGTGAACGCGTCCAGCACCCGCAGGTACGGTGCGTGGACCACGCCGATCGAGACGTCGGCGGCCTGGTCGGGCCCGCCCGCGATCTCCGCGTAGCGGTCGCGGCGGATGTGCGGGTCGTCCACGCCGGCGAAGTCCAGGTCCAGGTCCTCGATCTTGAGCCGGCCGCGGGCGTTGGTGAGGTTCAGCCAGCCCGCCCGGTCGAAGCCGTCGCGCAGTTCCTCCCACGGGTTGTGGATCGCGCCGGTGACGCCGCGCCGGGCGGTCCCGTCCGCGCGGTTCATGCCGTGGTCGCCGGTCAGCATCGCGCCGAGGTAGCGGGTGGGGCTCTTCGGTACCGGGCCGTAGTAGTCGTTCGAGCCGAAGACGTAGGCGCCGGGGAAGTCCAGCAGCGGCCCGAGAGCGTCCAGGGTCTGCGGGACGGCCTCCGGGTCGGAGAGGTTGTCGCCGGTGTTGATCACCAGGTCGGGCCGGAGCGCGGCGAGGTCGCGCAGCCACTGCTGCTTCTTGCCCTGGCCGTTGACCATGTGAATGTCCGACAGCTGCAGTACCCGCAGCGGCCGCGCCCCGACGGGCAGCACCGGGACGCTGACCCGGCGCAGCCGGAACGACCGCACCTCGTATCCGGCGGCATAGGCCACGCAAGCCGCGCCGGTCGCGGCGATTCCCAGGGGTACGGCGTAGAGCGGTCGCATTGCACCATCGTCGCAGAGTGGGTGCGGGAGGGTTGATGGCGGGCCGGGGGCGGGTTAATGGCGGGCACGGCGATACCTGGGATGCGAGACTTGCGCCCATGACCACGACGCTCAAGAAGCAGCTGCAGGAGGACCTCACGGCCTCGATCCGGGCCAGGGACGAACTGCGCTCCGGCACCATCCGGCTCACCCTGTCGGCGATCACCAACGAGGAGGTGGCCGGCAAGGTGGCGCGCCAGCTCTCCGACGAGGAGGTGCTCAAGGTGATCACCCGCGAGGCCAAGAAGCGCCGGGAGGCGGCTGAGGCCTTCGAGCAGGGCGGTCGCCCGGAGTCGGCGGCGCGGGAGCGCGCGGAGGGCGAGATCCTGGCCGCGTACCTGCCCAAGCAGCTGACCGACGACGAGCTGACCGCGATCGTCGCGGAGGCGGTCGCGACCGCGAAGGCGGACGGGGCCGAGGGGCCGCGGGCGATGGGTGCGGTCATGAAGCTGGTGAACCCGAAGGTCGCCGGGCTGGCCGAGGGCGGCCGGGTGGCCGCCGCGGTGAAGCAGGCCCTGGCGGGGTAGGGCCTCCGCCTCCGCCCGGAGCGGGAAGCCCGGGGGACGGCGCACGGGCCGCGCGGCGCCCGCCCTTCGGTGCGGCGCAGCGGCGCGTACGGACGGAACCTGACGCACGCGGCGCGATGCATGGGGCTCGTACGGACGGATGTGCCGCACGCGGCGCGGTGCGCGCGGGGTGGGTGCGGATGAGACGGGAGGGGCGTGGGGCCGGGTTCATCGAACCTGGCCCCGCGCCCCTCCCGTCTGCTGCTGTGCGAACCTGCCGGCGGCGTCAGTGGCCGCCGGTCTTGCCGCCCTTGCCTCCGCCGGGGCCGCCGATCAGGCCGGCGATGATGCCGCCGCCGGTCGTCGGGTTGCCGGGGCCGCCGTTGGCGCCGCCGGCCGCACCGGCGGTGGCTCCGGCCGTGGCGCCGCCGGTGGTGCCCTTGGCCGGGGTGGCGGCGACGGGCGCCGGCAGCGGGACCGTGTCCAGGTTGATGTTGGAGGCGCCGGACAGCGCCCCGGCCATCGCGTCCTGCCAGATCGGACCGGCCAGCGTGCTGCCGAAGGCGGTGCCGACGTACTGGCCGCCGATGGTCTGGCCGCTGAGCGACTCCAGCGGGGCCTTGGTCTCGCTGACCACGGTGGAGGCGGAGATCTGCTTGGTGAAGCCGGTGAACCAGACCTGCAGGTGCGAGTCGGTGGTACCGGTCTTACCGGCGTCGTCGTAGCCGATGCTGATGTTGTTGGCGGTACCGCCGTCCGAGACCACGCCCTTCAGCATGCTGGTCACGGACTGGGCGGTGGTCTGCGACATCGCCTGGTTGCAGTTGGCCTGGGGCACCGGCAGGCTCTTGTTCGAGCTGGTCATGACCGAGGTGATCGCGGTGGGCGAGCAGTAGAGCCCGTCGGCGGCGAAGGTCGCGTAGACGTTGGCCATCTGCAGCGGGGTCAGGTTGTTGACGCCCAGGGTCAGCGACTGGACCTGCTTGAGCGGGACCAGCTTGCCGGTCTTGCCGTCCATCACGGCGGTGTTGGACAGGCCCAGCTTCTGCGCCATCCGGACCACGTTGCAGAGCCCGGTCTGGGCCTCCAGTGCGACGAAGTAGGTGTTCACCGACTTGGCCATGGCGGTCGGCATGTTGAACGGGCCGTGCAGCGTGACGCTGTCGTTCTGGTCCCCGGAGACCTGA
Organism: Streptacidiphilus sp. EB129; assembly: GCF_041262645.1. NCBI lineage: Bacteria > Bacillati > Actinomycetota > Actinomycetes > Kitasatosporales > Streptomycetaceae > Streptacidiphilus > Streptacidiphilus sp. EB129. The sequence continues at coordinate 7,386 of NZ_JBGCCS010000008.1, forward strand.
GCTTCCGTCTCCCCGGCGCAGTCCTTCATCTCCGGGTAGTCGTCCTGGTACGGCGAGGCGTAGACCTGGCCCATGCCGATGCCGTTCTCCAGCGCCGCTGCGGCGGTGACCGGCTTGAAGTTGGAGCCGGTCGGGAAGCCGTTGCCGCCGCCCATCGAGCGGTCCACGTTGTAGTTCAGCTCGGTCTGGTGGTCACCGGGGCCGTAGGGGCGGCTCTGGCCCATGGCCAGGATCTTGCCGGTGCCCGGCTGGACCATGGTCATCGCCGTCGCGGCCTTGTCGCTCGCATAGACGTGATTGGTGACCGACTTCTGCAGCGCCGCCTGGTCCTTCGGGTCGATCGTGGTGTGGATCGCCAGGCCGCCCTGGTCCCAGAGCGCCTGCCGCGCCTGCGCGGTGGCGCCGAAGGCCGGGTCGTTGAGGACGATGTGCTGCACGTAGTCGCAGAAGAAGCCCTCGCCGTTCTTCGCGGTGATGCAGCCCTCCTGCGGGCGGCTCACCTTGAGGTTCAGCGGGGTGGCCTTCGCGGCGGTGGCCTGGTCGACGGTGATGGTGCCGTACTTCGCCATGTCGTCGAGGACCTGGTCCCGGCGGGTCTTCGCCGCGATCGGGAACGCGATGGGGTCGTAGCCGGTCGGCGACTGCACCATGCCGGCCAGCAGGGCCGCCTGCGGGATGCTCAGCTGGCTGGCGTGGACGCTGAAGTACCGCTCCGAGGCGGCCTCGATGCCGTAGGCCTGCTCACCGAAGAACGTGATGTTCAGGTAGTCGGTGAGGATCTGGTCCTTCGACAGCGTCTCCTCAAGCTTGATCGCGTACTTCAGCTCCTGGATCTTGCGGCCGAAGGTCTGCCGCTGCGCTTCGAGGACCTTGGCCTGGTCGTTGCCGGCCTCCTCCACGAAGACGTTCTTGACGTACTGCTGGGTCAGCGTCGATCCGCCCTGGGAGACGCCGCTGGAGCCGGCGTTCTTGGTGAGCGCGCGCAGCGTGCCCTTCAGGTCGATCGCGCCGTGCTGGTAGAAGCGGTTGTCCTCGATGTCGACGAGTGCGCTGCGCATGACCGGCGCGATCTGGCTCAGCGGGACCACGGTGCGGTCGCGCGAGTAGACCTTGGCGATCACGCCGCCGTTGGCGTCGAAGATGGTCGAGGCCTCCGACAGCGGGGGCGCGGTGAAGTCGTCCGGGATGTTGTTGAAGTCGCTCGCCGCTGACTTCGCGCTGAGCCCCAGAGCACCGACTGCGGGCAGGCACAACCCCGCGACCAGGGTGCCGGCCAGCACGCTTGCGCCGAGCAGGCGTACACCGAGGCCGACATTGCGGAGGGGGGAACCAGAGCGCTTCGCTGCCATGGGCAGAACCTTACGTGGCCGTTAGCCGGACAGGCGGGCATCTGTTCGCCTACTCTTGTCACAAGCTTGCGACAAGTTGCTGTGCGCTCCCTGATCTCACTCTTGTGGGTGATGAGATCTGTCCGGATCGCGGGCATATGCCAGGAACTCGCGCCGCTGGAACCAGGGAACACAGGTCCCCGAAGCCTGTCCAGCCCTCCTACCTGCGGTCACTCCACTGGGTGATCTATTCCGCACGCATAGTCCGAACGGGCCATACAGGATTGGGCCCCAGGGGGCTGTTGCAACCTGCTCTTCTTCCGTAACGTCCTCAACTGGCAACAGCGAATATGCCGTTGCCGCCGTGGGGGAGCCTCGATTCGGGAGAGGACGGCACCAGCATGGGCTGGGTTGACGACTGGAGTGCGCAGGCTGCCTGCCGCACCAGTGATCCGGACGAACTGTTCGTTCAGGGGGCGGCGCAGAACCGCGCCAAGGCAGTGTGCACCGGGTGCCCGGTGCGGACGGAATGCCTGGCAGATGCCCTCGACAACCGCGTGGAGTTCGGCGTGTGGGGGGGGATGACGGAGCGCGAGCGCAGAGCCCTGCTCCGTCGTCGGCCCACGGTGATCTCCTGGCGGAAGCTACTGGAGACCGCGCGGACCGAGTACGAACAGACGTTCTCGATCGCGGATCTCACCGCTGCGGACTTCGCCGAGGCGGGCTGAATCTCCGCGGGGGCGAACTGGGAACGAAGTTGACGTAGTAGGCGCGGTCGACGCAGATAGTTGACGCGAGCACGTCCCGCGCGATCCGGCCATCGGTGCGGAGGGTTCACCTCTGGTGAGTTCGCCGCACGTTGAGTTTGGTCAGGCCGGACCCGCGGGCCGCTCCGGCCTGCGCGCTGGAGCGCTGCACCGGGTCGCTGTGATGGACCGGGTCGCTGTGCTGGACCGCTGCACCGTTCTGGACCGCTGCACCGGACTGCCGTGCTACGCGGCGGACCCCGTGCTGCGCCGCAGGCCCCGTGCTCACCCCGGTGGTCAGCCTGCCCCGAGCCGCTCCCCGATCTCGCGCAGACCCTCCAGGTCGTGCACGTCTCCGGCCAGCGCCGGCACCTCCACCACCGGCACGTCCGGATACACCGAGACGAACCGGTCGCGCATCCGCCGCTCGTGCGTGATCGTCCGCATCCGGTCGGCGTGCAGCCGCAGCAGCCCCGCCGCGAGCAGCTCCGACTCCGGCGCGAGGGCGGTGGTGTCTGCCTCGTCGTCAGACGTGTCGGTGCTCTCCAGGGTCTCCGCCGCCGCCAGCGCCCGTTCGGCGGTCAGCTGCGGAGCGCCGGTCCGGTGCACCCGGTTCAGCACCAGGCCGGCCAGCGGCATCCGGTCGGTCTCCAGCCGGTCCACGAAGTAGGCCGCCTCGCGCAGTGCGTCCCGCTCCGGTGCCGCCACCACCAGGAACGCCGTCCCGGGGGCCTGCAGCAACTGGTAGGTGCGGTCCGCGCGCTCGCGGAAGCCCCCGAACATCGAGTCCATGGCCGCGACGAAGGTCGAGGCGTCGCGCAGCACGTTCGCCCCGAGGACCTTGCTGAGGACGCCGGTGAACATGGTCATCCCCACGTTCAGGAACCGCATCGCGCTGCGCCCGCCGACCTTCGCCGGCGCCATCAGTACCCGGATCAGCGTCCCGTCGAGGAAGGAGCCGAGCCGGTTGGGGGCGTCCAGGAAGTCCAGGGCGGAGCGGCTCGGCGGGGTGTCCACCACGATCAGGTCCCAGTCGCCGCTGGCCTGGAGCTGGCCCAGCTTCTCCATCGCCATGTACTCCTGGGTGCCCGCGAAGCCCGAGGACAGCGATTGGTAGAACGGGTTCTCCATGATCTGCCGGGCCCGTTCCGGGTCCGCGTGGGCGAGCACGACCTCGTCGAAGGTCCGCTTCATATCCAGCATCATCGCCTGCAGCTCGCCGCCGCCCTGCGCCGAGGAGATGCCCTTGACCAGGCGCGGGGTGTTGTCCAGCTCGGTCAGGCCCATCGACTGCGCCAGCCGTCGGGCCGGGTCGATGGTCAGCACGACCACCTTCCGTCCGCGCTCGGCGGCGCGCAGCCCGAGCGCCGCGGCCGTGGTGGTCTTGCCGACCCCGCCCGAGCCGCAGCAGACGATGATCGCCGTCGCCGGGTCGTCGATCAGCGCGTCCACGTCCAGCCGGACGGCGGCCAGCGGGTCGTCGTTCTTCGCCGTGGTCACGCGGCCCCCTCCTCCTTGAGCACCGCCGCCAGACGGTACAGCCCGCTCAGGTCCACCCCGCCGCTGAGCAGCGGCAGTTCGTACGTCGGCAGGTCCAGCGCGAGGACGTCGGTGCGCTGCTCGCGCTCCAGCAGCACTCGCGCGGCATGCTCCCGGCCCTGTTCCAGCAGCGGCTCGACCAGCTTCCTGGTCGCCGCGGGCACGGTCTTCCTGGCCCGGCTGCCGGGACGGGCGCCCACGCCCGCCTCGGCCAGCAGCAGGCCCAGCTCCTCACGGTGATCGTCCCCGTCGGCGGCGAGGACCGCGGCCTCGTCCAGCATCGGCGGACGCACCATGGTGACGAACACCCCGCCGACCGGCAGCCCGGCGGCGCGCAGCTCGGCCACGCCGTCCACGGTCTCCTGCACCGGCATCTCCTCCAGCAGCGTCACCAGGTGGACCGCGGTCTCCGGGGACTGGATCACCCGCATGACGGCCTGCGACTGGGTGAAGATCGGCCCGAACCTGGCCAGCCCGGCGACCTCGGTGTTGATGTTGAGGAATCGGCTGACCCGCCCGGTCGGCGGCGCGTCCATCACCACCGCGTCGTACACCCGTCGTCCGTCAGGGCCCTTGCGGCGGACCGCCTCGCAGGCCTTGCCGGTCAGCAGGACGTCGCGCAGGCCGGGGGCGATGGTGGTGGCGAAGTCGATGAAGCCGACCTTGCGCAGCGCCTTCCCGGCGCGGCCGAGCTTGTAGAACATCTCCAGGTACTCGAGCAGGGCCTGCTCGATGTCGATGGCGAGCGCGAACACCTCGCCCTCGCGGGCACCCTGCTTGGACATGCTGCGGCCGAGAGCTCCCGGGCCGACACTGGCGACCTTGCGCTCCTCGTAGGGCAGCGCGGAGATGCCGAAGAGCTCGGCGATGCCCTGCCGCTCCTCGACCTCGATCAGCAGGGTGCGCTTGCCCTCGGCGGCGAGCGCCATCGCCAGCGCGGCGGCGACGGTCGTCTTCCCCGTCCCGCCCTTGCCGCTGACGACGTGCAGTCGCACGCCCTCCCAGTCCGGCATGGATGCGTCTCCGTCCGCTGTGTCGTGTCTGCTGTGTCCGGGGCCGACGGGTCTGGTCCGGCGGAATCGATGGAAAGTCGGATGGGCCTTCTGGCGAGCGTAACCAGCAGCCGCGCCGGGTGTCGGGCGTCGCCGGACACGGAGGAGCGGTTTGCACCCCTTTGTGTTGCAGATCACAAGCGGGTGCCCACCCTGGCGAACCGTTAGAGTCCACCCATGACCAAGTGGGAATACGTGACCGTGCCGCTGCTGGTGCACGCGACGAAGCAGATCCTGGACACCTGGGGCGAGGACGGCTGGGAGCTCGTCCAGGTAGTGCCGGGCCCGAACAACCCGGAGCAGCTCGTCGCCTACCTGAAGCGGGAGAAGTCCTGATGGGCGGCCTCGGAAAGGTGGAGGCCAGGCTCGCCGAGCTGGGCCTCGAACTGCCGCCGGTGGCGCCGCCGGTGGCGGTCTACGTCCCGGCCGTGCGCTCGGGCGAGTTCGTCCTGACCTCGGGCCAGCTGCCGATGGTCGGCGGAAAGCTGACCCTGACCGGCAAGGTCGGTGCGGAGGTCACCGCCGAGGAGGCCAAGGCGCAGGCGCGGATCTGCGCGCTGAACGCCCTCGCCGCGGTGAAGTCCGTCATCGGTGACCTGGACCGGATCGAGCAGGTCGTGAAGGTCGTCGGCTTCGTCGCCTCCGCCCCCGACTTCACCGGCCAGCCCGGCGTCGTCAACGGCGCGAGCGAGCTGCTGGGCGAGGTCCTCGGCGCGGCCGGGGTGCATGCTCGCAGCGCGGTCGGTGTCGCGGTGCTGCCGCTGGACGCGCCGGTCGAGGTGGAGATCCAGGTCCGCGTCAGCGGCGAATAACGCAGTCGCGTCAGCGGAGAGTGACACTGTCGCGTAAGCGGCAAATAGCGCACTCGCGTCGGCAGGCAGGGGCGGGGGCTCAGCCCCCGCCCCTGCCTGCCGGGGCCCTGCGTGCTGTGGTTCTGTCGCGGGCCTCCCCGTACCATCCGGGGCATGGGTGATCAGAAGGTTTCGCTGCCGCCGTCCTGGGCCGAGCGCATCGCCGCGCTGCGGAGCGGTGAGCTGACTCCGGTGGAGCCGCGGCTGGCCGCCACGGTGGTGCTGCTCCGGGACACGCCGGAGGGCACCGCGGCGTATCTGCTGCGCCGACGGGCGACGATGGCGTTCGCCGGCGGGATGTACGCGTTCCCGGGCGGGGGAGTCGACCCGCGGGACGGCGCCGTCGCCACCGGGTGGGCCGGGCCGACGGCCGAGGAGTGGGGCGAGCGGCTGGGTTGCGCGCCGGATACGGCGCGGGCCGTGGTCAGCGCGGCGGTGCGGGAGACCTTCGAGGAGTCCGGCGTGCTGCTGGCGGGCGCTGACGAGACGTCGGTGGTCGCGGATGTCAGCGGCGCCGAGTGGCGCGCCGACCGGGCGGCGCTGGAGGCGCACGAGCTGACCTTCGCCGAGTTCCTGACCCGGCGTGGGCTGGTGCTGCGCAGTGACCTGCTGGGCGGCTGGGCCCGCTGGATCACCCCGGAGTTCGAGGAGCGCCGCTACGACACCTGGTTCTTCGTGGCGGCGGTGCCGGACGGGCAGCGGACGGCGGAGGTCCCGGGCGAGGCGGACCGGGTGGAGTGGCTGGCGCCGGGGGCGGCGGTGCGGCGGGCCGAGAGCGGCGAGTTCCTGATGCTGCCGCCGACCATCACCACCCTGCGCGAGCTGGCGCCGCACCCCACCACCACGGACGCGCTGGCGGCGGCCCGGCAGCGGACCGTCTCGCCGATCATGGCCGAGGCCTGGATCGAGGACGGACGGGCCCACGTCACCTGGCCGGGCCATCCGGAACTGACCATGCGGGGCGGGCGATGAGCTCCATCGCCGGCCAGGCCACCGCGCGGGCGTTCTGCGTGCTCGCCCCCAACGCCTCGATGATGACCCTGGACGGCACCAACACCTGGGTGCTGGCCGAGCCGGGTTCCGAGCAGGCCGTGGTGGTCGATCCGGGGCCGTTGGACGAGGGCCATCTGCGCGCGGTGCTCGACCACGTGGAGCAGACCGGGCGCCGGGTCGCGGCGACGCTGCTGACGCACGGCCACCCCGACCACGCCGAGGGCGCGGCCCGCTTCGCGGAGCTGTCCGGCAGCGGTGTCCGCGCGCTCGACCCGGGACTGCGGCTGGGGGACGAGGGGCTGCGGGACGGCCAGGTGCTGGAGATCGGCGGCCTGGAAGTCCGGATCATCGGCACCCCGGGCCACACCTCGGACTCGCTCTGCTTCCAACTGCCCGCCGACCGGGCGGTGCTGACGGGCGACACGGTGCTCGGCCGGGGGACCACCGTGGTGGCCCACCCGGACGGCCGACTGGGCGACTACCTGGACTCGCTCCGCCGGCTGCGCACGCTGGCCGCCGAGCGCCAGGTGTCCACCGTGCTGCCGGGTCACGGCCCGGTGCTGGCCGATGCGCTCGGCACGGTGGAGTACTACCTGGCGCACCGGGCGTCCCGCCTGGCGCAGGTCGAGACGGCGGTGGAGGCCGGGTTCCGCACGCCGACCGACATCGTCGCGCACGTGTACGCGGATGTGGACCGGGCGCTGTGGCCGGCCGCGGAGTGGTCGGTGCGGGCGCAGCTGGACTATCTGGGCGAGCACGGGCTGGTCTGAGCCGCCGGAGAATCTGAGCCGGAGGAGACATCGCACTTCCCCGGTGCGTGAGCGGAAGCCCACGCACCGGGGAAATGCGACGTTCCCGGCGCCAGAACGGCGAAGGCACTCGTACGGGTGACGATGCTCCGCCGGTCGGTCGAGAGTCAGCGCGAGCGACGGGCCAGGCGTTCGACGTCGAGCAGGATGACCGCGCGGGCCTCCAGCCGCAGCCAGCCGCGGCCGGCGAAGTCGGCCAGCGCCTTGTTGACGGTCTCCCGGGAGGCGCCGACGAGCTGCGCCAGCTCCTCCTGGGTGAGGTCGTGCACCACGTGGATGCCCTCGTCGGACTGCACGCCGAAGCGGCGCGACAGGTCCAGCAGGGCCTTGGCCACGCGGCCGGGCACGTCCGAGAACACCAGGTCCGACATCACGTCGTTGGTGCGGCGCAGGCGTCGGGCGATGGCCCGGAGCAGCGAGATCGCCACCTCGGGACGCGTCGTCAGCCACGGCTGCAGGTCGCCGTGGCCCAGGCCCAGCAGCTTCACCTCGGTCAGCGCGGAGGCGGTGGCGGTGCGCGGTCCCGGGTCGAACAGCGACAGCTCGCCGATCATCTCGCTGGGGCCGACCACGGCCAGCATGTTCTCGCGTCCGTCAGCCGAAGTGCGGTGCAGCTTCACCTTGCCCTCGACGATGACGTAGAGCCGGTCGCCGGGGTCGCCCTCGTGGAACAGGGACTCGCCGCGCGCGAGCGTGGTCTCCGTCATGGAGGCACGCAGCTCGGAAGCCTGCTCGTCGTCCAGGGCAGTGAAGAGCGGGGCGCGCCGCAGAACGTCGTCCACTCGGTCCTCCTTGTCGGCCGTGCAGGCTTGAGGTGCGATCCCCATCATGCCCGACCGGGAAACAGTGCGATCAATCACAACAATTGTGGCTCATCGAACCACGCCCTTCGCACGCGGGTGCGTGCGAAGGCACTCACAGGGGTGCTCATCGCCATGATCGGGCATGGCTGGGCGTCGGCACCGGCGTTTCCCGTGAAGTCGCACCCGTCAGTGTCGAGGGCTCGACACAGGGCGAGGCGGAGCGGCGGTGGTGGCACGGCGGCAGCCCCGGGGACAGCGGCACGGGCGCGGCCGAGGCCGGCGGCGTGGGGACCGGCACGGGGACGGGCACGGGCACGGGGATCGGGACGGGCACGGGGACCGGCACGGGCCTCGGAGTGGGCGTCGGGGTCGCTGTCGGCGTCGGAACCGGTGTGGGCGTGGGTACCGGCGTCGGGGTGGGACTGGGCGTGGGCGTGGGTGTCGGGGTGAGCAGGGGGAGCAGCAGGGACCGGTAGACCGTGCTGGCCATCGGGTTCGACGAGCACTCCCACACACCGTGCGGGCAGTAGTCGGTGATGGTCTCGTACAGCGTGTTGTGGGTCGCCATCCACATCAGCATCCGCCGGACGTACTCCGGGTCGTCCCCGTACCGGAACATCCCCCACTCCGGGTAGGAGACCGGCTTGTGGTGCGCCTCGGCGAAGGTGACCTGCTGCTCCAGTCCGTACGGCTGGCTCACGAAGTCGTCGAAGCTCTGCCCGGGGTCCATGTCGTAGCTGTCCATGCCGATCACGTCGGTGACGTCGTCGCCCGGGTAGCACTCGGTCCAGGGGTTGTCGTCCTGGCCCCTGGTGGGGTCGAAGTCGAAGCGGAAGGCCTGGCCGGGGACGCTGCGTATGACGGTGACGATGCGACGCCAGTAGGCCCGCCAGGCGGCCGGATCGGGGTGGCAGCGGCTGGAGTAGGTGTCGCCGTTCATCTCCCAGCCGAGGGTGATCACGGTGTCGGTGGCGCCCAGGGCCACCAGCCGCCGGGCCAGCTCCTGGAAGTGGTCGTCGAAGCCGCCGTCCGCGCCCTGGCTGAGCAGGCTGCGCACGGTGTCGTCGTCCAGGCCGCCCTCGTTGTCCTGCTGCATCGGGACGCCGAGTACCAGCATCCGGTCCGGCCGGGCCAGCCGCCAGCGCGCCCAGGGGCCGAGCAGTTCGACGCTGCCCTCGATGTCGCTCCAGTAGTTGCCCGGCAGGTAGGTGTGCCCGACCTGCACGTCCGGCAGGTGCAGCCAGGACGCGAACTGGACCAGTCGGTCGTCCGACTCGGTGGAGCCGACGAAGGCGCCGGCGGGCACCGGATGGGGTGGCAGTACGGTCGGGTCGTCGTCCCGGCGCGCGGCGGTGCCCCGCGCCGGGTCGCCCGGACCCGAGCTGCCCGGTCCCGAGCTGCCGGGGGCCGAGCCGTCGGGTGCCGAGTCGCTGTGGGGCGGTCGCGACGCGGCTGCCCGATGCGGGCCGACCGGAGTGACCGCCAGGGAGGCGGCGAGCAACGCGGCGGCCAGCAGCGTGACGGCGAGACTCGGCCGGGATGCCAGGCGACGGCGCTGGGACATGGCCCGACCCTATATTGTGACGATTTGTCAGCAGTTGCGGCTCGCCGAAAATGCTCAGTACACCTCCTGTGACGCGACCCGCCGCTCGCCGCCCGCCGGTCAGGCCTTGGACTCCTTGGACTCCTTGGCAGCCTTGGCCGCGCGCTTCGTCTCCTGCTTGTAGGCGCGGACCTTGTCCAGGGACTCCGGGCCGGTGATGTCCGCGACCGAGCGGAAGCTGTCCTTCTCGCCGTACGCCCCGGCCGCCTCCCGCCAGCCCTTGGGCCGCACACCGAACTGTTTGCCGAGCAGGGCCAGGAAGATCTGTGCCTTCTGCTTGCCGAAGCCCGGCAGCTCGACCAGGCGCGCGAGCAGCTCGGCGCCGGTGCCGGCATCCGCCCACACCGCACTCGCGTCGCCGTCGTAGTGCTCGACCAGGTACTGGCACAGCTGCTGCACCCGCTTGGCCATCGAGCCCGGATAGCGGTGCACGGCGGGCTTGTCGGAGAGCACGGCCGCGAACGCCTCGGGGTCGTATCCGGCGATCAGCCTGGCGTCCAGATCGCTGCCGCCGAGGCGCTGCAGCACGGTGTAGGGGCCGGAGAACGCCCACTCCATCGGGACCTGCTGGTCCAGCAGCATGCCGATCAGCGCCGCCAGCGGGCTGCGACTGAGCAGCGCGTCGGCGTCCGGGTTCTGCGCGAGCCGCAGCGTGACGGTCATCGCGTCCTCCTTCTTCGACGGTCCGCGCCCATTCTCCCCGCCTCCGCACGCCCCCGCCCGGCAACGACACCAGCCCGCCGGCCTTCCGCCGCCGCGGCGTGCGCGCTGTGGGATCTGGCGTCGGGGTGTCGGTGGTGGGCCTTAGGCTGGCCGGTATGGCGAAGAGTGGCGATGCGGTGGCTGCTGGTGGGCCGGGGTTGAAGAAGGCGAAGGTGCCGCCTACGCACACGGGCCTGGTGCGGCAGGCGAGGAAGATCAATCGGGCGCTGGCGGAGGTGTATCCGTACGCGCATCCGGAGCTGGACTTCGAGAACCCGTTCGAGCTGCTGGTGGCGACGGTGCTGTCGGCGCAGACGACCGACCTGCGGGTGAACCAGACGACGCCGGCGCTGTTCGCGAAGTACCCGACGCCGCAGGAGATGGCCGAGGCGAACCCCGAGGAGCTGGAGGAGATCATCCGGCCCACCGGGTTCTTCCGGAACAAGGCGAAGGCGCTGCTGGGCCTGTCGGCCGCGCTGCGGGACGACTTCGGGGGTGAGGTGCCGAAGACGCTGGAGCAGCTGGTCACCCTCCCCGGCGTCGGCCGCAAGACCGCCAACGTGGTCCTGGGGAACGTGTTCGGGGTGCCCGGCATCACGGTGGACACGCACTTCGGCCGGCTGGCCCGGCGCTTCGGCTGGACCGAGTCGGAGGATCCGGTGGTGGTCGAGCAGCAGGTCGCGGAGCTGATCCCGAAGAGCGAGTGGACGATGCTGTCGCACCGGGTGGTCTTCCACGGCCGACGGATCTGTCACTCCCGGCGGCCGGCCTGTGGCGCGTGCCCGATCGCCGAGCTGTGCCCCTCCTACGGCGAGGGCGAGATCGACCCGGTGAAGGCCGAGAAGCTGCTGAAGTACGAGAAGGGCGGTCAGCCGGGCCAGCGGTTGAAGCCCCCGGCGGACTACCCGGGCGAGGCGGCGGCCCGGCTCACGGGCGTGTCCGGGAACGGGGAGGGCTGAGCATGACGGCAGCGGAGCAGGGCACGGAGAGCGGCACGGCCGCCGGCGGCGAATCGGCTTCCGCCGGTGACACGGCCAACGCCGGCGCCACCGGCGGCGAAGCCGGGGCGGGGCACGCGGCCGGCGGCGCGGCGGCTGCTCGGGCGGCCCGGGGCGCGGCGGGGGCGGGGCAGATCCGCCGGGACGGTCTGCCGAGCTGGCTGCTCCCGATCCGCGACGCGGCCGAGCGGCTGGAGCCGCAGCAGCTCAGCCGGTTCCTGCCGCCGGCCGAGGGCGGGCGGCGGTCCGCCGTACTGGTGCTGTTCGGTGAGGCCACCGCCGATCAGACCGGCACCGATCAGACCGGCACCGCCCACGCCGGCACCGGTCACGCTGGGGACCGCGTCCCCGCCCAGGCCGGGGACGGCGTTCCGGACCTGCTGCTGATCGAGCGGGCCCGCTCGCTGCGCTCCCACGCCGGGCAGCCCTCCTTCCCCGGCGGCGCCCTGGATCCGGAGGACGGTGACCCGAGCGGTGCCGGACCGGTGAACGCGGCCCTGCGCGAAGCCTGGGAGGAGACCGGGCTCGACCCGGCCGGCGTCCAGGTCTTCGGCGTGCTGCCGGACCTCTACATCCCGGTCAGCAACTTCGTGGTCACCCCGGTGCTGGGCTGGTGGCACACCCCCAGCCCGGTCGGTCCGGGCGACCCCGCCGAGGTGGCGGCCGTGTTCCGGGTGCCGCTCGCCGAGCTGGCCGACCCGGAGCGGCGGGCCAAACTGCGGCACCCCAGCGGGTTCCGCGGCCCGGCCTTCCTGGTGGAGGGACGGCTGGTCTGGGGCTTCACGGCCGGGGTGATCGACAGGATCCTGCACCACAGCGGCCTGGAGCAGCCCTGGGACACCAGCCGCGTGATCGAGTTCTCGGACGAGGCGGCGCTGCTGGCCGGTAACGACCCGAGGCGGTCGTAGACCGGGCATTCGGGAACCGATCCGGCCTGCGGGATCGTGAGAAAAGGTGAGAAGAAGACAAGCCCGCCCCTGACGGGCGGGCTGTCCCCTGTCCCGTGGGAAGGTGGACCGATGCCCCACTACCTGCCCGGGAAGATGCCGTGAACGTTCTCGACATCCTGCTGCTCGCCGCCGCCGTCGGTTTCGCCGTGTCCGGCTACCGGCAGGGCTTCGTCGTGGGCGTGCTCTCGCTGATCGGCTTCCTCGGAGGCGGCCTGATAGCGGTCCAGCTGCTTCCGCTGCTGCTCCAGCACCTTTCGGCGGGAACCGTGTCCTCGGTCGTCGCGGTGATCGTGGTGATCGTCTTCGCCTCGGTCGGGCAGGCCTTCACCACGCACTGGGGCTGGAAGCTGCGCGGCCCGATCGACCGCAGCAGGGCCAGGATCCTGGACGCGGCCGGCGGCGCGGTGGTGAACGTGGTTGCGATGCTGCTGGTGGCCTGGCTGCTGGGCTCCGCGCTGGCGGGCACCTCGCTGCCCACGGTCTCGCACGAGGTACGGACCTCCAAGGTGCTCGGCGGGGTCCAGCAGGCGCTGCCGTCCGACGCGCCGGAATGGTTCTCCGAATTCACCTCGGTGCTGGCCCGCAACGGGTTCCCGCAGGTGTTCAACCCGTTCCAGAACGAGCCGATCACCGACGTCCCGGCCCCCGACCCGGCACTGGCCGGCAGCGCCTCGGTGGTCCAGGCGCACCGCAGCATCGTCAAGGTCCAGGGCACCGCCTCCAGCTGCGGCAAGGTCATCGAGGGCACCGGCTTCGTCTACGCGCCGCAGCGCGTGATGACCAACGCGCACGTGGTCGGCGGCGTCACCGCCCCCACCGTGCAGCTCGGCGACCGGGTGTACGAGGCGAAGGTGGTGCTGTACGACTGGAAGCGGGACATCGCCGTCCTCGACGTCCCCAGCCTGCAGGCCACCCCGCTGGCGTTCGCCGGACAGGCCCAGCCCAGCTCGGACGCGATCGTGGCCGGGTTCCCGGAGAACGGCCCGTTCAACGTCCAGGCCGCCAGGGTCAGGGGACGGCTCCAGGCCAGCGGCCCGGACATCTACCACCGCGGCACGGTCACCCGGGACATCTACGCGATCCGCTCGACGGTCCGCCAGGGCAACTCCGGTGGCCCGCTGCTGACCCCCAGCGGCCAGGTGTACGGGGTGGTCTTCGCGAAGTCGCTCGACGACGCGCAGACCGGCTACGCGCTCACGGTGGACGAGATCCGCAGCGACGCCGACAGCGGGTCGACCGCGACGCAGAGCGTCAACAGCGACGCCTGCGCGCTCTGACGCCTGCGCGCCCTGCGTCTGCGCTTGGCGACGCGTCTGCGCGCTCATGCCCGCATGCACGTGCCTGGGCGCACCTGCGCCCACGCGCACGTGCCTGTATGCCCCGGCACGAGCTTCGCCGCGCGCCCCCGTCACGCCCCGCGCTACAACTCGTCGGCGCGGGCGAGCAGCGCGCGCCGCTCGGACTCGCTGTGCGTACCGGCGGCGGCCTCCCGGAACAGGACGGCCGCGCGGCCGGGGTCGCCGTCCCGGGCGGTGAGGTCGGCCTCCGCGGCGAGGGCCAGCGGGTAGTCGTCGAGGGCGCCGCCGGCCCGGGCCCGGGCGAGCAGCACCAGCCCGGTCGTCGGCCCGTGCGCGTACCCGTGCGCGACGGCGCGGTTCAGCTCGATCACCGGGCTGGGCTGCAGCCGGACCAACTGGTCGTAGCAGTCGGCGATGCGGTGCCAGTCGGTGTCCTCGGTGGACGTCGCGGTGGCATGACAGGCGGCGATCCTCGCCTGGAGCGCGTACGGGCCGACCTGCGTCAGGTCGAACAGCAGGGCCGTGGCTTCGGCGATCGCGGCGTGGTCCCAGCGGGTGCGGTCCTGCCGGTCCAGGGTCAGCAGCTCGCCCTCGGCGTCCCGGCGGGCGTCGCGCCGGGAGTGCTGCAGCAGGAAGAGCGCGAGCAGCGCCGTCACCTCCGCCTCGCCGGGCATCAGCCGGGCCAGCAGACGCGCCAACCGGATCGCCTCCTCGGCGAAGGCGGGTTCCCCGTCGGCGTTGTAGCCGTGGGTGAACAGCACGTAGAGCACGGCCAGGACCCCGGGCAGACGCTCGGTCAGCGCGACGCCGCTCGGCACCCGGTAGGGGATGCCGGCGTCGGTGATCTTCGTCTTGGCCCGGGTCAGCCGCCGGGTCATGGTGGACTCCGTGACCAGGAACGCCCGGGCGATCTCGGCGGTCGGCACCGCGCAGATGGTCCGCAGCGTCAGCGCGACCCGGGCCTCCAGCGGCAGCGCCGGGTGGCAACAGGTGAAGACCAGCCGCAGCCGGTCGTCCACGAGTTCCTCGGCCGGCGGCTGCTCGGTGGCGGCGGTCAGGGCGAGCACCGCCAGGTCCCGGAGCTTGCGCCGCTCCACGGTGGCCCGCCGCAGCACGTCGAAGGCGCGGTTGCGGGCCACCGTCATCAGCCAGCCGCCCGGGTTCGCCGGCACCCCGTCGCCGGGCCAGCGGGCCAGCGCCTGGGCCAGGGCCTCCTGTGCGCAGTCCTCGGCCAGGGTCCAGTCCCCGGTGACCCGGATCAGGGCCGCCACGATGCGCGGGTACGTGTCGGCGGCCGTGGCCGCGGCGACCTGCGCCGCCGCGACCCGTGCCCGGTCGGTCCCCTCCGGACCGGCCCCGGCGTCAGTGGGGTGGGTCACTGCTCGAAGTCTGCCAACGGGCGGATCTCGATGCGTCCGTGGCGGGCCATCGGATGCGTGCGGGCCACCTCGATCGCCTCGTCGAGATCCGCGCACTGCAGCAGGTCGAAGCCCAGGATCACCTCTTTCGTCTCGGCGAACGGCCCGTCGGAGACCAGCGTCCGGCCGTTGCGCACGCGCACCGTGGTCGCCGTCGACGTCGGTGCCAGCGCCATGCCCTGCAGGCGCCGGCCCGAACCGTCGTGCTCGTCCACCCACACGTCGATGTCGGTCGTGGGGGCGGGGTCGGTGTCCGGCTCGGTGTCGCTGCAGACGAACATCATGTACTTCATGGCTGCGTTCTCCCCTGCTTCTGACGGCCACGTTCCGACGGCCGCCGCTCTGACTGGTCACCATGGTGACGATCAGCAGGCCTCCTTCCGGACAGCTGCCGGACAACCGCGCGAGAAATTTTCCCGCGAATCCGTCCGGGGCGAGGCCGGAAGAGCGCCAGAGCGCCGACGCGGTGCGGAGGGTGGAGCCAGTGGTAGCGTCTGTGGCGCTCACCCGAACGGATCAAGGTGCCGTGAGGTCGAGGGCGCCGGGCCGTACGAGGGGGAGGACGACACACCATGATGGGTCATTCGCACGCGGTGAGTGGGGCGCTGCTCTTCGCGGCCACCGCTCCGTACCTGCCACCGCTGGTGATGCACCATCACCTCAGCCCGGCGGAACTGCTGATGGGCACGGTCCTGTGCGCCGGCGCGGCGCTGCTGCCGGACCTGGACCACCACGACGGCACCATCGCCAACTTCCTGGGTCCGGTCTCCAAGCTGCTGTGCCGCTTTGTGGCGTGGATCTCCGGCGGCCACCGGCACGCGACCCACTCGGTCCTCTTCATCGCGCTGATGACGCTGGGGACCTGGGCCGGGGTCAGCCACCTGGGCCGCCCGTTCACCCTCGGCGTGACCTTCTTCCTGCTGGCGCTGGCGGTGCGGGCGCTGAACCTCTGCCCGCCCGGCCACGGATTCTCCGCCTGGGGCACGATCGTGGCCATGGCCCTGCTGGGCACCGGCGTGATCGCCAAGTTCATTCCCTCCGCCCCCGGTTGGCTCCCCTACGCGGTGGGCCTGGGTTGCCTGGCGCACCTGCTCGGGGACTCCATCACCAAGCAGGGCGCGCCGTGGCTGTGGCCGCTGAAGAACCGCTACGAGATCGTCGTGATCAAGAGCAGCGGCAACAAGCTGGAGACGGAGATACTCGTCCCGATCATGGGCGTGGCCACCGTCGCCCTGCTCTGGTTCACCGCGCTCTCGCCCACCACCCCGTTCTGACGCCGCGCCGGTTCCACCGCCGCGCCTGATCAACCCCTGTGCTCAGCCGAAGCGGCCGTTGACGTAGTCGGCGGTGCGCGGGTCCTGGGGTGCGCCGAACATCGCCTCGGTGGGCCCGTACTCGACGATGCCGCCGGGGACGCCCTGTGCGGCGAGGAAGAACGCGCACTGGTCCGAGACCCGGGCCGCCTGCTGCATGTTGTGGGTCACGATGACGATGGTGACGTCCGCGACCAGCTCCCGGATGGTCTCCTCGATCCGCCGGGTCGAGGTGGGGTCCAGTGCGGAGCACGGCTCGTCCATGAGCAGCACTTGGGGCCGGACCGCGAGCGAGCGCGCGATGCAGAGACGCTGCTGCTGGCCGCCGGAGAGCGCTCCGCCGGGCTGCTTCAGCCGGTCCCTGACCTCGATCCACAGCCCGGCCTTGGTCAGGCACTCCTCGACCAGCCGGTCCTTCTCGGTACGGGAGGCGCGGATGCCGGTGAGCTTGAGGCCCGCGGTGACGTTGTCGTAGATGGACATCGCCGGGAAGGGGTTGGGCTTCTGGAACACCATCCCGATCCGCCGCCGGGCGTCGGTCAGCCTGCGGTCCGGGGCGTAGACGTCCGCGCCGTCCAGCAGCACCTCGCCGCCCAGCGACGCGCCCGGGATCAGTTCGTGCATCCGGTTGAGGATCCGCAGGAAGGTGGACTTGCCGCAGCCGGAGGGGCCGATCAGCGAGGTGACCTGACCGGACGGCATGCCGAGGGAGACCCGCTCCAGCACCTTGTGGTCGCCGAACCAGGCCGACACCTCGCGGGCCTCCAGACTGCCCGGGAGGCTCGCCCCGACCGTTCGCTGGACCGGGATCGCGACGGTGGCTGCGCTGCTGTCGATGACGGACATGTGACTACCTCTCACCAGTACTTCGGCACTTCGGTTCGGTTCAGATCAGGTTGGGCAGCAGGCGGACGACCTGGTCGCAGACCGTCAGTCCCAGCGCCAGCAGCACCGGGATTCCCACGATCCAGGTCTGCCAGCGGCCCCAGCGGACCCGGGACAGGGTCAGCAGCACCGAGGCGAGCAGCAACGCCTCGCCCCACAGCACCAACGGCACCCAGGCGGACGGGTCGGTGCCCATCGCGGCCTCGGCCGGGTTGACGGTGTCGCCCAGCGGACGGCCCGGGGCCGGCCGCACCGTGCTGGTCAGGTCGGCGTCCACCAGCAGGGTGCCGGTGGGCATGAACGCGTTGCCGACGCCGGTGACCAGCTCCAGCCGCCCGGCCCCGGACGCCGGGGGCGGCGGCAACGGGTCGCCGGCCCGGCGGACGTCCAGGACCCGGAAGGTCTGCGTGCCCTGGCCGGTGACCACGGTGAAGGTCTCCGACGGCTGCAGCTGGCGGATGTGCGCGAAGGGGCCGCCGAAACCGGCCTGGCGGCCCATCAGCACGGCGGTGCCGGCCTGGCCGGGCATCGGACTGTTCCGCAGGTGCCCAGGACCGGACTCCAGCACGCCCGAGGTGGTGCCCTCACGGACCACCTCGCGCAGGCCCAGCTCCGGGATGGTGAGCAGCGCGACGGGCTGACCGAGGGTCAGCAGGGCGCCGTTGGAGTCGGTCTGCCCGACCGGGACGGTGCCCTTGGCGAGTTCGAGCCGCAGTTCCTTGTAGCCGGTCTCCCGGTCGCGGGCGTGCAGCAGGTCCCCGATCGGGCCGATGTCCATCAGCAGGCCGAAGAGCATCGCGGCGAGGATGCAGAGCGCGGTTCCGTACACACTGGCCAGGTCCGGCCTGCCGATCCCCGTGCGCGACGGCGGCGGTGGCGGGGGAGGCGACGGGATCCGTGGCGCGACGGGGGGCGGCGGCGGGACCGCCCACGGGTTCGGCGGCGGCGGTGCGGTGAGCGTCATCCCTTGGCCGCCTTCGCGCTGGCGGCGGGCGCGGTGACCTTCGCCGTAGTGACGTTCGCCGTAGTGACTTTCTCCGTGCCGGCCTTCGCGGTGGTGGCGCTGTCTGCGGGGGCCTTTGTCGCGCCCGGGGTCTTGCCCCGCACCGCCTTGACCTTCTCGCGCTGGCGGCGCAGGTACGAACCGCCCAGGAGCAGCAGGAGCCCGCCGCCGGCGACCAGTGCCGCCACCGAGTCGGAGGGCATGCCCCCGCCGCCCTGCGCCGAGGCGGCCGGGGCCGCCGTGGGCAGCGCCGGCGAGGGCGCCGGGCGCTGCGGTGCGGGGGTGGCGGCGTTGCCGTGGATCAGCACGGTGGCGGCGGTGCCGCCGGCCTTCCAGGAGCCGTCGGCGGCCACCGTGAGGGTGTCGCTGAAGTCCTTGAAGTGGGCGGGCAGGAACCGGCCCTTGCAGAACACGTCCACCTCGTAGCCGCCGCGCAGGCTGCTGACGCCGTTCTGGTGAGCGATCGCCAGCAGGCTGTTGCTCAGCGGCACCACGTAGCCGCCGTTGGCGGCGAGCGGGAAGATCGACGCGGGCGACAGCCCCACCACGGAGGCCCCGGCGGCGGGGAAGCCCGCGCCCTTGATGTCGGCGGACATGAAGTCGCTGGCGTGCGGGCAGGGTCCGGAGGTGAGCACGTCGATCGGGTCGTCCACATGCCCGTTGACGTAGTCGAACGCGAGCGTCCCCGGCCCGGTCGCGGGCGCGGCGGACGCTCCGCCCGGCGCCGACGGATCCGCGTAGGCGCGCGGAGCGGTGGCGGTCAGTCCGCCGAACGCCACCAGTCCGGCCAGCAGCAGCACGGCCGTCGCAGCCGCGGCCCCGCCGGGGGCGCCCTTCGACCCACCGTCGCCCGCCGCCGCCTCTGCCGCACCGTCCGCGGACCCCTCTCCCGCAGCCGCGCCGCCTACGGCCGGTACGGGTACGGGCACGGGTACTGCCGCTGCGCTGCCCACGGTCGGGACGGGTACGGGGACTGCTGCCGCGCTGACGGTCGCCGAGGCGGGTTCGGGTGTGCGGGGGGCCGGGACGGGTACCGGGACCTGGGTGCCGGTCGGGGCCGGGGCGGCCGTGTCGCTCGGCCAGGCGGCCGGGGCGGTCGGGCCCGCAGGGGTGTGCGGCGGGGGGAAGCCGCCGGGGCCTCCCGGCCTGCCCGCGCCGGGACGGCGGTTGCGCCGGCGCTGGACCCAGACCAGTGCGGCCAGCGCGAGCAGCGGCAGCACGATCGCCAGCAGCGTCCACGGGATGGTCGCGTACTTCACGCTGCTGGTGGCGCTGGGCAGCGCGGGGTCGACGTCCCCGGGCACCGCCTGCGGGTCGATGGTGACCGAGGCGGTGGACCACAGCGTGGGGAAGACACCGGACACCGACACCGAGTAGGTCGCGGTGTTCCCGGGCAGCAGCTCGGTCAGCGCCGCAGGCCCGTCCGCGGTGGCGACGCTGCCGAAGACGTTGCGGACCCGGACCGCCTGCCGCCCGGCGAGCCGGATGTTGCCGGTGTTGCGGACGGTGTAGCTGGTGGTGGTGCTGCCGCTGCCGAAGGGGTTCAGGGTGCCGTGGTAGGCGGTGTGCACGGACTCGACGGTGAGCTCGGGCCGCAGCGCCCCCGCGACCCGGACGTGGATGCGGGCGCCGACCCGCTGGTCGACGGCGACGGCGTTGCCCTTGGCGTCGAGGGTCTGGCGGCGCAGCGCCAGGACGATGCCGCCGGAGTGGTCGCCGGGACCGGCTGTGGCCGGCACGGCCAGGGTGAAGGGGACGATCTGCCGGGAGCGGCCCGGCAGGGTGACGGTCTCAGTGGCCAGGTGCACCCAGGCGCCGACGTCGACGGACGGCTTGTCCGCGGGCAGGACGTCGTAGCCGCTGGTGTCGGTGTTGAAGGCGTCGGCCGCGTACACGCTGAGCTTCAGAGGCTGGTCGCCGTAGTTCCAGACCGCGACGTAGTCCTTGACCTGCGCGCCGGTGGTGGCGGAGTAGGAGTAGGCGTTGCGGCTGTCCGGTCCGCTCGCGGTGGCGGGCTGGATGCCGAAGGTCTGCTGCTGCGTCCCGGCCGGTGCGAGGGCGGGGGCCCCGGACAGGGCGAGGGCTGAGGCGAAGGCCGGAGCGGCAGCCGGCGCGAGGGCCGGGGAAAGGGCCGGTGCCACTGCCGCCGTGGCGCCGGAGGCCGCGCCGAGGCCGAGCAGCAGCGCCGCGCCGAGCGCGGCAAGGCCCCTGAGGGGCCGGATCGGAACGGTGCGTCTCATCGCGGGCTCGTCCTTCGGGGCAGCGGAGCAGTCGGGTGGAACACCTGCGGGGTCCGGTTCCTGCCGCGCGGCCGGCTGCCGCGCGGCGGGCATGGACACCGATCACCGGCTACCGGTGGCCGGGGTGCCGGGGACCGGAGGCGGGCCCCGGTCCCCGGCGGTGACGGATCGTTACATGACGGTCAGCGTCAGCACACCGGTGTAGGAGCCGGCGACCGTGCTGGTCGGCGCGACCAGGGAGAGGTCGGCGCCGATCTGGGCGGTGCCCAGGCCGGTGGCGGTGGCCAGGGTGCGGGAGGACTTGAGGCCCAGCACACCGGTGTCGGTCGGGGACACGGCGTTGGCCGGGGCCACCGTGCCGCCGAGGGCGACCTTGAGGCCGTCGCCCTTGTTCACCAGGTTCGGCGCCCAACCGAGGTTCTGGGCGCTGATGGCGTTGGTGCCGGAGGTGAAGTCGGCGACCTGGCCGCTGAGCGCCCAGCCGGGGGCGCCGGCGCGGGTGTCGGTGACGGTGACGGTCTGGATCGGACCGGCCGCCGCGAACAGGGTGCTGGTGGTGTTCAGGGTCAGCGCGGGCAGGTTCACGTTGGAACCGGCCACGCTGAGCGCCAGGGCACCGGGGGCGACCGTGGTGTGGATGGTCTCGGTGCCGGTCACCGAACCGCCACCGCCGCCACCCGCGGCGGTGACGGTGAAGGGCACCGCGGTCGACGACGAGGCCGCGAAGGCGGTGGAGTCGGTCGGGGTGAACGCGGCGGTGAACGAGTAGTCGCCCTGGGCCAGATTGTTCAGCGTCAGCGAGGCGCTGCCGCCGGACACGGGCTGGGTGCCGACGACGGTGCCGGTGGTGGCGTTGGTGAAGGTCACCGTGCCGGCCGCGGCGGCCGGGGTGACCGTCGAGCTCAGCGTGACGGCGGTGCCGGCCGGGGCCGAACCGCTCGGGGAGACGGCGAGCGAGGTGGTGGTCTTCACCGCGTTGGGCGGGCTGACGGTGTAGCTGGTGACCGTCGAGGCCGAGCTGCCGAACGTCGGGTCGGTGGAGGTGAACGCCGCGCTGAGCTGGTGCGGGCCCTGGGCCAGGGTGGAGGTGGTCAGGGCGGCGACGCCGTTGGCCACGGCGACCGGGCTGCCCACCGGGGTGGTGCCGTCCATGAACTGGACGGTGCCGGCCGCGGTCGGGGAGACCGTGGCGGTGAGGGTGACGGCGTCGCCCAGGGCGGCGGTGGCCGGGGTGATCGCCAGGGTGGTGCTGGTCTGGGTGACACCGGAGGTGTAGTGCGTCGGGTCGGTGAACGTGATGGTGCCGACGAAGGTGTTGAAGGTGGTGGCGCCGATCGCGGCCTTGCAGGTCAGCGTGAAGGTGTACTGACCGGCGAGCGCGGTGATGCCGTTCTGCTGGGCGAACACCCGCATGGTGTTGGTCAGCGGCACGATGTAGCCGCCGGCGGCGTTCTGCGAGTAGATCGAGGTCGGGGAGTTGCCGACCACGTTCGCGCCGGTGGCGGGGAAGCCCGCGCCCGTGACGCTCATGATGAGGTTGGTTCCGCCGGTGCAGGGGCCGGAGGTGGTCATGCTCATCGAGTCGTTGTCGAGACCGGTCGCCGGGGTGGCGGTCAGGGTGCCGGGGGCGTCGGCGTGCGCGGCGGTGACGCCGGTGATCATCACGAAACCTGAGGCCAGCAGCGTTGCGGTGCCGAGCGCGAGGCGCTTCGGCAGGCGGTTCTTTGACACGAGTGGGACTCGCCTTCTGTGACAGGAGTGGGAAGAGCAGGTCGGACCGCGTGACGAGCTGTCAGGGCGTGGGTCGGCCCTGGCGGGTGGACCGGAGGGTCAGCCCGTGGTCTTCGAGGTGTCGCCGCAGTTGGCGTCGATGCCGAAGCCGTAGGTCTTGATCAGCGCCTGCTGCTGGCAGATGCCGGAGTTCGGGCCGACGAAGACGTCGCTGTACGGGCTGGTGGCCACGGTGGTGCTGGGGATCACGTTGTAGACCTCGCGGGTGGCCGCGGAGCTGGTGTTGAGCAGCAGCGACGGGGTGCCGCCGATGCTGCCGAGCACCGCGGTGCCGCGCAGGTCGGCCAGGGTGCCGGCACCCTGGGCGATGTACTGGGCGATGGAGAACGGCGCGATGGAGGTGTCGTCCAGCACCCGGCCGTCGTGCTCCTCGATCGGCTTGCCGTTCTTGGTGTCGCTGATGCAGGGGTACTTGCTGGCCACCACGTCGGCCTCGGTGATGCCGACCGTGGTCTCCCAGAAGGCGCGGGTGCCCGAGCCGGCCTGGGGGAGCAGCGGGTGGATGGTGTAGTTGGGCGCGGTGCCCACGTAGCCCGGGTCACAGGTGTAGATGGCGTGCAGGTCGGCGATGGACAGCGTGCGCGGAACGACGCTGTTCGGGGTGACCGCGAAGGTCACGGCGTCGACCGCGAACGGGACGTAGGTCAGGCCGGGGGTGGCCGCGGCCAGGTTCAGGCTGGAGGAGCGGGAGAAGGTGACGCAGCCGTTGGCCGCGCCCAGCGAGTTGAGCAGCGCGGTGCGGCCGGCACCGGAGCCGTTCGGACGGGCCACGGCGGCACAGGCGGGGGAGGTGGTGGTGGCGATGGTGGTCGAGCCGACCGCGTCCCAGGAGGAGATGACCTTCTGGCCGTTCACCAGGACCGCGTTCGACATCGCGTTCATGACGCCCTGGGTGGTGTCCGAACCCACGCCGATCAGCGGGCGGGTGTTCCCGGCCGGGTTCCCGATCGGGTCGGCGGAGGCCGTGCCCGCACCGAACGCGAGCAGTCCGACACCGGCAACGCCCGCGAGGACCTTGAGCTTGGTGTTCATAGGGTGGTGTGTCCCTTTCGACTGTGGAGCTGATCACGGCCGGAGGGTTCCGGACGGGGTAAGGAGAGGTCTGTGGTGACCGGGCGGTGAGGCCGGGTCAGGCGGGGGGACGGCGCCGCAGCAGCGGTGGCAGCACCGTCCCCAGCAGCGCGGCCAGCGCACCGGCCCCGAGCAGCACGGCCAGCAGCCAGTGCGCCACTCCGACCGGCGTCGCCGCGGTCCGCGCGACGTCCACCGGGGCGGGGGACTCGGGGTTGACCGTGACCACCTGGTGGGCGGGCGAGGCCGCCGCTCCGGCGCCCGAGCCGCTGCCCGGTCCGGAGCCGGAGCCGGAGCCGGCGCCCGAGCCGGAGCTGGTGCCCGTGCCGCCGGCCGTTCCGCCGCTGTGGGTGGTCGTGCTGCCGCTGCCGCCGGTGTGTCCCGGCCTGGGCGTGGCCGAGGGCAGGTACGAGCCGCTGACCATGGCCTTCGCCGCACTCAGCGCCTCGGTGCGCAGGTTCTGCGGCAGCGGGACGTAGCCGGGGCTGAGCATCCCGTTGTCGTAGCCGACCACCTGGCCGGCGCCCATCGCGTAGCCGATCATCGACGCGTACGAGGTGGCCTCGATGCGCGGCAGCTGCGCCGGGGCGGTGGCGGCGTAGGTCAGCATCGTCAGCGGGTAGACGCCGTCGCCCTTGGCGGTCGGCTGCAGGGTCCGCACGGTGGTGCCGGGGAACGTGGTCATGGCGGCCTCGCCGGCCAGCAGCGAGGCGGTGGTCGGGGCCACGAACCGGCCCGAGCCGTTGTACAGGCTCGCGGTGTTCAGCCCGTAGCGGGCGGCCGTGGCGGTGTCGGTCACGGTGAGGATGCCGCGCAGCCCCTGCGCCTGGGCCGCGCCCTTGGTCAGCTGCGGCGGGGTCGCGGTCGGGTCCCACACCGTGCGCGCCAGGGTGTCGCCCCGGGAGGCGGAGCGGGCCGCGTCGTGCATGTCGTTGGCGTAGGGATGGGCGTCCAGGGTGCACAGCTGCGGCACGTTGCCGTGCAGGTCGGTGGGGAGGAACTTGCAGTACGGGTCGCTCTTCGGGAAGTCGTCGCGGGGCAGGGTCATCACGCCCGGGGTGGTGTAGTACGCGTTGACCTGCGCCGCGTCCTTCTGCCCGTTGAGGAAGGCACGGGCGTCCGGGTCGGCCTCGACCCAGGCCCACAGGTGCCGGGCCGCGTCCGACTGGCCGAGCGGGACGATCATGTCCGGGATCCGGGAGGGGAAGGACAGGCCGGCGAAGTCCGGGTTCAGCGCCAGGAAGTCCGGGTCCGAGGTGAGGTCGAGCGGGTTGTCGGCGATGTGGTCGTCGACCTTCTGGACGCTCGGGTTGTTCGGGTTCGTGGGGTCGTTGGGATCGTTGTAGTCCCGGTAGTCGACCGCGTAGCGGTAGGTCTGGGTCAGCAGTTTGGCCACCAGGCGCGGGGTCAGGTTCAGCGTGGTGATCCGCTGCCCATCCCTGCTGCGCTTGTCCGGCGGCGTCAGGGAGTTGGACTGGCTCTCGATGTCGAAGCCGATGGTCACCCCGGACAGCGCCAGCGGCGCGTAGACGGGGGTGCGCCCGGGGGCCACGGCGCTCGGCGGCTGCGGGTCCGAGACGAAGACCAGGCCGGGGTCGGTGCCGGTGTTCATCTTCTCGCGGGCCAGGTTGTCGTCGATCTTCGTGTACCTGAAGTTGGTGGTGGTCTGCCGGCACATCACCGGAGACCAGCGGAGCATGGCCTCCTCGGCCATCTCGGTGCCGTAGGTGTGCAGGTCGGTGTCACCGATCGGGCAGTTCACGCCCTGCGGGCTGTAGTGCAGCGGCACCACCAGGCGGCTCGCCCAGTTGCTCGCGGACAGCGGGGAGGACTGCAGCATCCCGGAGTTGGCGGTGGGGACGGTGCCGTCCACCTCCTTGTTGCCGCGCGGCACGATCACCAGCCAGCACTGGCGCCCCTCCTTCGGCACGCCCTTGACCGAGTCGGGGACGGCGCCGCAGCCCAGGCCCTGGGCCTCCTCGGCGGTCTCGGTCTCGAAGAAGACCTGCCCGGTCCCGTCGGCCCTGGTCGGCGCGAAGGGGACCTCGTTGGTGGAGCTGGCGTCGAAGGACTTGCTGCTGGAACCGGTGTCGACGGTCCCGCGCACGCTGTCGAACGGGACGTAGACGTTGACGCCGGGCTTGGTCGCCGGGGCGGGGTCCTTGGTGTCCACCAGCGAGCCGTAGTTGAGCTGCCGGCTGCCGATGTAGGCGCCGCCGCGCGAGTCGCCGACGGACGCGCCGTACTGGCACTGGGTCCGGTCGGGTCCGGTCGGGGCGTCGCCCCAGCACTCCATCAGCTCCATGAAGTTCTGGCCGAAGGTGCTGGGGTTCGGGGTGGTCGGCGTGCCGCCGGTCCAGGTCACCGGGACCACCTGGTCGACCAGGTTGGTGGTCTGGGCGACCGTCACGGTCAGGTTGGGGAAGGCGGGCCCGCCGTGGACGGTGACCGCGGAGCCCGCGGCGGCGTCGGAGACCAGCATCGGGTGGCCGGGCAGGGCGGCCATCGCCGCAGGCGTCCTGATGCCGGAGCCGCTCCCGCTGCCCGACGGGCCGGACGCCGAACCGGCGGTCCCCGAACCGCCGCTGCCGGCCGGGCCGGTGGGGTCGATCCCGACCGGGCCGGTGAGCGGGTCCACCGCGATGGACGGGGTGGCGCTCGGCCCGGTGGCCGAGGCGCTCAGCGGGGCCTGGTGGTCGCCGGAGAGCAG
Source organism: Streptacidiphilus sp. EB129 (assembly GCF_041262645.1). Taxonomy (NCBI): domain Bacteria; kingdom Bacillati; phylum Actinomycetota; class Actinomycetes; order Kitasatosporales; family Streptomycetaceae; genus Streptacidiphilus; species Streptacidiphilus sp. EB129. The sequence goes on from NZ_JBGCCS010000008.1 coordinate 33,489, forward strand.
CACCCCGGCGGTCGCGGCGAGCAGCACGCCCGCGGCCAGCGCGGTGCGCAGCGCCCGGGACGTGGCCCGGCTGCGGCCCGTCCGGAGCGGTAGTACCGGCGTGGAGGGCTCTGGCGTGGAGCCTTCCGGTGTAGCGGGGGGCGGGGTTCTGCGGAACATCAGCTGAGCTCCTTCCGGCGGGCGGCGCGGCGGGCGACGATCGGCGGAACGAACACGACCGAGGCCAGCAGCAGGCAGGCCAGCGCCATCAGCGTGTCCTGCAGACCGCTGCCGGCGGTGGCCGAGATCGCGACCGGGTCCGCGTTCACCGGGGTCCCGTTGGAGCCGCCGGTGCTGCTGCCCCCGCCCCCGGTCAGACCCGGGTCACCGCCGCCGGCCCCGCCCGCACCCGAACCGGTACCGGAGCCGGTTCCCGCGGTGGTGCCGGTGCCGGTGCCGGGGGAACCGGTCGCGCCCGTCGTGCCGGTACCGATCCCGATCGGGGTGCCGTTGGCGGTCGAGCCGTTCACCTGGGTCGGGGTCTTCGAGGCGCCGCCGGTGCCGGTGGTGCAGATCGCCGGAGCGCCCTTCGCGTCACAGGCCGGCGGGTAGGGGGCGTTCTTGGCCAGCAGGTTGGTGCCGTCGGGGGAGAACGTCGGGTTCTGGCAGCCGGAGAGCTGGATGTTCTGCTGCTGGACCCCCGGAATCCGGGCGACCACCGCCAGCGCCGACTTCACCAGGTTCTCCGGCAGCGGCGAGTAGCCCAGGTCGGGCGCCTCCGACTGGCCCTTGCAGAGGAAGTAGTAGGCGAAGGCGCCGAGCGTCCGGCCCTTGTCCGTGGTGAAGTGCGAGGCCGCCGGGATCGAGTCGACCGGGACGATCATGTAGCTGTAACTCGACAGCGGGTAGGCCCGCTTGTCGGTGTCGTCGTAGACGTTGCCGAGCTGCTGGGTCAGGTTGTGCGGGTCGATGGAGGCCTGGGTCAGCGCGACCGCCACGTTGTCGGCGGTCGGCTCGACGTAGTAGCCGCCCTTGTTGAGCATCTTGGCCACCGGGTAGCCGGTGATCCGGGCGTAGGAGTACTCGACGTAGGTGATCGAGCCCTCGTTGTTGTTCTGCGACACGAAGCCGGAGACCCCGGTGGAGCCGCTGAGCGAGATGAAGCCGCTGCTCGGAACGGTCGGGTAGAAGGAGGTGATCCCGCACGGCGCCGTCCGCCCGGCCTTCACGCAGTAGGCGTCCCAGGGCGCCTGGTAGCGCTCGCTCATCCAGGTGGTCAGCTGCGCCGTGGTGCCGGAGCCGTCGGAGCGGACCACCGGCACGATCTTCTCGTTGGGGAGGGTGAGCCCCGGGTTGTCGGCGGCGATCGCCGGGTCGCTCCAGCGGGTGATGGTGTCGGTGAAGATCCCCACGATGGTGGGCCCGGAGAGCCGCAGGTTGGTCACCATATGGCCGTTGATCTTGAGGTTGTACATGAACGAGGTGCCGCCGGCCACGATCGGCATGTAGGCGAAGGGGTCCGACGGCGGGGCCTCGGTGACGCCCTGGTCGGTGATGTTGTAGGGGATCTCGGAGACCGCGAAGTCCACCGCCCGGTTCTTGAACTTCTGCCGGCCGTCGGAGGAGCCGGTGGCCGCGAAGTTGACCTTCATCCCGTTGGCCAGCACGTCACTGGTCCAGGCGTCCATGGCGTTGCTGCTCCAGGTGGAGCCCGCGCCGGAGATGGGCACGTAGTCGGCGGCGGCGGCCCGGGGCGTGCCGCCGAACAGCACGCCGGCGGACACCATGAGCAGCGCCGCGGCGGGGGCGACCCCGCGGTGGAGGAGGGAGGTGAGGCTGCGGCGGCGCACCGTGGTGTCCTTCTGGTCGGAGCGGGGAGCGGGAGCGGGCGGGTCGTCCGGTGGCGGCGACCCCGGTGGCGGCGGTACGGGCGGCACGGGCGGCACGGCTGCCTGCGACGGGGATCCGGGCGGCGGGAACCCGGGCGGCGGTGGGAACCAGGGGGCCGGGGGCCCGGGCGGCAGGGCCCCCTGCGGCGGGGGCCCGGGCGGGGGGAACCCGGGGGGCGGGGAGCCTGGCGGCATACCGCCCGGTGGTACCGAGCCCGGCGGCGCGAAGCCCGGCGGTGTCGAGCCCGGTTGGGGCGGGAACCCGGGCGGCGGGAATCCCGGCGGTGCGGAGCCGGGCGGCGGCGGGTTCTCGGCCGCCCAGCGCTGCAGGATGCGCATCGCGATCGTCAGGGACTCCCGTGCTCTGCGCCGCTGCTGACGGCGGCTCAGCTGGCCCGGCGCCTTGCCGCCGAGCACCCGGGCGACGGCGAACAGCAGCACCACCACCGCCACCAGCACCGCCGCCGCGCCGAAGCCGCGCGAGATCTGCCACTGCGAGGGCAGCCTGACCAGCGTGAACACCAGCAGCGGCAGGGAGGTCTGCGGGCCGTGGAACAGGTCCGCGTTCATCGCCTTGTTGTATCCGGCCGTGAGCAGCACCGGTGAGGTCTCGCCGATGCCCCGGGCGGTGCCGAGGATCACCGCGGTCGCCAGCCCGGACTTCGCGGTGGGCAGGACCACCGTCCAGATGGTCCGCAGCCGGCTCGAACCGAGCGCGTAGGAGGCCTCCTTGAGCGAGGCCGGGACCAGCCGCAGCACCACGTCCGCGGCCCTGATGGTGATCGGCAGCATCATCACCGAGAGGGCGCACGCGGCCGCGATGCCGCTCTGCTGCTCGCCGAGCACCAGGATGACGGCGTAGACGAACAGTCCGGCGACGATCGAGGGCAGCGCGGTCATCGCCTCGACGATGGTGCGGACGAAGCGTGCGAAGGCGCCCGGCACCTCGGTCAGGAACACCGCGCAGCTCACCCCGAGCGGCACGGTGATGACCAGCGCGGCGGAGATCTGCTCCAGGGTGCCGACCAGGGCGTGCAGCACTCCGCCGACGGTCAGCGGGGTGAGCGCGCTGGCATGGCCCATGTCCTGGGTGTAGAAGTTGCCGTGCGGCAGTGCGCTCCAGCCCCTGAACAGGGTGTAGCCGATCACGATGATCAGCGCGGCGAGCACCAGTGCGGCCAGGCTGTGGATCACGGAGGAGGCCAGCCGGTCGCGGACCGCGAGCTTGTTCTCGTCCTGAGCCACCAGCACGCCGTAGAACACCAGGTTGAGCACCCACCAGGTGACCACGAAGCCGAGCGCGCCGCTCAGCGGGGTGAAGTAGAAGAACAGCAGGCTGGTCAGCCCCAGCGAGCCGGCCGCCGCGCCGGTCACGGCGTAGCGGTCGCTGGCCCGGTTGGCCTCGATCCGCCGCCGGCTCTGCGGCGGACCCGCGGGTGCGGCCTGGGTGCGGGAGGGCAGCACCGTGCGCGCGGCGGGAACGGGCGTGGCCTGGGCGGCCCCGGCCGCCGGTGCCGGGCCGGGCGGCGTCGCGGGTGCGGCCGGGGCCGGTTCGGCGGACGCCCCGACGGGCGTGGAGGTGCTCATGTGCTGGCTCCGGAGCGGCTGCGGGCGACGACGGTCGAGGCGAGGAAGTTCACGGCCAGGGTCAGCAGGAAGAGCGCGAGTCCGGCGGCCATCAGGGCGGAGAGACCGAAGGGCGAGCTGTCCCCGTAGTGCAGGGCGATCAGCGCGGACACGGTGCTGGCGCCGCTCTGCAGCAGGTGCGGCTGGACCGCGAACACCATGGAGATGATCATGTAAACGGTGATCGTCTCGCCGAGCGCCCGGCCCAGGCCGAGCATGGTCCCGCCGATGATGCCGCCGCGCCCGTACGGGAGCACCACGCTGCGGATCACGCCCCAGCGGGTCGAGCCGAGCGCGTACGCGCCCTCCCGCTCGCCGGCCGGGGCCTGGCCGAAGACCTCCCGCATCACCGAGCACATGATCGGCGTGATCATGAACGCGACCACGGTCCCGGCGATGAAGGTGGACGAGGTGTAGGTGGCGACCGGTGCCAGCGGGTCGCTCGACGACACCCCGTCGACCTTGAACAGCGGGATCCAGCCGAAGTAGGTGGAGATCCACCGGGCCAGCCCGGTCATGTACTGCTCCAGGAAGAAGAACCCCCACAGCCCGTACACCACGCTGGGCACCGCGGCCATCAGGTCGACCAGGCTGATCAGGGTCTGCCTGGCCCGCTGCGGCGCGTACTCGGAGATGTAGAGCGCCATCCCCAGCGCCATCGGCAGCGCGAGGCTGACCGCGACCACGCCGATCAGCACGGTGCCGGTGAGCACCGCCTCGATGCCGAAGTGGCCCCGACCGGAGTCGGGCTCCCAGGTGGGGGTGGTCAGGAAGGCGAAGCCGCCGACCCGCATCGCGTTGATCCCCTGGTAGGCCAGGAAGCTGCCGACCGCGAGCATCAGCGCCAGCACCGTCGCCCCGCTGCCCCGGGCGCCCAGCAGGAACAGACGGTCCGCCAGGCCGGGGTTGGCCCGGAGCCTGCGGGCCCGGTCGGCGGGCGGGGGCGTGTCCTGGACCGGCCCGGGGACGGCCGGCGGTTCGGGCAGGGCAGCCGCACCGGGCGCGGTCCCGGCCGACGTCGCGGCGGCGGTCTGCGCCATGGTCTCCAGAGTCGTCTCCGGGGTAGTCGTCTCCGGGTCGGTCTCGTGGGGCGCGTCCGGCGCGCCGGTGGGAGTGCTCACTGGGCGGCCAGCTCGACCCGGTTCCGCAGCGTCGTGCGGACCAGGTGCGGCAGCACCTTCGTGGTGTCGGTGTTCAGCACGGCGGCGCGGAACAGTGCCAGGTTGTAGAGGCACTCACGCTGGCGCCGGTAGGCCCGCGCGGAGAGGGCCAGCGGGACCTCGTCCACCTCCAGCCGCCAGACCCACAGGGTGGCCGGCTGGGCACGCATGATCAGCGGGTTCGCCCGCTCGATGTTCTCGCAGAGGAAGGTCACCGCCTGGCGGCAGGACTCCTGGTCGGGGAAGTCGGTGAGGCAGCGCCCCAGTTCACGGTTGTTGGCCCCGAGCAGGCGCCACACCGTACGGGGGGCGCCCGCGCCATCCGTCCCGCCCCGGGCCGGTCTTGTGACGATGAGGAATCTCGTCTGCCCCATGCCGCGCTCCCTTGTCCCCGCCCGACGCCACTGGCCGAGAGAGACGGTCCGGTCTCCAGACGGACTGGCAGACACGGCGACACGAAGGCCGGACATGGGGAAGGTGAACGCCGGGCATTGAGCATGTCGGGGAGTTGTGCGCACGACGCCCGTAGAGCGGGCGGTACTTTGCCGGAACCTTGCCCGGCCGGCATCTCCCGCGCAGGTCGCCGAGCGGGTGTACGCCCCGACGGGGTGGACACCCGCTCGGGGAGGACGTCAGCGCTGGCGCAGCCGCGAGGTCATCCAGCGCGCGCGGCGGGTCAGGATGTGCGGGATCCCGGCATGCGAGAGCAGCGTCGCGCTGCCCGCGGAGCCTTCGGGGGCGGCCCCGGTGGGGCCGCCGAGCGGGATCGCGGCCGCTGTCTGCTGAGGCGAGCGGCGACGGGATCGTGGCGCGTGGGCGCGGTCGTGCATCCAGCTCATAGCTAGAGCACTGCCCGCCCGCACGGCACGGTAATCCCTCGCCGACCCTCCGTTTGGCCCAGGCAAGATCCTGGTTGTTCAGACCATTGGTGTCGGCCCAACCATCCGGTCCAACGGTGTCAGTCCGTAGGTGTGGCAGTACGGTTGACGCCCTCAGCGGTCGGGTTCGGGATCCCGCAGCCAGTCGACGAGCTCGCGGGAGAAGCCGTCCGGGTCCTCCTCCTGCGGGAAGTGCCCGATGCCGTCCAGCAGCCGCCACCGGTACGGGGCCTCCACGTACTCGCCGGAGCCGGCCGCCGTACGAGCCAGCAGCACCGGGTCGGCGGCGCCGTGCAGGTGCAGCGTGGGCACCTTCACGGCCCGCCGCATCCGGCGCGAGTACTGCAGGCCGTCGGGGCGGCCCATGGAGCGCATCAGCCACCGGTACGGCTCGATGGAGCAGTGCCGGGTGTTGGACAGCAGCATCGCCTGGCGGTAGGTCAGCAGGGTCTTCTCGTCCGGACGGTGTCCGGGCGCGGTCCAGTCGATGAGGAAGTCCGCGATGATCCTGGCGTCGTCGGCGACGAGCTGACGCTCCGGCACCCAGGGCCGCTGGAAGCCGAGCAGGTGCTCCGCCGCGCCGATCTGCCGGCGGTCGCTCAGCAGCGCGCGGCGCAGCCGGCGCGGGTGGGCGCTGGACACCACGGCCAGCCGGCGCACCAGCGTGGGGCGCATCACCGCCGCCGTCCAGGCCAGGAAGCCGCCCCAGTCGTGCCCGACCAGGGCCGCGTCGGAGGCGCCCAGCGAGCGGATCACACCGGTCAGGTCCAGCGCCATGTTGGCAGGGTCGTAGCCGCGGGGCGTCCGGTCGCTGCCGCCGACACCGCGCAGGTCCACCGCGACGGCCCGGAAGCCCGCCTCGGCGAGCGCGGTGAGCTGGTGCCGCCAGGTCCACCAGAACTGCGGCCAGCCGTGCACCAGCAGCACCAGCGGGCCGTCGCCGGCCTCGGCGATGTGGAAGCGGCCGCCGTTGGCGGCGACGTCGCGGTGGGTCCACGGTCCTTCGATCCGGGGATCGAAGGTGTAGGAGGAGTCGGTGGAGGGGTGGGACCCACCGGGGGTGTGGTCAGACGACATGAGGAGAGCCTGTCACAGTCTCACCCGGCCCGGCCCCGACCGTTCGCGGGTCGGCCCCGGCGCGTCCGGCTCCTCGCAGGCCGCGCCCTCGCAGGCCGGGTGTCAGCGGGTCAGCGCCCTGTGGTCCTCGGTGGGCACGGCGGGGTGCGGCTTCGCGCCCTTCAGCACGTCCACGGTGGCCTTGGTCGAGGCGATGGTCCGGTCGGGCGGTGACACCTTCTTGAACGCGCGGACGGCCAGCAGCGCGGCCAGCGCGGCGATCAGCACGAACGCGCCGGCGACGATCAGGAACGACCAGGCCAGGCCGAGCCCGGTGGCGTGGATGCCGTAGGCCGCCGCGAAGCTGAACATGGGGATGGCGGCGAGCCCGATCACCCCGGCGATCACCCCGGCCACGCTGCCGGTGAAACCCCGCTTCACATCCTTCTTGATCTCCTGCTTGGCGAGCGCGATCTCGTCGTGCACCAGCGCGGACAGGTCGGCGGTGGCAGCGGCGAAGAGCTGACCCACCGTGCGGTCGGCTCCAGCGGGCTCGAACCTGTGCGCAGCTGACATCGGGGCGTCTCCTCCGGTGGGTCCGGTCACGGCGTTCTGTCGTGTCGTCATGTCACTGTCTCAGATCATGCCTCGTGGCGCCGCGACCGCACCACTCGGCGCCCCGTTCACCGCTCAGGCACCGACACCCGCGGCCTGCGCGCTCTCGGCGTCCTCCTCGTCGCAGAGCTGCCGGTACCTGCGGTTGCGCAGCCGCAGCAGCACCGCGGCCAGCACCGCGCAGACCATCGAGCCGATCAGCACCGCGGCCTTGGCCCGGTCGACCAGCGCGGGATCGCCGGCGAAGGCCAGGTCCGAGATCAGCAGCGAGACGGTGAAGCCGATCCCGGCCAGCACCGCGACCCCGAACAGGTCGCCCCACGCCAGTTCGGGGTTGAGCTCGGCCCGGGTGAACCGTGCCGCGACCAAGGCCCCGCCGAAGACGCCGACGGTCTTGCCGACCAGCAGCCCCAGCACCACCCCGAGCGGCGCGGCCTCGGTGAACACCTGCCGGATCGCCTCCGGGCTGATCGACACCCCGGCCGCGAACAGCGCGAACACGGGCACGCAGAAGCCGGCCGAGAAGGGGCGTACCTGGTGCTCGATGTGCTCGGCGGGGGAGTGGCTCTCGCCGGGATCCCTGGTGCAGCGCAGCATCAGGCCCATCGCGACGCCGGCCACCGTGGGGTGGATCCCGCTCTCGTGCATCAGCGCCCAGATCACCAGGGCCAGCGGCAGGTAGAGGTACCAGCCGCGCACCCGCAGCCGCTGCAGCGCGTAGAAGACCACCAGTCCGAGGACGGACAGGCCCAGGGCCCAGAGTTTGATGCCGTGGCTGTAGAAGATCGCGATGATCAGGATCGCGATCAGGTCGTCGACGACGGCCAGGGTCAGCAGGAAGGCCCGCAGCGCGGACGGCAGGTGCGAACCCACGACGGCGAGCACGCCCAGGGCGAAGGCGATGTCGGTGGCGGTGGGGATGGCCCAGCCGTGCGTGCTGCCGCCGCTCCCGCTGTTGACGACGAAGTAGACCGCGGCGGGCAGCACCACCCCGCACAGCGCGGCCACCACCGGCAGCGCCGCGGCCCTGGGGTCGCGCAGTTCCCCGGCCACAAGCTCCCGCTTGAGCTCGATCCCGGCGACGAAGAAGAAGACGGCGAGCAGCCCGTCGTTCGCCCAGGTGCTGAGGCTGAGGTTCAGGTGCAGCGGCCCGTGCGGGCCGACGGTCTGGTCGATCGCGCTCTGGTAGGCGGCTGGCCAGACGTTCGCCCAGACGAGTGCGACCACGGCCGCGGCCAGCAGCAGGATCCCGCCCACGGTCTCCGCGCGCAGCGCGTCCGCGAGGAAGGCCCGTTCGGGGAGCGGCAGCCGTCCCAGGAACTGGCGGCGGGGCGTGGGGCTCTCACTCACGCGGGGGGGCTCCTCCGGACGTCCGTCTGACTGATCGTTTGCACCCTTTGTCAGATGGTATCCAGATTCCACGCCACAGGGACGCGGGGAGCCGCCGGCCGGACCTCCGTGGAGGTGTCCGGTCAGCGGCTCCCCGCGCCCTGATCCGCAACCACGTCGCGACTACTCCGTGGCTACTCTCCGGCCGGGAGCTGGCTCTGGATCACGTCCATGACCGAGGAGTCGGCGAGGGTCGTGGTGTCACCGACCTCGCGGCCCTCCGCGATGTCGCGGAGCAGCCGGCGCATGATCTTGCCGGAGCGGGTCTTCGGCAGCTCGCTGACGATCTTGATCATCTTCGGCTTGGCGATCGGCCCCAGCACCTTGGCCACGTGGTTGCGCAGTTCGCCGACCAGCTCGTCGCTGTCGTGGGCGGTGCCGCGCAGGATCACGAAGGCCGCGATGGCCTGGCCGGTGGTGGCGTCGGTGGCGCCGACCACGGCGGCCTCGGCCACCTTGGGGTGCGAGACCAGGGCGGACTCGACCTCGGTGGTGGAGATGTTGTGGCCGGACACCAGCATCACGTCGTCGACCCGGCCCAGCAGCCACAGGTCGCCGTCGTCGTCCTTCTTGGCGCCGTCACCGGCGAAGTACCTGCCCTCGAAGCGCGACCAGTAGGTGTCGATGTAGCGCTGGTCGTCGCCCCAGATGGTGCGCAGCATCGACGGCCACGGCTCGGTCAGCACCAGGTATCCGCCGCCGCCGTTGGGCACCTCGTGCGCCTCGTCGTCGACGACGGTGGCCGAGATGCCGGGCAGCGGGGTCTGCGCGGAGCCGGGCTTGGTGGCGGTGACGCCGGGCAGCGGGCTGATCATCATGGCGCCGGTCTCGGTCTGCCACCAGGTGTCCACGATCGGGGTCTTCCCGGCGCCGATGTGCTCGCGGTACCAGATCCACGCCTCGGGGTTGATCGGCTCACCGACGCTGCCCAGGATCCGCAGCGAGGACAGGTCGAACTTGGCCGGGATGTCGTCGCCCCACTTCATGAAGGTGCGGATAGCGGTGGGCGCGGTGTAGAGGAGGGTGACGCCGTACTTCTGGATGATCTCCCAGAAGCGGCCCTGGTGCGGGGTGTCCGGGGTGCCCTCGTACATGACCTGGGTGGCGCCGTTGGCGAGTGGCCCGTAGACGATGTAGGAGTGGCCGGTGACCCAGCCGATGTCCGCGGTGCACCAGTAGACGTCGGTCTCCGGCTTGAGGTCGAAGACGGCGTGGTGGGTGTACGCGGCCTGGGTGAGGTAGCCGCCGGTGGTGTGCAGGATCCCCTTGGGCTTACCCGTGGTCCCCGAGGTGTAGAGGATGAACAGCGGGTGCTCGGCGTTGTGCGGCTGCGGGGCGTGCTCGGTGGACTGACGGCCCGTGATCTCCTCCCACCACACGTCGCGGCCCTCGGTCCAGGCCGTCTCCTGGCCGGTGCGGCGCACGACGAGCACGTGCTCGACCGTCGGGCAGGAGAGCACCGCCTCGTCGATGGCGGGCTTCAGTGCGGTGGGCTTGCCGCGGCGGTAGCCGCCGTCCGCGGTGATGATCAGCTTGGCGTCCGCGTCCTGCACCCGGGAGGCCACGGCCTCGGCGGAGAAGCCGCCGAAGACCACCGAGTGCGCGGCACCGATCCGGGCGCAGGCCAGCATGGCCACCGCCGCCTCGGGGATCATCGGCATGTAGACGGCGACCCGGTCGCCCTTGACGACGCCCAGCTCGGTCAGCGCGTTCGCGGCCTGCGACACCTGGTCCTTGAGCTCGGCGTAGGTGATGGCGCGGCTGTCGCCGGGCTCGCCCTCGAAGTGGATGGCGACCCGGTCCCCGTGGCCGGCCTCGACATGGCGGTCGACGCAGTTGTAGGCGACGTTGATCTCGCCGTCGGCGAACCACTTGGCGAACGGCGGGTTGGACCAGTCGAGGGTCTCGGTGGGCTCGGTGGCCCAGCTCAGCCGGCGGGCCTGCTTCGCCCAGAACGCGAGCCGGTCCTCCTTCGCCTCGGCGTAGGCGGCTGCGGTGACATTGGCGGCGGCGGCGAGCTCAGCAGGCGGCGTGAACCGACGCTCTTCCTTGAGCAGGTTGGCCAGACTCTCATTGCTGCTCAACGCGCACTCCTCAATCAGGTGTTCGGCGGCGGGTGACCCGTTTTGCCCCGCTGCCCCAGATATGTCGTGACCTAGCTCACCAGGCTGGAGGCGCGCTGACAAGACTCCTTCGCGGAATTGGTGTAGACCTTTGGTCTTTTGCACCCCGATTCCCCTGCGGGCGAACATAGGTCCAGGTCAGGCGGCGTCCTCCAGGCATGGTCGAACGGGATCGAAGATACGCCCGTTCCGGGACAAGAGGTATGTCTGCGCGCTGGCGAAGTCGAAGTACAGCCCAACGAGTCGGAGTGCGCCGGCGTCCGTCGCGCGCCGCACCGAGGGGTGCCCGCGCAGGTTGTCGAGCTGCTGTACGACGTTGGTCAGGCAGAGCCGTTCCAGCGGGTCCGCCGAGGGCGCGGAACCGCGCAGTCGCGCCGGCGCGCTGCGGGCCCGCTGCAGCGAGTCCTGTCCGTGCCGGAGCCAGCGCGTCAGCGGGGTACGGGCCAGCCCGTCCCGCCGGTGCGCGCCGTGCAGCAGCGACTGCATCGCCCCGCAGCCGGAGTGCCCGCACACGGTGATCATCCGGACCTGCAGGATCTCCACGGCGTACTCGATGGCGGCGGCCACCGAGTCGTCCGGCAGGGCGACCAGGTTGCCGATGTTGCGGACGGTGAACAGGTCGCCGGGGCCGCTGCTGGTGATCACGTTGGGGACCAGCCGGGAGTCGGCGCAGGTGATGAAGAGCTGGGTGGGCGACTGGCCCTCGCGGGCCAGCCGGGCCAGTTCGGGTCGCAGTCCCGGTGCGGTGTGCCGCTGGAACTCGCGCACTCCGCCGAGAAAGCTGAAGGACGTGCCAGTGCTCTGCATGGGTCGCGTCTCCTCAAGGATAGGTAAATGAAGAGTAATGAATCCTTTACCTGGAGGAGGGATGGCAGGCGCAGGTTCACCCGCCCGGCCGATACCCGCACACGGGGGAGGTCAGACCGCGAGCGCCTCCTCGCGGACGCTCTCGCTCAGCACGAAGTCCGGGTCGATCTGGAGGGCCAGGTCGGTGCCGGCCTTGGCGTTGCCCCAGCTCTCCGCGTTGCGCAGATGGAAGCCGATCATCTGGCGGGTGTAGCGGTCCCAGTCGCGCAAGGGGTGGACGCCGTCCACGGCCTGGTGCATCAGCCGCAGCGCGGCGTCGTTGTCGGCCTCCAGGTCACCGAGGTGCGGTGCGCGGCCCTGCTCGGTGCGGCGGACCCACTCGGACTGGCCGAACACCGCCAGCAGGTCCTGGCCGACGGCCTCCTGCAGATAGGCGAGGTCGTCCGGCCCCTGCACCTTGTTGCCGACGACCCGCAGGGTGACGTCGAAGTCGGCCGCGTACTCCTTGTACTGGCGGTAGACCGAGACCGCCTTCCGGGTCGGCTCGGCGACCAGGAAGGTCATGTCGAAGCGGGTGAACAGGCCGGAGGCGAAGGAGTCCGAGCCGGCCGTCATGTCCACCACCACGTACTCCCGGGGGCCGTCCACCAGATGGTTCAGGCACAGCTCGACCGCGCCGACCTTGGAGTGGTAGCAGGCGACGCCCAGGTCCTCCTCGGTGAAGGTGCCGGTCACCATCAGCCGCAGCGGTGATCCGTCCACGGTGAACTCCCGTGCGCACGACGCGTAGACGGGGTTCTCCTCGACGACCCGCAGCAGCCGCGAGCCGCGCCCGGGCGGAGTCGTCTTGATCATCGACGCGGCGTCCTGGATCCGCGGGTTGCAGCCGCGCAGGTACTCCTTGATCTGCGGCAGGTTCGCGCCCATCGACGGCATCGCGGCCGCCTGCTCCTCCGTCAGGCCCAGTGCGGCGCCGAGGTGCTGGTTGATGTCGGCGTCCACCGCGAGCACCGGTAGTCCGGCGCCGGCGAGATGGCGGACGAACAGCGAGGAGAGGGTGGTCTTGCCGCTGCCGCCCTTGCCGACGAAGGCGATCTTCATGGGTGACTCCGGGAATGGTTCACGAGTGTGGTTCATGCGCGCGGTACTGCCGCATGGTGATTCCGGGGCGCCCGGTGATACCGGGGCGGGGTCGGGGCGCGAGTTCGACCCTACGCGAGTTCGAGCTTATTGGTAATCGTTATCGTCACCGGATAGTGGTCATGGTAGCGACTGACGGGTCATCGGTGATCGGCTTCCGGACTCTGTTGACCCTTTCGGGTGAGACTGCCGTCGATCCCGCCCCGCGGCGTGGCGCCCGCCTGGCATTACGTACGCTCGGTGCCGTGAGTACACCTTCCGCGGCACCCCAGTCCTCCGACCCGCTGGCGGCTCTGGCCGAGTTGCCGGGCGTCGCCGACGCCGTCGCCGACGCCCGGCGCGCCGTCGACCGGCTGTACGGGCACCGGATCATGCGGCGCCGCGCCGCCGAGGTCACCTCCGAGTCCGCGCTGCGCGGGGCCCGCGCCTCCGCCGCGCTCGACGGAGCCGACTGGCCGCTGGAGGAGGTGCGCAGGCGCACCGACTTCGGCACCGACCCGGAGGCCCGCATCATCGGCGGCGCGCTGCGCCTGAACGCCGAGGCCGGCCAACTGCTGGGCACCTGGCGGCACTCGCCGCTCCAGGTGCTGGCCCGTCTGCATCTGCTGGCCTCCGGCGACAGCGGTACCGAGAGCGCCGGCGGTGAGGGCAGCGGGCGCGGTGACGGTGGCGCGGGCAGCGCGGGACGGCCGAGGGCGGCGGGCGAGGCGGTGGCCGAGCGCTTCGGCGCGGTCCTGCCGGTGGCCGAGGAGGTCGGCGGGTTCGACGCCACCGGGGTGCCGTCGTTCGAACTGCCGCCCCCGCCCGGCGCCGACGAGGTGGCGGCCCGGCTGGACGGCCTGGCCCGCATGATCATCGCCAGGGGCGCGGGCGGCCCCGGCCGGAAGCACCCCAACGAGCGGGTCGCCCCGGCCCTGGTCGTGGCCGCCGTGGTGCACGGCGAACTGCTGACGCTGCAGCCCTTCACCGCCCACAACGGTCTGGTCGCGCGCGCCGCCCAGCGGATCGTGCTGATCGCCGAGGGCATGGACCCGCAGGCGATCTGCCCGATCGAGGTCGGCCTGGCCGAACTCGGCACCGACGCCTACCGCAACGCGCTGGGCGGCTACGCCTCCGGGACCGCGGAGGGCATGGCGGGGTGGATCGCCCACTGCGGCGGGGCGCTGCGCCTCGGCGTCCGGGAGAGCACCGCGGTGTGCGAGGCGATGCAGCGCGGGATGGTCTGAGTCCGGATCCACCGGAGCGCCCGGGAACGGTGCCCTGACATGAGTGCGGCGGCACCGCTGGGGTGCCGCCGCTGGCACAGATCCCAAGTGACCAGTGCATGCGCCATTCTTTGCCCATCCGGCTGGAACCATGTCCGTTGTCCGGGTGCGGCGGCCCGATCGCGGGTCGGCTGCATGTGGGTGCTCAGTCGCTGTGCTCGGTCCGTGGGGCCTGACACTCTGATGGATCCCGACTGCTGATCCATCCGGTCTCGCGGGCCGTCTTCTTCATTTGTAGCGCGGTTGGACCGTAAGCGGAACCCGGGGGGCGCTTTTCTTTACCTTGGGCCGCCTCGGCAGCGCCCGGGCGGGCGCCGGATTTCCAGCTGTCTGTGCAGGTCAGGTGGCCATTCCACGTCGTTTCGCGGCGTACCAGACGATTCCGGCCGCTGTGGCCGCCGCACCGACCGCGGCGGCGGCCAGCACCGGCCTGCTGCTCACCCGCAGCGCCGAACTCCGTTGTTTCAGCTGCACCGGGCGGTCGAACACCAGCACCGGCCACTCGCGGGACTGCGCCTCGCGCCGCAGCGCGCGGTCCGGGTTCACCGCGTACGGGTGGCCCACCGCCTCCAGCAGCGGCAGGTCGGTGACCGAGTCGCTGTAGGCGTAGCTCTGCTCCAGGTCGTAGCCCTCGCTCCGGGCCAGCTCGCGGATCGCGCTGGCCTTGTTCGCGGCGTAGGCGTAGAAGTCGATCTCGCCGGTGTAACAGCCGTCGGCCTCCGCCATCCGGGTGGCGATGACGTGGTCGGCGCCGAGCATGTCGCCGATGGGCTCCACGAGTTCGGATCCGGAGCTGCTGACGATGACCACGTCGCGGCCGGCCGCGTGGTGGTCCTCGATCAGCGACGCCGCCTCGTCGTAGATCAGCGGGTCGATCAGGTCGTGCAGGGTCTCGGCGACGATCTCCCGGACCAGTTGGACGTTCCAGCCACGGCAGAGCGAGGAGAGGTACTCGCGCATCTTCTCCATCTGATCGTGGTCGGCGCCTCCGGCCAGGAACACGAACTGCGCGTAGGCGCTCCGCAGCACCGCCCGACGGTTGATCAGACCGCCCCGGTAGAGCGGGCGGCTGAAGGCGAGCGCGCTGGACTTGGCGATGACGGTCTTGTCGAGGTCGAAGAACGCGGCCGTCCGGGGCGCCCTGGGGGCGTGCGGTGCGGGCGCGGGCAGGGGCTGGCGGTGGTCGTCCACGTGGTCGAGGATATGCGCCCACCATTCGGCCCAAGCCGCAGGCGCGTGGGTTTGCCTGAGAGGGGTGTCGGGTACACCATGGAAGTCACGGATCGTTCGCGACCGTGCTGCCCCGGTCTGGCTCCTCCCCCCCGAGTCGGACTGTGGAGGACGACCCCCGCTCTCCCCCCCGGCGGGGGTCGTCGCATGTCCGGGACCTGTCGCCACGGCCCGGGGCGCGATGCGGTGCCGGGGAGGCGCCTGCACCGTCTCCGCGTGACTTTGCTGCGGCTTTCCGTGTTCTGCCCGCGTGCTCCCGACGGGCCCCGTCAATCTGCGGGCCCGTGACCGCCTCTTCGAGTGATCGCTTTTTCCACAGCCCTTCCTTTGTCCACAGACCGCCGTCCATCGCACCTCACGCCTCCCGTGGCGCGGCAGGGTTTTCCGTGTAGCGCAGTCTCACCGCGGCACCCGGGCAGCACCTGAGCCGGGGCGCGGTCGTACGGGGAGGCAGTCATGACGGGGACGTCGTCCGTAGAGCCACCTGCTGGATGGGCCGGTCAGTCACCACAGGCACATCAGCCATACCTGACGCAGCAAGCACATCCAGCCCCACAGCCACAGCAGTCGGCACGGCCACAACCGCCACAACAGCCGGTGCAGGCACCGCAGTCGGCGCGGCCGGCGGTCGACCCGTGGGCGGAGGGCGCGGTCGGCGGCGGCTGGGCGGCCGGGACGGTGGGCTCGACCGGACCGACCGGGCTGGCCGGACCGCTGCTGGTCACCGAGGACGAGCAGCTGATCGAGACGCTGCTGCGGATCTGCGCCGCCGCCGGCGCCGACCCGTACGTGGTCTGCGGCGCGCCGCCGTTGCGCCAGGCGTGGGAGGCCGCCCCGCTGGTCGTGGTCGGCGACGACGTCGCGGACCGGATGGCCGGGCTGCCCCGCCGCCACAACGTGCTGCTGGTCGGCCGGGACCTGGACGACGTCGAGGTCTGGCGGCGCGGCGTGGTCCTCGGCGCCCGTCATGTGATCTTCCTGCCGGATGCCGAGTCCTGGCTGCTCGACCGGATCGCCGACGCGGCGGAGGGCGTCGGTACGCAGGCGCTGACCGTCGCGGTGGTCGGCGGCCGCGGCGGGGCCGGGGCTTCCACACTGGCCTGCGCGCTGGCGGTCACCGCCGCCCGCGAGGGCCGGCGCACCATGATCGTCGATGGTGATCCGCTCGGCGGCGGCCTTGACGTACTGCTGGGCGGCGAGACCGCGGCGGGTCTGCGCTGGCCCGATCTCGCCGGGGCGCGGGGCCGCGTGAACGCCGTGGAGCTGGAGCAGTCGCTGCCCCGGCTGCACTCCCTCGCAGCCCTGAGCTGGGACCGGGGCGACGCCCTGGCCATCCCGCCGGAGGCCATGCGTACGGTCCTGGGGGCCGCGCGGCGGCGGGGCGGCGTGGTCGTCCTCGACCTGCCGCGCCGGCTCGACGAGGCGGCGGGAGAGGCACTCGACCAGGCGGACCTGGGGTTGCTGGTGGTGCCCGCGGAACTGCGGGCGATGACGGCCTCCAGCCGGGTCGCCGCCGCGCTGCGGATGCGGCTGACGGACCTTCGGGCGGTGGTGCGCGGCCCCGCGCCGAGTGGGATGGCGGGCGAGGAGATCGCCCGCGGTCTGCGGCTGCCGCTGGCCGGCGAGCTCGCCGCCGAGCCGGGACTGACCGCCGACCTGGAACAGGGCCGACCGCCGGGCGCACGGCCCAGAGGGCCTCTCGGCCGCTTCTGTGCGGCGTTTCTGACGGAGGCACTGGGCGCGACCGGGCTCGCCGCATGAGCGCCGTCGGCGGGGCTCAGGGGCGGTCCGAGCGGGGCGGGGTGCGGGCCGCGTTGCTGGACGCGGTACGGCTGCGGCTGGCCGAAGCCGGGGCGGAGCCCAGCACCACCCGGGTCGCGGCCGCGCTGCGGGCCCAGGGCCGTCCGTACGGCGACGCCGAGGTCCTGGACATGGTGCGCCAGCTCCGGTCCGAGATGGTGGGCGCCGGGCCCCTGGACCCGCTGCTCGCCGATCCGTGCGTCACCGACGTCCTGGTGAACGGCCCGGCCGAGGTCTGGGTGGACCGGGGCACCGGTCTCGAACGGGTGCCCGATGTCCGCTTCCCGGACCGGCAGGCGGTACGGCGGCTGGCGCAGCGCCTGGCCACCGCGGCCGGCCGACGCCTCGACGACGCCCGGCCCTGGGCCGACGCCCGGCTCCCCGACGGCACCCGGCTGCATGCCGTGCTGCCGCCGGTCGCGGTGGGCTGCACCCACATCTCACTGCGGGTCAGCCGGCCCCGTCCGTTCACGCTCACCGAACTGGTCGGCGCCGGAACGCTCACCGAGCCGGGCGCGGTGCTGCTCCGGGCCATGGTCCGGGCGAGGATCTCGTACCTGGTCAGCGGCGGGACCGGATCCGGGAAGACGACGCTGCTCGCGGCCCTGCTCGGCCTGGTCGGCCCGACCGAACGGCTGGTCGTGGTGGAGGACTCGACCGAACTGCGCCCGGACCATCCCCATCTGGTGCGCCTGGAGGCTCGACCGCCCAACCAGGAGGGCGCGGGCAATGTCGACCTCCGGGACCTGGTCCGGCAGGCGCTGCGGATGCGACCCGACCGGCTGGTGGTCGGCGAGGTACGCGGCGGCGAAGTCCTGGACCTGCTGGCCGCGCTGAACACCGGTCACGAGGGTGGCTGTGGAACGGTCCACGCGAACACCGCGGCGGACGTCCCGGCCCGGCTGGAGGCGCTGGCCTCAGCCACGGGGCTGGGCCGCGACGCCCTGCACAGCCAGTTGGGCGCGGCGCTGGACGCGGTCGTCCACATGACCCGCGAGCGGGACGGGCGGCGCCGGGTCGCCGAGATCCGGATGCTGCGGCGGGGCTTGGACGGACTCGTCGCCGCCGAACCGGCGGTCCTGTTCACCCCGGAGGGCCGGATCCGGTACGGCAACGGCTGGGAGTGGCTGGTGCGACGCTGCGGCGTCGCCGCGACCGCCGTGGCCGGGATATCGCAGAGGCGGGCGGCCGGAACGGCGGCGTCCGCGGCGGTCGAGGGGGTGCACGGGACATGACGGCTGGCTACGAGGGAGGAACGACCATGGCGCTGCTGGAACTGCTGCGAATGCCCGAGCCGGTGTTGCGGGCTACGGTGACCGGGCTCGCACTCTGCCTGCTGGGCTGGGCCGCCTGGCGGCTTTCGGCGCGGGAGGTGACCCTGCGCCGCCGGAGCCGGCTCTTTCCCGGTGAGTCCCGGGATGCCGGCGGGGTGCCGACGGTACTGAGCCGGCTGCGGGCACGGCTGCCGGCAGGCACGCTGCCGCCGCCGGAACTGCTGCTGCTTCCGCTGGGGCTGCTGGCTGCCTGGCCGACCCGGTCCCCCCTGGTGGCGGCCGCGGCCGCGGGGGCGGTCGTCCCGGCGATACGGCTGCGCCGGAGGCGACGGGCGGCCGTTCTCCGCGAGCGGCGCCGGACCGCGGTGGTGGGCCTGTGTGCCGCGCTGGCAGGGGAGTTGCGCACCGGCGCGACCCCGCATCAGGCGGTCGAGATGGCGGCGGGGGAGTACCTCGCCACCGAGGGGGCCGCGGTCGCCGGGACGGCCCTGGACTGCACCGTCCTGCTGGCTGCCGCACGCTTCGGCGGGAGCCTCCCGGGAGCCTTCCGGGCACTGGCGGAACTGCCGGGGGCGGAGGGGGCAGCGGGCATCGCAGCTTGCTGGCAGGTGGCGTCGTCCAGCGGGGCGGGGCTTGCGGCGGGGCTCGACCGCGTCGCCGAGGGGCTGCGTGCCCAGCGGGCGCTGCAGGAGAACGTGCGGGCGGAACTGGCCGGGCCGCGCTCCACGGCGGCACTGCTGGCGGCACTGCCGCTGTTCGGACTGCTGCTCGGCGCGGCGCTCGGCGCGGATCCGCTGCGGATGCTGCTGCACACCCCGAGCGGTCTGGCCTGCCTGGGCCTCGGCGCCGCGCTGGAGTGGGGCGGCCTGAGCTGGACCTCCCGGATCGCCCGCAGGGCGGAGTCGGTCCGGTAGCGGCGCGGAAGTGCCTGAAGTGCCTGAACTACCAGGAGAGTGGACCGAGGGGAGGCCGGGAGATGGATCTGTCGGGGCTGGTCGCCGCGTCGGCGAGCGGGCTGACGACGTTGCTGGTCGGCGCGTTCGCCGCGCGGAACAGACGCAGGGTGGGCAGACGGGCGAGGGCCGCCGGACTGCCGGTCGGGCCCGTCGCGCGGCGGTCGCGGTTGCGGAGTTGGGCGCAGAGACGGGGGCACTCGCCGCAGGCGCTGAAGGCGGCGACGGCACTGCTGATCGGGGCGGGGCTGGCGCTGTCCGCGGGCGGTGTCGGGGGTCTGGTCCTCGGTGTGCTGGCCGGGGCGGCCGGCTACCGCTGGCTTCCCGATCCCCCCTCGGCCGAGCACCGCGCCGCGCGGGAGGAGAGCCGGGCGCTGGGCGAGCAGCTTCCGCTCACGGCCGACCTGCTGGCCGGTTGTCTGTCGTCCTGGTGTTCGCCGGCGGAGGCCGCCGAAGCGGTGGCCGATGCCGTTGGCGAACCGATGGCGAGCCGGCTGGCGACCGTCGCGGCCGAGCTCCGTACCGGCGCGGACGCCGAGGACGGCTGGGGCCGCTTCGCGTCGGACCCGGTACTCGCCCCGCTGGGCCGCTGCCTGGTGCGGGCCTCGGCCAGTGGCGCTCCCCCGGCCGCCGGCCTCGCCCGGCTCGCCGAGGGCTGCCGGACGGCCGCGGCCACCGCGGCCCAGAGCCGGGTACGGCGGGCCGGGGTGCTCGCCACCGCGCCGCTGGGGCTCTGCTTCCTGCCCGCGTTCGTGCTCGTCGGTGTCGTCCCGGTGGTCACCGGCCTGGCCGGCGGATTCCTGGTCCGGATCTGACCCGGTTCTCCCAACCTCAGCCGCAGCAGAGCTGTGCCCTCGTGCACAGCCATCACTTCCCTCATCTCCCACCGGCAAGGACATTCGATGAGCACCCTCACCTCTCGTCCGCACTCCCGTCCACGTCCCCGGTCCGCGCCGATCAGCGAGCTGTGCTGCCGCCGGGTGCGGGCAGTGCTGTTGCTCGCCGCAGTGGTCGCCCAGGCCTGGCTGCTGCACTTCTCGCATCTGCTCTGTTGCCGCCTGGCCCGAAGGCGGCGCCCGGACGCCGGTATGACCACCGCCGAATACGCCGTCGGCACTGTTGCCGCCTGTGGTTTCGCCGCGTTGCTCTACAAGGTTGTCACCAGCGGCGCCGTCTCCGCCGCGCTGTCCGGGCTGATCAGTCGGGCGCTCGGTGCGGTCTGACCGGGGCGGTGAGCACGGGTACGTCACGGCGGAGACGGCGGTGGCGCTGCCCGTGCTGGTGCTGCTCACCGGGGTGCTGCTCTGGGGTGTCCTGGTCGGCGCCGCACAGGTGCGCTGCGTGGACGCGGCCCGGGAGGCGGCTCGGGCCGCGGCCCGGGGCGACCCGGCCGGGCAGGTGCTGGCCATCGCCCGTCGTGAGGCGCCGCGCGATGCGGCGGTTGCCGTCAGCGAACAGGGCGGCACGGTGCGGGTCGAGGTGTCGACGGTGTCGACCGGGCCCGGCGGGCTGGGCGGTCTGCTGTCGCTGCGGGTATCGGGCTCCGCCACGGCGGTACGCGAGCCGGAGGCAGCCCGATGATCCCCCGTGCGGGTTCCGTCGGTGCGGGTTGCGCCGACGGGGCGGCGGACGGGGGTGCCGGGTGGTGCGCGCGATCGGCCCGGACCGACCGCGGGTCGGCGACGATCTGGCTGGTGGCGCTGCTGTCGCTGGGCTGCTGCCTGTTCGTCGGGGTGCTCGGCCTGGCCGCGGCGGTCACCGCGCGGCATCGGGCGGCCTCCGCCGCCGATCTGGCGGCGCTCGCGGCGGCGGGTCGGCTGCTCTGGCAGCCCGAGACCGCCTGTGCGGAGGCCGCGCGGATCGCCGAGGCCGAGCGGACGCGGTTGAGTTCCTGCTCGATCCGGCACGGGCCGGGCCCGGAGGGGGAGGCGGTCGAGGTGACCGTGGAGGCGCGGATGGCCGGGGTGCTCTTCGCCGCCCTGCCGCCGGCTCGCGCCGCAGCCAGGGCCGGCCCCGTCTACGCCGAGGGCTCGGGCGACTGGGCCGAGCCGGCCGCCTTCGCAACGGCCGCCTTCGCAACTGCCGGCACGGACGCCGCCTCCTCCGGGCCGCCGGTTCCGAGCAGCAGCCGCAGCAGGCGGATCGAACCGGCCTTGTCCAGCGGCTCGTTGCCGTTGCCGCACTTGGGTGACTGGATACAGGAGGGGCAGCCGCGTTCGCACTCGCAGGCGGTGATCGCGTCGAGGGTCGCGCCAAGCCACTCCCGGGCGCGCTGGAACCCGCGTTCGGCGAAACCGGCACCGCCGGGGTGGCCGTCGTAGACGAACACGGTCGGCAGTCCGGTGTCGGGGTGCAGCGGGGTGGAGACGCCGCCGATGTCCCAGCGGTCGCAGGTCGCGAACAGCGGCAGCAGCCCGATGGACGCGTGCTCGGCGGCATGCGCCGCGCCGGGCAGCTCCTCGGGCAGCAGCCCGGCGTCGTCGAGTTGATCGTCCGTCACGCACCACCACACCGCGCGGGTACGGAGGGTGCGCGGCGGCAGGTCGAGTTTGGTCTCGCCGAGGATCTCCCCGGTGAGCAGCCGGCGTTTGAGGAAGGAGACGACCTGGTTGGTGACCTCCACCGAGCCGAAGCAGAGCCGGGCGTCGCCCCAGGCGACCGCCCGGTCGGTCGCCAGCACGGTGATCGACGTGGTGTCCCTGGCAACCGTGCTGTAGGGCGGGTCGGCCGCCTCGACCAGGGCCACGGACTCCTCCAGGTCCAGTTCCCTGACCCGGTAGCTGCTGCCCTGGTGCAGGTGGATGGCCCCGGTGTGCACGGCGGTGTGCGCGGAGCCCGCGTCCACCGTGCCGAGCAGCCGGCCGGTGTCGGCTTCGACGATCCGCACCGGGGCCCCGCCGCTGCCGCGGATGTCCACCAGGTCGGCGGCCCGCTCCCGCCGGGTCCAGAAGTACCCGCCCGGGCGCCGGCGCAGCATCCCGCGCCGCTCCAACTGCGGCAGCAGCGGCGCGGTGGAGGGGCCGAACAGCTCCAGGTCCGAATCGGTGAGCGGCAGTTCGGACGCCGCCGCGCACAGGTGCGGGGCGAGTACGTGCGGGTTGTCGGGGTCCAGCACGGTCGCCTCGACCGGCTGCCGGAACAGCGAGTCGGGGTGGTGCACCAGGTAGGTGTCCAGCGGGTCGTCGCGGGCGATCAGCACCGCCAGCGCGCCCTGCCCGGCGCGTCCGGCGCGTCCCGCCTGTTGCCACAGCCCGGCCCGGGTCCCGGGGTAGCCGGTCAGCAGCACCGCGTCCAGACCGGCCACGTCCACGCCGAGTTCCAGGGCGCTGGTGGCGGCCAGGCCGAGCAGCCGGCCGGAGTGCAGGGCCCGTTCCAGGGCCCGGCGCTCCTCGGGCAGGTAGCCGCCCCGGTAGGCGGCGACGCGGCGGGCGGTCTCCGGACCGGCCGCCTCGGTGAGCCGCTCCTGCGCGATCACCGCCACCAGCTCGGCGCCGCGCCGGGAGCGGACGAAGGCGACCGTGCGGATCCGGTCCAGCACGAGGTCGGTGAGCAGGTCGGCGGCCTCGGCGGTGGCCGAGCGGCGTACCGGCGCGCCCTGCTCGCCCTGGAGCTCGGTCAGCGGCGGTTCCCACAGGGCGAACACCGTCTCGCCGCGCGGTGATCCGTCGTCGGTCACGGCGGTGACCGGCAGGCCGGTCAGCCGCCCCGCTGAGACCGCCGGATCCGCCGAGGTGGCGGACGCCAGCAGGAACACCGGTTCGCCGCCGTAGCGGGCACACAGCCGCCGTAGCCGGCGCAGCACCTGGGCGACATGGGAGCCGAAGACACCCCGGTAGGTGTGGCACTCGTCGATCACCACGAAGCGCAGTGCGCGCAGGAAGGAGGCCCAGCGGGCATGGGCGGGCAGGATCCCCCGGTGCAGCATGTCCGGGTTGGTGAGCACCAGCGAGGCGTACTGGCGTACCCACTCGCGTTGCTGGAACGGGGTGTCGCCGTCGTAGGCGGCGGCGCGCACCCGCTGCAGCGCGCCGTCCTCCGCCGCGCGGAGCTCGCCGATACGGCGCAGCTGGTCGGCCGCCAGCGCCTTGGTCGGCGAGAGGTACAGGCAGGTCGCGCCGCGGCCGTTGGCGGCCTCGGTGCCCTCCAGCAGGGCGCTGAGGACCGGGGCGAGGTAGGCGAGCGACTTGCCCGAGGCGGTACCCGTGGCGATAACCACATGTTTACCGAGATTTGCCAGATTTGCCGCCTCTGCCTGATGTGTCCATGGCCGGTCGATTCCACCGGCCGCGACGGCGGCCAGCACCTCCGGCCTGAGTCCGGCCGGCCACGGCGCGAATCGGGCCGCACGGGCGGGCAGATGCTCCGAATGAGTGAGCCGATCTTGCCGTCCTCGGGCTTCTGCGAGCCTCTTGAGAACGGTCGCGGGCGAGTCCGGACGCGGCTTCATCGGAAGTCAGTCTGTCATCAGAGCGGTGGAGATTCGCCCTAAGGCGTCGTGCTGCCCTGGTCGTAAGTGGTTGAATGCCATCGCGGCCGTACATCGAGGTACCAGCCTCGACATCGGCCAAGAATCGCAACGATGCCATCGCGGCAACGCGCTCCCCGTCCCGGTGGGGCGTGGTGGAGCGAGAGCAAGGTGCTGGAGGTTCCGTGGACCTGTCCCTGTCGACCCGTACCGTTGGCGACCGCACGGTCGTCGAGGTGGGGGGCGAGATCGATGTGTACACCGCCCCGAAGCTGCGAGAGCAGCTCGTCGAGCTCGTCAACGAGGGTCACTACCACCTGATCGTGGACATGGAAGGCGTGGACTTCCTGGACTCGACCGGGTTGGGAGTGCTCGTCGGCGGGCTCAAGCGGGTACGCGCCCATGAGGGTTCCCTGCGTCTGGTCTGCAACCAGGAGCGGATCCTCAAGATTTTCCGTATCACCGGGCTCACCAAGGTGTTCCCCATCCACAGTTCTGTGGACGAGGCCGTCGCCGCGACCGACTGACGCCCGGCTGCCCGCCGAGCCAGTCACCGCGACGCCCGGGGTCCCGTTGGGGCCCCGGGGCCGGCCGCCGTCCGGAGACGCCCGTCGTCCACAGACGGCGTCGACCGGAGCCGGCGTCGACCGGAGAAGCATGAACCTTCGAGGGGGAGAGCCATGGCCACCGTCGAACTCCGATTCAGCGCGCTTCCGGAGCATGTCCGGACAGCGCGGTTGGTCGCTGCCGCGGTCGCCCGAAGAGCGGGAGTGGACGAGTCCGTCCTCGACGAGGTGCGCCTCGCGGTCGGCGAAGCCTGCTCGCGCGCCGTCGGCCTGCACCGCCGCAACGGCATCGACGACGCCGTTCGGGTGAAACTCGTCGAGCAGGAGAAGCGGTTCCTGATCGAGGTCGGCGACGGTGTCGGCGCGAAGAGCGTCAGCCGCAACGGCAGTGCCGACAGCCACAACAACGACTCCGACGGTGAGGACACCGCCGAGGCCGCGATGGGGCTGGCCGTGATCAGCGGGCTCGTCGACGACCTGGACATCAGCAACGACGAGGACGGCGGCCTGGTCCGGATGAGCTGGCCGGTGGCCGTTCATCCCGTGCTGCCCTGACGGCACGACGCCGCCAGCACCCGTAGGGCTCGAAGGGCTCCCACGGCCACTCTGCCGCCGGGCGGCCATGGCCGCATTCGGTCATGGCTGTCCATCTTTCCATGCCGTCAAACGTCCGTTTCGCACCAGAACAGACGATCGGTCATGGATCAAGGAAATATTGGCGTTTCATGTGCTAATCCCTGCGCTTCCTCTGTTTTGATCAGGCCGTGATTCCTAGAATCGCGGCCTGCCGTGTTGAAGGCACCGCGATATGACACGGCATCACCTCGCCCGCGCAGCCGAGCGGACCGCACCACCGGCACCACCCTTCGCCGCCCGCCCGGCGCACGAGCCAGACGTCTAGGAGGACGCATGGCCGGGCTCGTCTTCTCCGGTGCTCCATCGGTACCGACGTCGGGGCGCGTACTCACCGCCGCTCCCGCCGTTCTCACCAGCGACGGCCGCACCGTGGTCGTCATCGTCGCCGTCATCGCGCTCGCCGCCCTCGGGGTGGCGTGGTTGCTGGTGCGTCAGGTCCTCGCCGCCGACCAGGGCACCGAGGCCATGAAGCGCATCGCCGCCGCCGTCCAGGAGGGCGCCAACGCCTACCTGGCCCGGCAGTTCCGCACCCTCGGGGTGTTCGCCACCGCAGTGGTCTTCCTGCTGCTGCTCCTGCCCGCCGACAACTGGTCCCAGCGGATCGGCCGTTCGGTGTTCTTCCTGGTCGGCGCCGGCTTCTCGGGGCTCACCGGCTACATCGGGATGCGCCTGGCGGTCCGCAGCAACGTCCGGGTCGCCGCCGCCGCCCGGGCGGCCACCCCCGATCCCGACGCCGCCCAACCCGATGGCGCGGCGGAGGCGGCTCCGGACATCCGGGGCGTCTCGCACCGGGCCATGCGGATCGCCTTCCGTACCGGCGGCGTGGTCGGGATGATCACGGTCGGGCTGGGCCTGTTCGGCGCCTCGGTCGTGGTGCTGATCTACAAGGAGAACGCCGCCAAGGTGCTGGAGGGCTTCGGCTTCGGCGCGGCGCTGCTGGCCATGTTCATGCGTGTCGGCGGCGGCATCTTCACCAAGGCCGCCGACGTCGGCGCCGACCTGGTCGGCAAGGTCGAACAGGGGATCCCCGAGGACGATCCCCGCAACGCCGCCACCATCGCCGACAACGTCGGCGACAACGTGGGCGACTGTGCCGGGATGGCCGCCGACCTGTTCGAGTCCTACGCCGTCACCCTGGTCGCCGCGCTGATCCTCGGCAAGGCCGCCTTCGGTGACGACGGGCTGGCGTTCCCGCTGCTGGTCCCCGCCATCGGCGTCATCACCGCCGTGCTCGGCATCTTCGCCGTCTCGCCCCGCACCCGTGACCGCAGCGGCATGTCGGCCATCAACCGCGGGTTCTTCATTTCCGCCGCCTTCTCCCTGCTGCTGGTGGTCGCGGCGGTCTTCGCCTTCCTCCCGGGTCGTTTCGCCGACCTGCACGGCGTGCCCGCCGAGATCAGCGGCCACGCCGGCAACCCGAGGGTGTTCGCGCTGGTCGCCGTCGCCATCGGGATCGTGCTGGCGGCGGTGATCCAGCAGCTCACCGGCTACTTCACCGAGACCAACCGGCGCCCCGTCATGGACGTCGGCAAGAGCTCGCTGACCGGCCCGGCCACCGTCGTGCTGTCCGGCATCTCGCTCGGGCTGGAGTCCGCCGTCTACTCGGCGGTCGTGATCGGCGCGGCGGTCTACGGGGCGTTCCTGCTCGGCGGCGGCTCGCTGATGCTGTCCCTGTTCGCCGTCGCCCTGGCCGGTACCGGTCTGCTGACCACGGTGGGGGTGATCGTGGCCATGGACACCTTCGGCCCGGTCTCCGACAACGCCCAGGGCATCGCCGAGATGTCCGGGGACGTGACCGGTGCCGGCGCCCAGGTGCTGACCGAGCTGGACGCGGTCGGCAACACCACGAAGGCGATCACCAAGGGCATCGCCATCGCCACCGCCGTGCTCGCCGCCACGGCGCTGTTCGGCTCCTACACCGACGCGATCGCCACCGCGGAGGCCCAGGTCGGCTCGGCCGCCCACGGGCTGAGCCTGAGTCTGGACATCTCCCAGCCCAACAACCTGGTCGGGCTGCTGCTCGGTGCGGCCGTGGTGTTCCTGTTCTCCGGGCTGGCGATCAACGCGGTCTCGCGCTCGGCCGGTTCGGTCGTGTTCGAGGTCAGGGAGCAGTTCCGGACCAAGCCCGGGATCATGGAGGGGACCGAACTGCCGGACTACGGCCGGGTGGTGGACATCTGCACCCGGGACGCGCTGCGGGAGCTGGCCACCCCCGGACTGCTCGCCGTGCTCGCGCCGATCGCGGTGGGCTTCCTGCTGGGGGTCGGCGCGCTCGGCTCGTACCTGGCCGGGGCGATCGGCACCGGCACCCTGATGGCGATCTTCCTGGCCAACTCGGGCGGCGCCTGGGACAACGCCAAGAAGCTGGTCGAGGAGGGGCACCACGGCGGCAAGGGCAGTGCCGCCCACGAGGCCACGATCATCGGCGACACTGTCGGCGACCCGTTCAAGGACACCGCCGGACCGGCCATCAACCCGCTGCTCAAGGTGATGAACCTGGTATCGCTGCTGGTGGCGCCGGCCATCGTGAAGTTCAGTTTCGGCGCGGACGCCAACGTCGGGCTGCGGGTCGGTGTCGCGGTGCTCTGCCTGGCGGTGATCGTCGCCGCGGTGTGGATCTCCAAGCGGCGCGGCATCTCCGTCGGGGCCGAGCCCGCCGCTGCTGGTGCCGCTGCCGGTTCCGGCGCCGGGTCCGCTGCTGACGGGGCCGCCGGCGCCGCAGCGGTGCCGGCGGCCCGGTCCGGGAGCGCCGAGGCCGCTGAGGACGGCGACGACGGGGCGGGGGCCGAGGACACCCCGCACCCCACCTCGGTCACCTGATCAGGCGTCGGCGGCCGTCTGGTCGCCGTCGCGGGAGAAGGCGTTGCCGGCGACCGCGGTAGCGATCGTCGGCCACAGTGCCTGCGGCAGGTCGTGCCCCATGCCCGGGAGGAGCAGCAGTCCCGCGCCGGGCACGGCCTTCGCCGTGGCCTCGCCGCCGCTGTGGTCGATCAGCGGGTCCGCCAGGCCGTGGATCACCAGCGTCGGCACGGTGACCCCGCGCAGCCCCGCGGTGCGGTCCGGGGAGGCGAGGACGGCGGCGAACTGCCGGGCGAAGCCGTCCGGCCGGTAGGAGCGGTCGTACGAGGCCTCGTGCCGCACCCGCAGCACGGCGGGGTCCTCCGGGTAGTCCGGCGACCCGATCAGCCGGGAGCTCTCCACCCGCGCCGCGACCACCCCGGCCCGGTCCTGGGCGCGCGGACGCAGCAACATCTGACCGGCCTCGGGGGAGGGCCTGCCGCTGGCCCGGTCCCCGGGCCGCGACATGATCGAGCACAGGCTGAGCACCCGGTCCGGGTGGTCCACCGTCAGCTGCTGCACGATCATGCCGCCCAGCGACGCGCCGACGACGTGCGCCCGCTCCACCCCGAGTGCGTCCAGCAGCCAGACCGCGTCCTGCGCCATGTCGCTGATCAGGTAGGGGGCGGAGGAGGGGTCGCCGTGCATGATCGCGACCAGATCGGGCTGCGGGGCGTGGTCCAGGTGGCTGGACAGCCCGGCGTCGCGGTTGTCGAAGCGCACCACGTGGAACCCGTGGCCGGCGAACGCCTCGCACAATCCGTCGGGCCAGGCGGTCATCTGTGCCCCGAGGCCCATGACCAGCAGCATCGTCGGGTCCGCCGGGTCGCCGAAGGTGTCGTACTCCAGCTCGATCCCGTGCGCGTTCGCGGTGGTACGGGGCATGCTGCGGCCTCCAGGCACTCCAGGGACTCCAGGGGGTGTGGCTTCTCACCGTCGCCAACCCGACTGGTCGGTACGCTAGCCTGCGCGCCGCGGTCGTGCCACGGCGTGTAGGTTCCCAAGCCGGACCGGTGCCGCTCGGCCCCGTGCGAGGAGAGGAACCCGTGGTGACGAAGAAGTGGCTGGGACTTGCGGCTCCGCTGGTGGTGCTCGCGTTCGGCGCCAGCGCCTGCGGCAGCAGTGACGGCCCGCAGCTCGACGCCTGGGCGAAGTCGGTGTGCGGGGGCATGCAGACCCCGATCCAGCAGGCGAACACCGCGCTGGCCGACACCGGCGCGGTGAAGACGGGGGAGACCCCGAAGGATCTGCAGACCCGGCTGGCAGCCGACTTCGGGATCCTGGCGACCGCCAACACGCAGCTGGCCCAGGCGGTCCAGCAGGCCGGCGCACCGAAGGTCGACAGCGGCGCGCAGACCCAGGCGGACGCCGTCAGCGAACTGAACCAGGCCTCCGGCGGCTACACCAAGGTGCAGCAGGCCGTGCAGGCGCTGGACGTCACCGACCAGGCCAAGTTCGCGGCGAGCCTGAAGGGCGTCAGCGACCAGGTGCAGCAGCAGTCCGAGCTGTCCACCGCGGCGCTGCAGAAGCTGCAGACCGGGGACCTCGGCACGGCCCTCGCCAAGCAGCCCGCCTGCAAGAGCGTGAACGCCGGCCCGGCGGGCGGCTCCACCACCGCACCGGGGGCCTCCGACCCGGCGGCCACCGGGTCCCCCGCCGCGACGACGTCGACCTCGGCCTCCACCTCCGCCACGGCCAAGCCGTCGGGCTCCGCCCCGGCCAAGCCCTCCGCCACCCCGTCCCCGTCCGGCTCGGCCCACTGACCGGGCTCCGCCCACCGACCGGGCTTCGCCCACTGGTCGGCTTCGCCCGCTGACCGGGATCGCCCGCTGACCGGCTTCGCCCGCTGACCGGCTCGACCCGCTGACTGGCCTCGCCCAGCGACCGGCCCGGCCCACTGACGGGCTTCGCCGAGCCGCGGGCGGACGGTGGGCGACCGGCACGCGGGGGTCGCGCGGCACGCGCGCCGTCGCGTCGGGAAGGGGGACAATGGCCCGGTGACACCTAGCACCGCGCCTGCGCCCCTCCGTCCCGACGTCGACCACGAACTGACGGCCCGCCTCCGGGCAGCCTTCCGCGCCGCCGACTTCACCGCCGACGGCTGCCTGGAGCTGCTCGGCGGCCCCGCCTACGCCGCCCTCGCCCGCAGCGAGACGGTGCCGGCGCTGCGCGTCACCGGCGGCGGCTCCGCGGCGGAGACGCTGCTGCGGCTGTTCCTGCTGCAGCGCTCCGTCCCCTACGCGGCGGCCCGTGCCGCGCTGCCGGTCGACGACTGCCTGGCCGGCGGCTGGCTGGAGCGGGACGGGGACGAGGTCAGGGCCACCGTGGACGTGCGCCCCTACGCCAGCGACATCGCCGGCGACAGCCGGGCCGGTGACGCGTGGATCGTCTCCGACCTGGGCTGCGCGGTCGGCGGTGCGGGCGGCATCGGCGCCGCCGCCCGCACCGACGTGCCCCGTGCCGAACTCGTGCTGGGGGTGGGCGGGGCGTCGACCACGCTGGCGAACATCACCGTCCGCCGCCCGGTCCACCGGGTGCTCGACCTGGGCACCGGGTCCGGCGTCCAGGCCGTGCACGCGGCGCGGCACGGCGCGGAGGTCGTCGCCACCGACGTGAACCCCCGTGCGCTGCACTTCACCGCACTGACGATGGCGCTGTCCGGGCTGGACAACGTCGGGACCCGGCAGGGCAGCCTGTTCGAGCCGGTCGCGGAGCAGGAGACCTTCGACCTGATCGTCTCCAACCCGCCGTTCGTGATCTCCCCCGGCGGCCGGTTCACCTACCGCGACGGCGGCATGGCCGGGGACGACCTGTGCCGCAGCCTGGTCGCCGGGGCGGGGCGCCATCTGGCTCCCGGTGGCTACTGCCAGCTGCTCGCGAACTGGCAGCACGTACGCGGCGAGGACTGGCGCGACCGGGTCTCCGCCTGGACGGCGGGCACCGGCTGCGACGCCTGGGTGGTCCAGCGCGAGGTCCAGGACGTGACACAGTACGCCGAGTTGTGGCTGCGGGACGGCGGCGACCACCGGGAGAGCCGGGAGTCCTACGACGCGCGCTACGGCGAGTGGCTGGACGCCTTCGAGGCGGCGAAGGTCGAAGGGGTCGGCTTCGGCTGGATCACGTTGCGGAAGACCCCGGAGGGCGCCCGCCCGGTGGTCCGGGTCGAGGAGTGGCCGCACCCGGTCGAGCAGCCGCTCGGCCCGCAGATCGAGCTCTGGTTCGCCCGCCAGGACTTCCTCCGCGACCACGACGACGCCGCGCTGCTGGCGGCCCGCTACCGGCTCGCCGACGAGGTGGTCCAGGAGCAGGTCGGCTCGCCCGGAGCGGACGACCCGGAGCATGTGATCCTGCGTCAGAACCGGGGAATGCGCCGGGCGACGAAGGTCGACACGGTCGGCGCGGGTTTCGCCGGGGTGTGCGACGGGACGCTCACCGCCGGGGAGATCCTGGACGCCATCGCCGGGCTGATCGACGAGGACCCGGTGCTGCT
The DNA here is from genome assembly GCF_041262645.1 of Streptacidiphilus sp. EB129. NCBI lineage: Bacteria > Bacillati > Actinomycetota > Actinomycetes > Kitasatosporales > Streptomycetaceae > Streptacidiphilus > Streptacidiphilus sp. EB129. The sequence continues at coordinate 64,668 of NZ_JBGCCS010000008.1, forward strand.
GCGCGACCGCACCCCGGAGCAGATCCGGATGCTGGTCGAACAGGGCTTCCTGGAGCCGCAACAGGACGCCGGGTGACCGCCGCTCCCGGTGTGATCTGAGGCACGCAACAGGGGCGGTCCCGCGTCGGTCCGCGTCCTGGGGAGGTCCGTCGGCGCGGCCTCTCGGCATACCTCCGTTCATCTCCATGTCGCCCGGGAGACGCCCGGCGTTGCCCGTCTGCTGACAATCTGACGGTCTTACCGATTGGGTTGCCGGGCGGTCGACTGGGGCGGGGCGAAAACGGCGTGGGGACTCCACTGAGCGTGTTCACCGGAGCGTGGTTCACGCTGTTCGGGGCCGGTGTGCTGGCCTGGTGCGCGGCCGAGATCCGGACCCGCCGGGGGCTGCGCCGCAACGGGGTGTCGGCGATGGCCCGCGTGCTGGTGGACCCGGACGCGGCCGCCGACCACCCGGACACCGCACCGGTGCTCGGTTTCCAGGTCGAGGGCCACGGCGAGGTGGTCACCCGTCCCCGTGGCTGGACCACCATCCGCCGTACTCCGGCGCTGGCGGTCGACTCCCTGGTGCCGGTCTCCTACGATCCGGCCCGGCCCACGCTGGTTGCCGTCAACGGGGTGGGGCAGGCCCGCAGCGACGTCTTCTGGGCCGTGCTCGGGCTGGCTTTCGTGGTCTGCGGCGCGGCACTGCTCGCCGGCCTCTTCTCCTGACCCGCCGGGCTCCCTCCGCCGGCGGTTCCCGTGCCCGCAGCCGGCACTGCCCGGGGCCGCGCATCCCGGCGTTTGCTAGCAGAAACGGCAGGTCGGATGGGGCCGGATGGGCGCAGAACACGCCGAAGGTGTCGTTCTGTCCGCGAACTCCCGGAGCGCCAGTCCTATCATCCGGCGTGTCCGGTTCTGTTCTCGGCCGGTCGGGGATCCATGGTCCGGCCGGAGGCTCCCAGAGCTGCCCGGAAGTCGCCACAGGCCCCCTCGCATCGGCCGTTGCCAGGGATCTGTACGGCGGGAACACCCCCTGTCGGGTTACCGTTCGAGAGTCGTCGGTCGGAGCCCGGAGCGCACAAATCCGGATTCGTCCGTTTGACAAGGGGGACCTGGGTGCGGTCACACTCCGCTCTCAGGGCCGTGTAGTGGAGCGAGCGGCCCCCACCACCCCCCACTCGACCGGGAGAGAAGAGCGAAGGTGTCCCCGACCAACGAGACCGCACGCCAAGTACAGCGACTCGTGATCGTCGAGTCGCCGGCCAAGGCGAAGACGATCAAGGGCTACCTCGGCCCCGGATATGTGGTCGAGGCGAGCGTCGGGCATATCCGCGACCTCCCCGGCACAGCAGCAGAGGTACCGGACGGATACACCGGCGAGGTGCGCCGGCTCGGGATCGACGTCGAGCACGACTTCGAGCCCATCTACGTCGTCAACGCCGACAAGAAGTCCCAGGTCGCGAAGCTGAAGTCGCTGCTGAAGGACGCCGACGAACTCTTCCTCGCCACCGATGAGGACCGCGAGGGCGAGGCCATCGCCTGGCACCTGCAGGAGGTGCTGCGGCCCAAGGTGCCGGTGCACCGCATGGTGTTCCACGAGATCACCAAGGACGCCATCCGGGAGGCCGTCAACAACCCCCGTGAGCTGAACAAGCGCCTGGTCGACGCCCAGGAGACGCGCCGCATCCTGGACCGTCTGTACGGGTACGAGGTCTCCCCGGTGCTCTGGAAGAAGGTCATGCCGAAGCTCTCGGCGGGCCGGGTCCAGTCCGTGGCGACCCGCCTGGTGGTCGAGCGCGAGCGGGAGCGGATGGCGTTCCGCTCGGCGTCCTACTGGGACCTGACCGCCGTGTTCTCCTCCGGCCGTGGCGTCGAGGCCGGCGACCCCGGCACCTTCGGCGCCCGGCTGTCCTCGGTCGACGGCCGCCGGGTCGCCACCGGCCGGGACTTCGACTCCCTCGGTCAGCTCAAGGCCGGTTCGGCCCAGACCCTGCACCTGGACGAGGAGGGCGCCCGGACGCTGGCCGCCGCGCTCGCCGACACCGCCTTCCGGGTCCGCAGCGTCGAGTCAAAGCCGTACCGCCGCTCCCCGTACGCGCCGTTCCGCACCACGACCATGCAGCAGGAGGCCGGGCGCAAGCTGGGCTTCGGTGCCAAGCGGGCCATGGACGTGGCGCAGAAGCTGTACGAGAACGGCTTCATCACCTATATGCGTACCGACTCGACCACGCTCTCGGGCACCGCGATCGGTGCGGCCCGGGCCCAGGTCGAGCAGCTCTACGGCCGCGAGTACCTGCCGGACGTGCCCCGCGTCTACACCGGCAAGGTCAAGAACGCGCAGGAGGCGCACGAGGCGATCCGCCCCTCCGGCGACCGCTTCCGCACCCCCGCCGAGACCGGGCTGCGCGGCGACGAGTTCCGTCTGTACGAGCTGATCTGGATGCGCACCGTCGCCTCGCAGATGAAGGACGCGGTCGGCCAGTCCGTCACCGTCAAGGTCGCGGGCGCCTCCAGCGACGGCCGCGACGCCGAGTTCTCCGCGACCGGAAAGATCATCACCTTCCACGGCTTCCTCAAGGCCTACGTCGAGGGCCGCGACGACCCGGACGCCGAGCTGGACGACCGCGAGCGCCGGCTGCCGCCGGTCGCCGAGGGGGACACCCTCGGGGCCGACGAGATCAGCCCGGACGGCCATGCCACCAAGCCGCCGGCCCGCTACACCGAGGCCTCGCTGGTCAAGGAGCTGGAAGACCGGGAGATCGGCCGCCCGTCCACCTACGCGGCGATCATCGACACCATCGTGGCCCGCCGCTACGTGTTCAAGAAGGGCACCGCGCTGGTGCCGTCCTTCCTGGCACTGGCCGTGGTCCGACTGCTGGAGGAGCACTTCGGTCGGCTGGTCGACTACGACTTCACCGCCAAGATGGAGAACGACCTCGACGGCATCGCCCAGGGCGAGGGCGAGTCGGTGCCGTGGCTGCGCCGCTTCTACTACGGCGAGGGCAGCGCGCCGGAGGTGGTCGCCGCCGCGGCCGACGCCGGCAACGGTGACGGGGACCACGTCGGCGGGCTGAAGGAACTGGTCACCGACCTGGGCCGGATCGACGCCCGGGAGATCAGCTCCTTCCCGCTCGGCGACAGCGGCATCGTGCTGCGCGTCGGCCGCTACGGCCCGTACGTGGAGCGCGGCGAGCAGCGCGCCGACGTGCCGGACGAGATGGCCCCGGACGAGCTCACCCCGGAGCTGGCCGAGGAACTGCTGGCCAAGCCCAGCGGCGTGCGCGAGCTGGGCCAGGACCCGGTCAGCGGCCACGAGATCGTCGCCAAGGACGGCCGCTACGGCCCGTACTTCACCGAGGTGCTGCCCGAGGGCCTGCCCAAGACCGGCAAGAACGCGGTCAAGCCGCGGACCCAGTCGCTGCTGTCGACGATGTCCCTGGACACCGTGACGCTGGAGGACGCGCTCAAGGTCTTCGGACTGCCGCGGACCGTCGGCGCTGACGCCGAGGGCGTGGAGATCACCGCGCAGAACGGCCGCTACGGCCCGTACCTCAAGAAGGGCACCGACTCGCGCTCCCTGGAGAACGAGGAGCAGATGTTCACGGTGACCCTGGAGGAGGCGCTGGCGATCTACGCGCAGCCCAAGGCGCGCGGCCGGGCCGCGGCCAAGCCGCCGCTCAAGGAACTGGGCACCGACCCGGTCAGCGAGCGCCCGGTGGTGGTCAAGGACGGCCGCTTCGGCCCGTACGTGACCGACGGCGAGACCAACGCCACGCTGCGCAGGGACGACAGCGTCGAGGAGCTCACCCCGGAGCGCGGCTACGAGCTGCTGGCGGAGAAGCGTGCCAAGGGGCCGGTGAAGAAGACCGCCAAGAAGGCCCCGGCGAAGAAGGCCCCCGCCAAGAAGGCCGCGACCGGCACGACGGCGGCCAAGAAGACCGCCGCGAAGAAGACGGCGGCGAAGAAGACCACCACCGCGGCCAAGACGGCGGCCAAAAAGACGGCAGCGAGCAAGACGGCGGCGAGCAAGACCGCGGCCGCCGATCCGGCTGTGGCCGAGACGGCGTCCACCCCGGCCGGCTAGGCAGGGCGGGTCACCCCGGGACGGGCGCGCGGCGGCAGGGGACCGCAGCCGCCCGCCCGTCCCGGTCTCCCGGTCGTGCTCCCCCACGGACCCCGGTGTGGGCTCGGTCGCCGGGGGCGCGGAACGGGCTTCGGCCCGGGTCGGCGGTGAAGCCGGTGTGCCGACGCGGTGGCCGGGCCGTGGCAAAGCGGATCAATTGCCTCCGATTCGGTGCGCCACAGGTCACAGCTCTGTCATGAACCAGGGCCGTCGTGACGCACAGGGGTGTGGTGTCGGCCCCTCCGGATAGGCTGACCGCTATGACGAGTGCCGAGCCCGGACCCGACCAGCAGCCAGACGCGACCGTACCGGGCGCCTCCCCGGCGGCGGACTCGGCCGTGCCCGCCGTCGCGACGGTGACGCCCGGCGGCAGCGCCTCCGACCGAGCCAGGGCGCTGCTCCGCGTACGCCCGTACCGCGCGCTCTGGCAGGCGCAGCTGTTCGGCACCGTCGGCGACCGGCTCGGCCTGCTGACGCTGCTCGTCCTCGCCGTGGTCGCGGCCGACAGCGACGGCTCCTTCGGCGGCGGTTACCGGGGCGCGATGGTCACCATCGCCACCGTCTTCGTAGTCCGGCTGCTGGCGACGCTGTTCTTCGGGGCGCTGCTGCTGGACCCGCTGGCGCAGCTGCTGCGGCGGGTCGACCGCCGCTGGACGCTGCTCGGCGCGGACCTGCTGCGGGTCGCGCTGCTCGCCGTCGCCCCGTTCTGGATCGTCTGGGACCAGGCCACCGCGCTGGTCTGGCTGCTGCTGACGGTCTTCCTGACCGGTGCGGCCGAACGGGTCTGGACGATCACCAGGGAGTCCGTCGCCGAGGGACTCCTGCCCACCGCCGCCCCCGGCGTGCCGCCGGTGAACCAGCGTCCGGTGCTGCGCCACGTCGATCTGTGGACCGGCTACACCGCCGTACCGCTGGCGGCGGCCGCGCTGGCGCTGCTCACGCTGGTCGAGAACGGGCTCGCCTCCGGCGCCGGCTGGCTGAGCGGCCACACCGGCACGCTCGCCGCCTTCGGCGCGGCCGGCTTCCTGCTCACGTCGGTCGTGCTGCTGTTCCGTCAGGAACTGCCCCGTCCCGGCGCCACCGGCGCCCCCGTACCGCCGCGCTCCCCGCTGACCGGGCTGCGCGCCCCCACCGATGTCGCCGCCACCCGGGGCACCGACGCCGCGGCCGATGCGGCCGACGCGTTCAAGGGCCCGCGCGGCCGTACCGGCACGTCCGTCGTCTTCAGCTTCTCGGTCGCCGGCGCCGCCGCCGCGATGGCCGCGGCCGTCGCCGTGGCGCTGCAGCACAGCGCCGACACCGGGGCCGGCACGGTCGGCTACGGCCTGATGGTGCTGGCCGCGACCGCCGCGCCATTGCTCGGCATGCGGGTCGCCGCCTCGGTGCTGCCCGTCCTGGGCCGCCGCCGGCTGCTGCCGCTGGCCCTCGGCGGTACGGGGCTGGCGCTGCTGCTGGCCGGCCTGGTCCGGGACTACGTGCTGGCGCTGGTGCTGATCACCGCGGCCGGCATCGCCGCCGGGGTCGCCATCAGGACCGGGCGGGTGCTGCTGGACCTGGAGACCGAGGAGGCCCGGCAGCCCCGGGTCGCCGAGCACCTGCACGCCATGCTGCGGGTCGCGGTCGGGGTCGCACTGGTCGTCACCCCGCTGCTCGGCGCCGCCTTCGGCCGTCAGTCCGCCTCCTCGCTCCGCTTCGACCACGACGGCGCCGGGCTGGCGCTCGCCCTGGTCGGTCTGTTGCTGCTGGTCCTCGCGGTGCCGGTGTACCTCCGCGCGGACGACCGGCGCGGCGTCGCCTCGTTCAACCGCGAGGTCTGGGACGCCCTGCGCGGCGGCCCGCGACCGGTTCCGCACCGGGCCGGCCACGGCTTCTTCATCGCCCTGGAGGGCGGCGACGGCGCCGGGAAGTCCACCCAGGCCCAGGCACTCGCCGAGTGGATCCGCAGCAAGGGCCACGAGGTCGTGGTCACCCGCGAGCCCGGCGGCAGTGCCATCGGCCAGCGGCTCCGGGCGATGCTGCTGGACGTCGGCAACACCGGCATCTCGCACCGTGCCGAAGCCCTGCTCTACGCGGCGGACCGGGCCGAGCACGTGGAGACGGTGATCCGCCCGGCGCTGGAGCGCGGCGCCGTCGTCATCACCGACCGCTACTCCGACTCCTCCGTCGCCTACCAGGGCGCCGGCCGCGACCTGGCGGGCAGCGAGGTCGCCCGGATCTCGCGCTGGGCCACCGACGGGCTCGTCCCCGACCTCACCGTGCTGCTGGACGTCGACCCGGCGGCGGCGCGGGAACGGTTCACCGAGGCGCTGGACCGGCTGGAGTCCGAGCCGGCCGAGTTCCACGCCAGGGTTCGGGCCGGATTCCTGTCGCTCGCCGCCGCCGACCCGGCGCGCTACCTGGTGGTCGACGCCGCGCAGTCGCCCGCCGCCGTCACCACCGCGATCCGGCACCGGCTCGACCGCGAGCTGCCGCTCTCCGAGCAGGAGCGGGAGGCCCGCGCCGAGCAGGAGCGGCTGGCCCGCGAGGCCGAGGAGCGGCGGATCGCCGAGGAGGCCCGGCTCAAGGCCGAGGCCGAGAAGGCCGAGCGGGAGAAGCAGGCGCTGCTGGAGCGGCTCCGGCTGCAGGAGGAAGAGAAGCAGAAGGCGCTGCAGGCCGAGGAGGACCGCAAGGCGGCCGAGGCCGCCCGTCTCGCCGCCGAGGAGGCCCGCCTGGCGGCTGAGGCCGAGGCGGCGCGCAGGGCAGCGCAGGAGGCCGAGCGCCGCGCCGCCGAGGAGGCCGAACGCCGCCGCGCCGAGGCCGAGGCGGCTCGGCTGACGGAGCTGGAGCGCCAGCGCGACGAGCGGCGTGCCGACGAGCGCCGTCGCGCCGAAGAGGCGCTGCGGCGTGCGGAGGAGGAGCGGGTGGCGGCGGTAGCCGCAGCCGCCGCAGCCGCTGAGGCGTCCGCCGCAGCGCAGGCCTCCGCGTTGGCCGGTGCGGAACTCCGGGCCGAGGACCCGACCCGGGAGATGCCCGCGGCGAAGCCCGCCGCCGGCCCCGACGGCGGAGCATCCATCGCCGAGGACGCCACCGAGGTGATATCGCCCGAGGTCCAGGCCGAGGCGATCCGCCGTGCGGACGCGCTGCTGCCGCCCAGGCCCACGACCCCGCCGACCGCCCCCGCGGCGGCGCCTGCCCCTGCCGCCGGAGCCACCCCGCCGTCCCGTCGCACGCCGAAGCCGGAGGACGAGACCACGGTGATGCCGACGGTGGCCCCGGCGCCGCCGGCCCGTGGTCGTGCCGTCGAGACCGGTCGCGGCAACGGAGCCGAGGACCGCACCACGGTCATGCCCAAGGTCCCCGCGCCGCCCGCGTCTTCATCCACCGCGTCGCCCGGCCCTGCTTCGCCGAGCGCTGGGTCAGCGGGTACCGCGTCCTCGGGTGCTGCCTCCTCGGGTCCCGCGTCCTCCGGTCCCGCGTCCTCCGGTGACGGGGACGCCCGGCGGCTGCCCAAGTCCTGGCGCGTCGCCAAGCCGCGCAGCGACGAGAGCGTGCAGGACAAGGTGCCCGACTGGCTGTTCCGCCCCGAGGGGGATCAGCCGGCGGCGCGGCCGACGCCACCGGTCGAGCGCACCAGGGAGATGCCCGTGGTCGACCCGGCCGCACCCGCCTCCCAGGGGCGCGGCCGGTACGACTGGGCGGAGGAGACCCCGCTGGACGACCTGCCCACCCTGACCGACAAGCTGCTCGGCCCCCGAGAGGAGTGGTCCCAGTGGCAGGACGGCGACGAGGGCGAGACCGGCCCCCAGCGCCAGTGACGCCCGCTGTCGGTGTCGGCGGCTAGGCTCCGTCGGTGGGCACACGTCGGTGGGCACACAGCGACAACCGGAGAAATCGTGAGCGTGTGGGACGACCTGGTCGGACAGGACCAGGTGGTGGAACAGCTGGTCGCCGCCGCCCGGTCGGCCCGGGCGGTACTGGCGGGCGGCGATACGGCCGCCGGCGGGATGACGCATGCCTGGCTGTTCACCGGTCCGCCGGGGTCGGGCCGGGCCACCGCCGCGCGGGCCTTCGCCGCCGCGCTCCAGTGCACCTCGCCGGATCTGGAGCTGGGCGGGGTGCCCGGCTGCGGGTTCTGCGACGGCTGCCACACCGCGCTGATCGGCAGCCACGCGGACGTCGAGAGCGTGCGGACCGATGTGCTGAGCATCGGCGTGAAGGAGACCCGGGACCTGGTCCGGAACGCGTCGATGTCCCCGGCCGGCGGGCGCTGGCAGATCATCGTCGTGGAGGACTCCGACCGGCTCACCGAGGGCGCCGCCAACGTCCTGCTGAAAGCCATCGAGGAGCCGGCCCCGCGCACCGTCTGGCTGCTCTGCGCGCCCTCCGTGGAGGATGCGCTGCCGACGATCCGTTCCCGCTGCCGACTGCTGGTGCTGCGCACCCCGCCGGTCGCCGCGGTGGCGGACGTTCTGGTCCGCCGGGACGGCGTCGACCCGGCGATGGCGTCCTTCGCCGCCCGGGCGGCCCAGGGCCACATCGGCCGGGCCCACCGGCTGGCCCTGGACGAGTCCGCGCGCGCCCGCAGGGCCGAGGTGCTGAAGCTGCCGCTGCGCGTCGGTGACCTGGGTGCCTGCCTGGCCGGTGCACAGCAGCTGATCGACGCCGCCGCCGAGGACGCCAAGCAGGTCGCCGAGGAGGTCGACGCCAAGGAGACCGAAGACATGCGGGCCGCACTGGGCGCGGCCGCCGGGATCAACGGCCGACTGCCGCGCGGGACCGCCGGGGCGATGAAGGAACTGGAGGACCGGCAGAAGCGCCGGGCCACCCGCACCCAGCGGGACACCCTGGACCGCGCCCTGATCGACCTGGCCTCCTTCTACCGGGACGTGCTCGCGGTCCAGTTCGGCGCGGTGGGGGAGCTGTCCAACGAGGAACTGCGCGGGGCCATCGAGGGGATCGCACAGGAGTCGGCCCCCGAGGGCACGCTACGGCGGATCGAGGCCGTGCTGACCTGCCGAACCGCGCTGGAACGCAACGTCGCCCCGCTGCTCGCCGTCGAGGCGATGACGGTGGCCCTGCGCGCGGGCTGACACCACCCGCGAGGCCGCGCCCCCCGGGGCGGTGCCGCCCGCGCCCGTTCCGTCACCTGTGCCCGTTCCGTACCCGTACCTGCTCCGTACCCGCGCCCGTACCTGCGCCCGTCCGCCCCCGTGCCGGTCCTGCTCCCGTGTCCGCTGCGGGGGTGCCACGGAGCGGCTACCTGCGGGCGGGCCTCGCCTCGTCCCCCTTTCGGGTGACAGTTCACCGGGTACGTGGGGGTTGGCCCGGGCCGCGGGGGATGGCACCGAGGTGATCGTGTGGTGGGCGGCCTTCGTGGTCGCGGGTGTCCTGGGTGTGCTGACGGCGGCGTGGCTGGCCAGTGGCGCGGTGGCGTCGTGGCGGCGGCAACGGGCGGGGCTGGTCTACGAACTGACGCCGCGCTACCGGGGCACGGTGTTGCGCGGCGGCGCCGCGCTGCTGGTGGTCGGGGCCGTGCTCGCGGCCGGAACCGGGATGGTGGCCTCGGGCGGCGGCGAGCAGCCGACGCCGAACGCGGGCCGGACCGTTCCCGCCGATCCGGGCCTGGGCGCCCGGCCGGTGGCGACCGGGTCCGCAACGACGGCGCTGGTCACGACGGGCCACCCGTCCGGGGGTGAACTGCTGCAGGGCGAGCTGCCGGGCGTCGCGCAGCGGGTCCAGGTGTGGCTGCCGCAGCAGTACCCGGCCCGGTCCGGCCTGCTGCCGGTGCTGCTGGTCCGAGCCGACGAGGCGCACCTGGACGACGTCTTCGACGCCCTTGCCGCCTCCGTCACCACCGGACGGTCCACGCCCTTCGTGCTGGTCGCCCCGGTCACGCCGACGGCGGCCTGTGACCGGGGGCCGGGCGGGGCCGGGCTCGGCGACGCCGTCACCCTGCGGCACGCGCTGGCAGACCGCTTCCGGGTGCAGTCCGCCGCCCGCTACTGGGGACTGCTGGGTCTGGACGGCGGCGCCGCCTGCGCAGTCGGCACCGAAATCGCGCACCCCGAGGACTACCTCGCGGCCGCCGGCATCGGCGGCTCCTACGACGCACTGACCCCGTCCGCTGCTCTTCCGTCCCCTGCTCTTCCGTCCCCTGCTCTCCCGTCCGCGCACTCCGCGACAGGAGCCGCCACGGCGGCCACGTCCTCCGCCGTCCGCCTGCTGCTGGCCGACGCGCACCGCGACACCGCAGGTCAGGACTCGGCCGCCCGGCTGCACATCGCGCTCGCACGCCGTCCGCACGCCGATGTGCGGCTGTCGTCCGTGGTGCGGGACTTCACCGTGCAGCGGGAACGTTTCCGCCTGATCCGACTCGCGGCCGGCTACCTCACCGAGCAGCTCGGCTCGGCTGGGTGACGGTCACGCCGACGGCTACGCTCGGTGTAATCCACGAACTAGAGGACTCCATGAACGGACTGCGACGCGCCGTCACCGCCTCGATCCTGCTCGCCGGGCTGGCACTGAGCGGCTGCACCTCACCCGCCCCGGTGCAGCCGTCCCGGTCGGGCACACTGGGCTCCACCGGCACGTCCTCGTCCTCCTCGGCCGACGCCGCCTCGACCGCGTCGGCGGCGCCACTGCAGCCACTGCCGGCGGCGATCCCGGCCGCGCTGCAGCGCTACTACACGCAGCAGCTGAGCTGGGGGTCCTGCGACAGCGGGTACGAGTGCGCCACGATGAAGGTCCCGACGGACTACGCGCACCTCGCCGACGGCGACATCTCGCTCTCGGTCGTCCGCCACCCGGCCGGCGGCCAGGGCTTCCCGAGACTCGGTTCGCTGCTGATCAACCCGGGCGGCCCCGGCGGCTCCGCGGTCGACTACGCCGAGTACGCGGCGCTGTCCTTCCCGGCCCCGCTGCGCGACTCCTACGACATCGTCGGCGTCGACCCGCGCGGAGTGGCCCGCAGCAGCCCGGTCACCTGTCTCTCCGACCAGCAGATGGACGCGTTCACGGCGGTCGACTCCACCCCGACCACGCCCGCCGAGGTCAATGCCCTGGTGTCCGCGGACAAGTCCTTCGCGCAGGGCTGTGAGCAGCACTCCGGAATGCTGCTCGGCCACGTCAGCACCATCGACTCGGCCCGGGACATGGACGTGCTGCGGGCCCTGCTCGGCGACCCCAAGCTCAACTACCTCGGCAAGTCCTACGGCACCTTCCTCGGCGCGACCTACGCGGGCCTGTTCCCCAGCCGGGTGGGCCGGATGGTCCTGGACGGCGCGATGGACCCGTCGCTCACCCCGCAGCAGCTGAACAGCGAGCAGGCGGGCGGCTTCGAGACGGCGTTCGACTCCTTCGCCAGTGACTGTGTGAAGCACACCGCCTGCCCGCTGGGCAGCAGCACGGCGCAGACCGGCCCGCGCCTGGACGCCCTGGTCGCCTCGCTGAACGCGCACCCGCTGCCCACCGGCGGCTCCCGTCAGCTGGACGGGGCGCTGGGCACCACGGGCGTGATCGCCGCCCTGTACGACCAGACCCAGTGGCCGCAGCTGCGGCAGGCACTGCTCCAGGCCGAGGCCGGCGACGGCTCCGGCCTGCTGGCCCTCTCCGACCAGTACTACGAGCGCAGCGGCTCCGGGCACTACAGCAACCTGATGTACGCCAACTCGGCGGTGAACTGCCTGGACCTGCCACCGGCCGCGACCACGCCGCAGCAGGTCGAGCAGCAGCTCCCGGCCTTCGAGAAGGCCTCGCCGCGGTTCGGCGCCTCGCTCGCCTGGGCCGGCCTGAGCTGCGCGTACTGGCCGGTGCCGGCGACGGGGGAGCCCAACACCATCAAGGCGGCCGGTGCGGCGCCGATCGTGGTCGTCGGCACCACCCGCGACCCGGCCACCCCCTACGCCTGGGCGCAGTCGCTGGCCGCGCAGCTGGAGTCGGGAACCCTGCTCACCTACAACGGGGACGGCCACACCGCCTACGCCCGGGGCAGCGACTGCATCGACACGGCGGTCAACCTCTACCTGATCCAGGGAAAGCCCCCGGCCAAGGGCACTGTCTGCCAGTAAGGACCAAAGAAGTGCCACAATCCTTTCGTCATACCAGTCGGTGGTGCGGCGAAAGGATTGTCCATGTTCGGGGTCACCCACTACGCCACGTACCTGCTGGGCGCGCTGCTGATCGTGCTGCTGCCCGGTCCCAACTCCATGTACGTCCTGTCCGTCGCGGCCCGCAAGGGCGTCCGCACCGGCTTCCGGGCCGCTGCGGGAGTCTTTGCCGGCGACACCACGCTGATCGTGCTCACCTCTCTCGGCGCGGCCTCGCTGCTCCGCGCCAGCGTCGTGGCCTTCGACGTGGTGAAGCTGGTCGGTGCGGCCTACCTGCTGTTCATCGGCTACGGCATGCTGAAGTCGGCCCGCCGGCTCTGGCGCGACCGGGACGCGCACCCCGCCCCGGACGATCTCGCCGCCACGTCCCCGGCCCCTGCTGCCTCCGCCGACGGCGCCCCGTCCGCCGACCGCGAGCGCCCGTTCCGCCGCGCGGTGGTGATCAGCCTGCTCAACCCGAAGGCGATCCTCTTCCTGCTGTCGTTCTTCGTCCAGTTCGTCGACCGCTCCTACAGTGATCCGGCGCTCTCCTTCAGCATCCTCGGCGCCACGCTGCAGTTCTTCAGCGTGCTCTACCTCAGCACCCTGATCCTGGCGGGCACCTACCTCGCCAACGCCTTCCGCCGCCGTCGCCGCCTCTCCGCCGGCCTCACCACCAGCGTCGCCGCCCTGTTCATCGGCTTCGCCGCCAAACTCGCCACCGCCTCCGCCGGCTAGAAACCCCGTGAGGATCACCCCTCCGGACTGTGTAGACTGTCCTCCGTTGCCGATCGACAGACCGTCAACGGCGCCGCCTTAGCTCAGTTGGCCAGAGCAACGCACTCGTAATGCGTAGGTCTCGGGTTCGAATCCCGAAGGCGGCTCAGCAGGATGCCCCGGTCGGATTCCTCCGACCGGGGCATTCGCGTTCAACGCGGGCGCCTGCGGCGACGGGCCCGAGCGTCCTTCGTGGGGCTGGTCTCAGTTCTCGGCCAGAGAGCGTCGCCCATCCGACGGGCCGCCTCCCCCGTCAACGGCGTCGTGGCTCCGCCGGGGGCCTGGGTCGCGGTTGGCTCAGTCGGTGGCCTTGGCGGCGGTCTCGATCAGGTGCGCGGTGACGTCCGGGTGGCTGATCATGGCGACATGGGAGGCGCCCGGTACCTCGACGACCTTGCGACGAAGGCCGCGATGTAGACGAGCGCCCTGACGCCGTCGACGTCGGCGGCGGCGTTGGTGATGACGGCACCGCCGTAGGAGTGCCCGACCAGGACGATCGGGCCGTCGATCGACCGGAGCACGCTGTTGATGTAGGCGGCGTCCCCGGGAAGGGAGCGCAGCGGGTTCGCCGGGGCGATGGTCGGGTACCCGTGCTGCTGGAGCAGCTCGATGGTGCCGTTCCAGCAGGAGGCGTCGGCGAATCCACCGTGGATCAGGACGACGGTCGGCTTGGTCGCGGGCCCGGCGGCGGGCCCGTGGTTGGTGGCGGCAGCCGCGGTGGTGGAGCCGAACGGGGTCAGCAGCGCTGCCGACCCGGCGACGGCGGCACCGGTGGCGAGCACCCGGCGGCGGGAGATGTCGGGACCCATGGGGACTCCTGAAAGCTGGTGGGGACGGGAGTGCTCCGCCTGGGGCCCGCCGTTGCGGGCCCCAGGCGGAGCGGACGTGCTGGGGCGACCGCGGCGCTGCTTCCTAGCGGCTGCTGACGGATGTGGCGGCCCGGACGATCAGGGCGGCCACCGCGGCGGGGTCGGACACGTAGACGGCGTGGCTTCCGGCGACCTCGGTGACGGCCGATCCGGCGCGCTCGGACATGGCGCGCTGGGCGGGTGGCGGGATCATGCGGTCGTCGGTGGCGACCAGGTACCAGGACGGCTTGGACCGCCACGCTGCCTCGGAGACTGCCCCGCCGAGCGCGTCCAGGCCCCACGGGACCTGGGAGTCGGCCATGAACGCCGCCAGCTTCTCGGGCACGTCGGCGGCGAACGAGGCGGCGAACTTGTCCCGGTCCAGGAACAGGAACCCGTCCTGGGTGGGCGGCAGGATCGGTGGGACCGGTGCACCGGGCGGAGGGTCGGCGATCAGGGTGTTGACGGACTCGCCCTTGTCGGGCGCGAACGCGGTGATGTAGGCGAGGGCGGCGACGTTGGGGTGGTTCCCGGCCTCGGTGATGACGGCGCCGCCGTAGGAGTGGCCGACCAGCACGGCCGGACCGTCCAGGCTGTCGAGGACCTGGTGGGTGGTGGCGACGTCACCGGCCAGCGAGACGGTCGCGTTCTGCACGACCGCCACCCGGTAGCCGTCGGCGGTGAGCCGGTCGTGGACCCCCTGCCAGCCGGACCCGTCGACGAACCCACCGTGCACCAGCACGATGTTCTTCACTTCTTGGCCTGCATGCACAGCACTGCCTCCATCCCCGGGGCTCATGCCCGGGCTCATTCGGGGAGATGGGGGCAGCCTAGAAATCCGGGGGGAGTCTTCGATTGCGTCAAATGACGTAGTTCACACCGGAGTCGGCCCCGACGACCAGTGCCGCGATCAGCCGGACTGCCACGTGGCCCGGCGGCCCCGGGAAGGTCGGTTCCGGACGCCAAAGCCGTGTGCCGGCACGGCTCGCACATGCCGCCTGCGGTTAATCTTGTTCTCGCCAGCGGGGTGGAGTGCCGGGCGCAGGGGGCGCAGTGTCATCAGTGCAGACGAGGTTGCTCGGCCGGGATCAGCCCCTGAACCTCATCGACGGCCTGCTCGACCGCCTGCGCGGGGAGTTGTTGTCGATCGACACGTCAGGACCCGAGGCCGGAGCGGCGGAGCGCACACTGCTGCTGCTGGGGGAGCCGGGCATCGGCAAGACCTCGCTTCTGGAGGACGCGGCCAGGCGCATCAAAGACCAAGGCGGGCAGGTCCGTTGGGTGGTCGGGCGCCCGGAGGAGGCCGGTCTCGCCTTCAGCGGACTGGACCTGCTGCTGCACCCTTGGCACAGCATCCCGGCCGACATCGATGCCGAGGACCGGACGCTCCTCGAAACCGCCCTGCGCGGGGGAGGGACAGCGGCTGGGGGGAGCCTCGCGCTGGCCGGAGCCCTGCTGCGGGTCCTGTCCCGGTGGGCGGTCACCGGACCGCTCCTCGTGATCGTCGACGACCTCCAGTGGGTCGACCGGTCCACCCAGGATCTCCTGAGCCTGTGCGCCCGACGACTCCAGGGTGAACCCGTCGGCCTTCTCCTGGCGTGCCGTCCCGCAGGACTGCCCCAGGGCTGGACGCGTCAGAGCACGCTTCAGCAGGTCGAGGACCTCGACGACGTCCACGCCGCGCGCCTGCTCGACTCCCTGGCGGCGCCTCCGCAGGGCCGCGCGCGACGCCAGGTCCTGCGTCAGGCCGGTGGCAACCCGCTCGCCCTGGTCGAGCTCTCCCGGGCGGCTGCCACCCGTTCGCTGACCGAGGAGCCGGTGGGCCTGGAACTCCCGCTCACCGAGCGCCTGGAGCAACTCTTCGCCGCGGACCTCCACGCCCTGCCGGAGCCCACGCGCCGCCTGCTCCTGCTTGCGGCGGTCGCCGACCTGCCCGACATGGCCGCCCTGGCAGAGATCCTCGGCGACGTCCTGCAGCCCGACCCCGAGGCCTCGACGCCCGGCGACGACCCGGCCGAACCGACACCGTCCGCCGCGGGCGCGGCAGTTGTCCTCGCCGGCCGGACGGAGGTGGCGCGGGCCGCGGACGAGGCCTGGTCCGCGGCCGAGAAGGCCGGGCTGCTCACCCTGCAGCAGGGAGTGATCAGGTTTCGGCACCCCCTGATCCGATCAGCGGTCCTGGCCGCAGCCCCCTTCGACCGGCGTTCCCGGGCCCACCGCCTGATCGCGTCGGTACCCGACCTCGACGAGGACCGCCGAGCCTGGCACCGCGCCGCCGCCACAGTCGTCGCGGACGAAGCCATCGCCGATGCCCTCGAAGCCACGGCGGAGCGGGCACGCCGCCGCGGTGGCTACGCGGCTGCCGCGATGACCCTGGAACGGGCCGCCCAGCTCAGCCCGCGCACGGACGACCGGGTACGCCGGCTCAACGCGGCCTCGCAGTTCGCCATGTTCGCGGGCCATCCGCGCTGGGTTGCCGAACTCACCGCCGCTGCCGCGGCCGACGCCGACACGGACGACGCCCGTGCCGAGGCTGACCTGAATGCCGGCTGGGCCCTGTCCCTGACCAGTCGGCACGACGAAGCAGTCGACCGGCTGACGGCGGCGGCCGACGCCTGGGCGGTGACCTGCCCGGAACAGGCTGTCGGCGCGCTCGGGGCTGCGGCCGCGGCTGCCTACAACAGCGGTGACCCGCGATTCCGGGATGCCATCCTGGACCGCTACCGCCGGCTTGCTCCCCGGGACCCGAACTCCCACGCGTGGATCCTCGCCTGTTGCGATCCGCTCGGCTCGCGCGACGAAGCCCTGACTCACCTGCGCCGTGCTGTGGCCCTGGACGGCACCCCGCTCGGGAGCCGGGGGATGCTCGGAGCCGCCGCCTGGGCGTTGGATGAGACCGAGTCGGCCGTTCAGGTGTTCGGCGCTGTGCTGGAGATCCACCGCCAGGCAGCCACCGCGGGGGCGAACGCCACCATCGCCTACACCTACGCGAGTGCCCTGTTCGACGCCGGCCGCTGGCCGGCCGCCCTCGCGGGGGTGAGCGAGGCCGAACGGGCGGCCGCGGTCGGGGGGATGGAACTCGCCGCAGTCAGCACGCAGATCCAGGCCGCCGCGCTCGCCGCCGTCCGCGGGGACAGTCAGCGGGCACGGCAGACTCTCGCCGACGCCACCCGCGACTTCGACCTGAGAGGGACACGCGTCTCGGAGGTGGGCGCCCGCCAGGCGAGCGCGCTGGCGGCACTCGCGGACGGCGATCACCACGCCGCCTACTTCCACCTCAGCCGGCTCTTCCACCGCGACGGGACCCCGGTGCACTTCCACCGGTCCTTCCTCGGGCTCGCCGATCTGACGGCCAGTGCCGTGCGCATCGACCGGACCGAGGAGGCGCAGGCCACCCTCCGAGCCGCCAGGGAGCAACTGCCCGCCAGGACCTCGCCGAGACTGCATCTCATCCTGTGCCGGGCTCAGGGCCTCCTCGCCGAGGACGCCGCGCGAGCCGAAGAGCTGCTCCGCGAGGCGGCATTCGAGCCCGGAGGTGACCAGTGGCCCTTCGAACGCGCCCTTGCCCTCGCCGATCTGGGGGAGTGGCTTCGTCGGCGCCAACGGCCGGCCGACGCCCGGGCTCCGCTCAGTGAGGCGCTGGAGCTCTTCCAAGGCCTCGGCGCGATCCCGTGGACGACCCGCACCGCCGCGGAGCTGCGGGCGGCCGGCGTGGACACCGCCGAGGTGCGCCGGCAGGACGTGACCATGGAGCTGACCCCTCAGCAGTTGGCCATCGTCCAGCTCGCCGCGCGGGGTCTGTCGAACAAGGAGATCGCGTCCCGACTGTTCCTGTCCCCGCGTACCGTCGGCTTCCATCTCAACCGGGCCTTCCCCAAGCTCGGCGTCACCTCGCGCTTCCAGCTCAGGGACGTCGTCGCCTGGAGGAGTTGATCAACTCGTAGTGCCGCCCGCCAAGTCAGGTCGTGTGACAGAAGCGGCCGAAGCCGCCTGCGCCGCAGACTTGTCGCATCCCTCCCACCGAATCACACAGGGGTGTGCCATCGCGACCACGACCACGACCACGGCCGCCGTCGACGACGAGGGCCTCAACCGGGTGCTGGTCGGCCGGGACGCCGACCTTCAGCGCATCGACATCTTCCTCACCAGCCTGTCCACTGCCGGCGGCACTCTGCTCGTCTCGGGGGAACTCGGTGTCGGGAAGACCGCGCTGCTTGCCGCGGCCGCTCACCGGGCGGCGGCCGCGAGGATTCCCTCCCTGCATGCGACGGCGGTGCAGTTCGAGGCACAGACGAGCTTCAGCGGTCTCCAACAGCTCCTGCTGCCGGTCATCGACGAGGTCGACACACTCGGCCCGGGTCACAGGGCCGCGCTGACGGTCGCCCTGGGGCTGGGCAGCGGTCCGGCGCCCGCACACCAGACCGTGGCAGGTGCGCTGCTGGCGCTGCTGACCCGGATGACGCACGAGCGGTCGTTGCTGCTCGTCCTTGACGACCTGCAGTGGATGGATCCCACCAGTGCGGTCGTGCTGGGCTTCGTCGCCCGTCGGCTCCTGGGCACGAAGGTGGGTTTGCTCTGTGCCGCGCGACCGGAGGCGGGAAGTTTCTTCGAGCACACCGGCCTGCCCGTCCACATCCTCGAACCACTGGACGAGCGGGCCGCCGACGCGCTGTTGGCCGAGCGATACCCGGCACTGGCACCCAAGGTTCGGCAGCGCCTCATGGCCGAGGCGCAGGGAAATCCCCTGGCGCTGCTCGAGCTTCCGGTGCCGCTGAGCGATTCCCAGCGCACCGCCTCCGACGCCCTCCCCGCCTACCTTCCCCTGAGCAGTCGCCTCCAGGCGGCCTTCGCGTCACGCGTCAGCACCCTCCCGGCGATCACGCGTCGGCTCCTGCTGCTCGCCGCTCTGGAGGGCACCGGTGACCTGTCGGTACTGCAGGCGGCGGTGGCGGATCGGTGCAGTCTCAAGCATCTCGGCCCCGCCGAGCGAGCCCACCTGGTCCGCGTCGACGACCGCACCGGGCGCCTGGCGTTCCGTCATCCGCTGATCCGCGCCGCGGTGGTCGACGTTTCCACGAGCGATCAGCGACGCAGCGCACATCGTGCCCTTGCCAGTCCGCTGGCCGAACAGCCGGAGCGGCAGGCATGGCATCTCGGGCAGGCCACGGTAACCCCGGACGAGGGGGTGGCGGCGCTGCTGGAGCGCGCCGCTCGGAGTATGGGTCGCCGCGGTGACGGCTCCATCGCCATCGCGTCACTGCTGCGGGCCGCGGACCTGACCCCCGACGGTGGACAGCGTGCCCGCAGACTGGCGGAGGCGGCCTACCTTGGAGCCAGCATCACCGGTGACCTGCACCAGGTCCCCCGGCTGCTCGACGACGCGCGCCGAGCGGCACCCGGCTCGGAATCCCTGGTCGCGGCCGTGGCCGGCTCCTCGTACCTGCTCAACGGATCGGGCGACATCGACACCGCCCACCACCTGCTCAGCTCGGCCGTGGCCTTACAGCGCGAACCGCACGACCCACGGGAGCCCACCCTCGCCCAAGCACTGCACACGCTGATGCTGGTCTGCTTCTTCAGCGGTCGACCGGACATGTGGCAGCCGATGGACGCCGCCCTCAACACCTTCAGCGCCGACCCCGGCATCCTGGCGATCACCCGGGCGACTTTTGCCGACCCGGCCCGCTGCACCCCTCAGCAGCTGGCACGGCTCGACGCGGCCATCGCCGAACTCGCCCGTGAGTCCGACCCGGTGACCATCATCCGCGTCGGCATCGCCTCCGCCTACGTCGACCGGCTCGGCGGCTGCACCCAGGCACTCACGCGGGTCGCCGACGCCGGGCGCAAAGGCGAGCTCGTGGCACCGGCGATCGACGCCCTGTTCCTGCTGGGCAACCACGCGCTGCTCACCGGGCAGTGGGACCTGCTGACCCGGGTTGCCCACGAGGGACTCGCGTTCTGCCAGGACTACGGTTACCCCATGCTTGCCTGGCCCGGGAACTTCCTCCTCGCCGCCCGCGCCGCGATCCGGGGTGACCACACCACCGCCGCCGCCATGACCGATGCGATGGACCAATGGGCGCGACCGCGACGAGCCGGCGCCGTGGGCTTCTACGCCGCGCACGTGCGAACCCTGACCGCGCTCGGCCAGGGCGACTTCGAGGAGGCATACCGGCAGGCCACGATCGTCGCGCCGGCCGGCGTCCTGCCCCCGTTCGTCCCGCAGGCCCTGTGGTTGCTGCTGGAACTCACCGAAGCCGCCGTGCGAACCGGACGCCACAGCGAAGCCCGAGCCCACGTCGCCGCCGCCGTGGAGGCCGGCCTGGACACCATCTCCCCGAGGCTGAAGATGCTTCTCCTGGCATGCACCGCCCTCGTCTCCGACAGCGGCAGGGATGCCCGGTTCCAGCAGGCGCTGGCAGTGCCGGAGGCCGAGTGCTGGCCGTTCGACCTGGCCCGGATCCACCTCCACTACGGTGAACACCTACGACGCAACAGATCCACCACCCAGGCACGGCAGCACCTGGCCGCCGCGATCGACACCTTCCAGCAACTGGGCGCACACCCCTGGGCCGACCGGGCGGCCCAGGAACTGCGAGCCACCGGCGGCCACCGGGAGGGCGGCCCGAGCAGTCCCGGAAGCCCCTTGACACCCCAGCAGTCGGAGATCGCCAAGCTGGCCGCGGCCGGTCTCACCAACAAGGAGATCGGCGAGCGGCTCTTCCTCTCCCCGCGCACCATCTCCACCCACCTTTACCAGCTCTTCCCCAAGCTCGGCGTGACCTCGCGGGCCGCTCTGCGGGACGCACTCGACCAGCTGACGTCATCCACCACTGCTTAGCCCGGTGGCGGCGTCGGCGTAGCGGCGGGCCAGGTTCGCGAAGGCGTGCTTGAGTTCGGCCGGGCCGACGACCTCGATGTCGGCGTCGAACCTGCCGATGGCGGCGGCCAGGCCGGGCCATGACCAGGAGCCCAGGACGAGCCGGCAGCGTGCCGGGCCGAGCGCCTCCACGACTCCGTCGCGGGTGTACCGGGACACGTCGGCGGCGGGCAGGTCGAGGATGACCTCGCCGCGGCAGGGCCAGTCGCCGGAGGCGTCGGAGCCCCGGAACCTGCCGGCCAGGAACGCGGCCACGTCACCTCCGGGCAGTTCGCGCGGGGCGAAGCGTGGCCCGGTGGGGGTCCGCGGGGTGATCCGGTCGACGCGGAAGGTGCGCCAGTCCTCGCGGTCGAGGTCCCAGGCGAGGAGGTACCAGCGCTCGCCCCAGGTGACGAGGTGGTGGGGCTGGACCCGGCGCGGCGGCAGGGTGGCGGGATCGTCGCCGCCGGGTCCGGCTCCGGCCGGGGATGCGGGGGCGTAGTCGAAGCGCAGCACTTCGCGGGCGTGGACGGCGGAACCGAGCGTCATGAGCAGGCGGCTGTCGACCCGCGTGTCCGGTCGGGCTGCGGGCCGTTCGACGGCGGTGACCTGGAGGGCGTCGATCCGGTGGCGCAGCCGTGCGGGCATGACCTGCCGGACGGTGGTCAGTGCACGCATGGCGGCTTCCTCGATGCCGGCGCCGCTGACGCACGCTGCCTGCAGAGCGACGGCGAGGGCGACGGCCTGCTCGTCGTCGAACAGCAGCGGCGGCAGTTCCGTCCCGGCGTCGAGCCGGTAGCCGCCGTCGGGGCCCTTGACCGCTGCGATGGGATAGCCGAGCTCGCGCAGGCGGTCGACATCGCGGCGCACGGTGCGCGGGCTGATCTCCAGGCGCTCGGCCAGCAGCGCCCCGGGCCAGTCCCGGCGTGCCTGGAGCAGCGAGAGCAAGGACAGCAGTCGCGCTGAGGTCTTCTGCATGCTCCCCATACTGCCTCGAGAAGCGGCCACATCCTGTCCGCTACCCCTGCGAGTGTGATCGGTGGGGCGGGACGCAGGACCGCCCCGGCACCAGGAATCCAGCGACAGGGAGTCGATCATGTCCGTCCATGCAGTCACCCACCTGAACTTCCGAGGTGACGCCGGCGCGGCGCTCACGTTCTACCACTCCGTGTTCGGCGGAGATCTGACTGCGGTCAGCTACCAGGACGCCGGGAACGTCCAGGACCCCGCCGAGGCCGACCAGGTGATGTGGGGACAGGTGGCCGCCGACAGCGGCTTTCGGGTGATGGCCTACGACGTCCCCTCGCACCTGCCGTGGAACCGGGGCGAGAACGCGTTCTTCGTCTCGCTGCGCGGCGAGGGGGCCGAGGAGGTCACCGCGTACTGGGAGAAGCTCTCCGACGGTGCGACCGTCCAGCAGCCGCTGGCGCCCGCCATGTGGGCACCCCTGTACGGAATGCTCACGGACCGCTTCGGCGTCACCTGGGTCGTGGACGTCGTCAGCGAATACAGCGAACACCACGAGTCCTGACCACCGGAGGTCGGTGGGCGGCTCGCCCGGGCATCCGCCCGGGCGAGGGCGAATTGACGGCAGGGAGGCACCAGTGCGGATGAGCGAACCGGGGCGGCCCGGGGTCCGGGGCCGTGCGCACCGGCCTGGCACCGTTCTCGGCGTCCGGGCGCTCAATCGCGCCACGCTCGCCCGGCAGTTGCTGCTCGATCGGGGCGACCTGCCGGTCCTCGGCGCCGTCGCGCACCTGTGCGGCCTGCAGGCGCAGGAACCGCAGGAGCCGTTCGTCGGGCTCTGGTCGCGGCTGGGTGCGTTCGACCCGGCGCTGCTCTCCGACCTCCTGGTCCGGCGAAGCCTGGTGCGGACGCACCTCATGCGCCGGACCGTCCATCTCGTCACCGCCGACGATGCCCTGGCCTGGCGGGCCCGCCACGACGCGATGCTGCGCCAACGGGTCTTGGGGACCTATCGTCGCGAACTGGACGGGGTCGACCTCGGCGAGCTCACCGCGGCGGGCCGGGCGGTGCTGGCTGACGGCGGGCCCTGCTCGATGACCGAGCTCGCGCGGGCGCTCGCCGACCGCTGGCCCGCGCCGGGCCCGAGGGCACTGGGCGAGATGCTGATCGCCGCCCTGGTCCCGGTGGTGCAGTTGCCGCCCCGCGGGCTGTGGCGGACGAGGGCGGGAGTGCGCAACGTCCTGCTCTCCTCCTGGCTGGGGCGCGAGATCGACCCTCCGTCCCCGGACGGCTCCGATCCGGTCGGCCAGGCACTGGTACGGCGCTATCTGGCCGCGTTCGGCCCCGCCGCCTCGGCCGACCTGCGCGCCTGGTGCGGCCTCGCCGGGCTGCCGGCCGCGATCGCCGCGATACGAGAGGAACTGGTCACCTTCCGCGACGAGCGGGGCCGGGAACTGCTGGACCTCCCCGACGCACCGCGCCCCGACCCCGACACACCCGCCCCGGTGCGGTTCCTGCCGGCATTCGACAACGCGATCCTCGGCTATCACGACCGCACCCGGATCATCGACGACGCCCACCGCGGCCTGTCCGTCGCCGGCGCCCGGGTCGTGCTGGTGGACGGCCGGGTCGCCGCGACCTGGACCGTCGCCGCGGGCACCCTGACGGTCACCCCGCTGCGCGGCCTCTCCCGCGCCGAGTACGCCACCGTCGCCGAGGAGGGACACGGCCTGGCGTCGTTCCTGTCCGACAGGGAGAGCGACCGCGTACGGATCACCGCGGCCCCCCGCTGACCGGGCCCTGGCCCGAACGAGTGGACTTGCCGACGTGGACCGTCCACGCTTCTCGCTCGGGCTGTCACCGCGATCGCGACCCCGGACAACGTCTACGACGGCGCGGTCCCGGCACGGTAGGGGGCAACGCAACGCTCAGGTGGTGACGGCCGGTTGGGTGCCGGTGCCGGTGCCGGTGAGCGCGGCGGTGGCGGTCCACAGCGCGCGGGCGGTCTCCGGGTCCAGAGCCGCGCGGGAGGGTTTGCCCACCGCGGGGAATCCCCTGATTCCGCCGACGCCGCTCGGGCCGACGTAGGAGCCGCCGGGAATGTCCTCGACGGCGGCGTAGAGGGTCGACAGTGCGCCGATCTCGGCGTCGTTGACCATGAACCGCATGGCCCGGTTCGCAAGGCCGGGGAAGCCGCCGACGTGGGAGGTCAGGTTCGTCGCCGCGATGCCGGGATGGGCCAGCAGCGAGCGGACCCGGCTGCCCGAACCGGCCAGCCGGCGGTCCAGTTCGATCGCGAACAGGGTCACGTCGAGCTTGGAGTCGCAGTACGCGCCGGTCGCGTTGTACTGACGCGTCCTCCAGTTCAGGTCGTCGGTGCGCACCTGCCCGCGGCGGTGCAGTTGGGAGGAGACGGTGACGACTCGGCCGGTGATGTGCGGCAGCAGCAGGTTCGTGAGGGCGAACGGGCCGAGATAGTTGGTCGCCGCCTGGGACTCGAAGCCGTCGGCGGTGTAGGCCAACGGGACCTGCATGATTCCGGCGTTGTTGACCAGGATGTCGATGTCACCGGTCCACGCCTCGGCGAACGCCCGCACCGAGTCCAGGCTCGACACGTCCAGCCGCCGCACCTCCGTGGCACCGGCCATGGCGCGGGCGACCTTCGCGCCCTTGCCGGTGTCGCGCACCGCGAGCACCACGCGCGCGCCCGCCCCGGCCAGTTCGCGGGCCGTGATCAGGCCGATGCCTCCCAAGGCACCGGTGACCACTGCCGTGCGCCCGGCCAGATCGGGAAGTTCCGCGGCGGTCCACTTCGTCATGGCATTTCCTGTCGGTCCGGGCGGCGCCCGAGGTGCGCGCCACTGTCGCATCGGCCGAATTCCGGCCGTCGGGACCACTGCACCCGGAATCCCCGGAAGTAACCAGGAACCGCCCAGCCACGGATCGCCAAGCCGTGGATATTCCCGGGGCCGCCCTTGTTCTTGAATGGTCGTTCATGTATGTTTTCCGCATGCCCCGACCCCGAGAGTTCGAGCCCGACACCGTGCTGAACCAGGTCATGCTGCGGTTCTGGGAGCGTGGCTATCAGGCGACCACGGTCGAGGATCTGGTGAAGGCGACCGGAGTCAAGCCGGGGAGTCTCTACAGTGCCTTCCCGGGCGGGAAGCACGCGCTGTTCCTGAAGGCGCTGGAGCGCTACTCCCGGCTCGTCGTTCCGCAGAAGCTGGGCGAGCTGGAAGCGCCGGATGCTTCGCTGGCCGAGATTCGGGGCTACTTCGACGGGCTGGTGCGCGATCTGCTCAGTCCCGAGGGGCGGCAGGGCTGCCTGCTCGTCAACACGGCGATCGAGAAGGCCGCGGTGGACGACGAGGCGGCGGCGGTGGTGCGCGGACACCTCGCCCGACTGGAGCGGTGCATGACGCACGCGTTGGAGAACGCGGGTCGGCGGGGTGAGGTCCGTGCCGGGCTGGACGGCGCCGGCAGTGCCAAGCTGCTGGTGGCCACCTGCCAGGGGCTGATGGTGGTCGGAAAGGCCAATCCCGATGCCGCACTGTTGCGCGCGGTCGTCGACAACGCCTTTGCGGCGCTGGTGGTCTGACGCCACAAGGCGGCAGTGTGCAGAACGCAGGGCGGGAAGAAGGACAAGGGGCCACCGCCGAGGTGGCCCTTCTTTCGGGCCAATAGTTGAATGACTGCTCAAGAATGGAGTCGGGCCATGAAGGCCATCGTCATCTCCGCCCACGGCGGACCCGAGGTGCTCACCCTCGCCGACCTGCCCGACCCGGTGCCCGCGGACGGCGAGGTGCTGATCCGGGTCCGGGCCTTCGGCCTCAATCACGCCGAGGCCTATATGCGCAGCGGCGCCTGGGGCGACGTCGCCGCCGTGACCGGCATCGAGTGCGCGGGCACGGTGGAAGCCGATCCGTCCGGCCGACTGCCGGTCGGCGCCCGGGTGGTGGCGATCCTCGGCGGCATGGGGCGGACCCGGAACGGAAGTTACGCGGAGCTGGTCACCGTCCCCGAAGCCAACGTCGCCCGGGTCCACGCCGACCTCGGCTGGGCCGAGTTGGCGGCCGTCCCCGAGGTCTACGCGACGGCCTGGAGCGGGTTGCACGACAACCTCGACCTGAGAGCGGGCGAGACCGTCCTGGTCCGTGGCGCGACCTCGTCCCTCGGCCAGGCCGCCGTGAACCTTGCGGTCGACCACGGCGCGACCGTACTCGCCACCACCCGGGACCCCGGGCGCGCGCGCCTGCTCAAGCAGCTCGGCGCCGACGGGGTGCTGATCGACGATGGAGCGCTCGCGCCGCAGGTCGCCGAGCGCGGTCTGGCGGTGGACGCCGTGCTGGACATCGTCGGCAACAGCGTGCTGCGTGACTCGCTCGCAGTGGTCCGGCCGCGCGGCCGCGTCTGCCAGATCGGCTTCCTGGGCGGATTCGCCCCGGTCGACGGCTTCGACCCGATCGCGGACCTGCCGAGCGGTGTCCGGCTGAGCTTCTTCGGCAGCGCGTTCGTTCTGGGCGGCCCCGCCTTCCCCCTCGGTGCCGTGCCCCTGGACGAGATCTACGCCAAGGTCGCCGCAGGCGTCCTCAGGGCCCGCCCGACGCGCGTCTTCCGCTTCGACGAGATCGTCGAAGCCCACCGGGTCATGGAGGCGGGGACCGCACTCGGCAAGATGGTCGTCACGGTGGACTGACCCGCACGGACGAGCTGGACCAGCTCATGGACGAGTGGCTCGCGGCCACGGACGGCGAGCGCACCGCCGTCCACGGAATGCTGGCCAAGGACCGGGACAACCCCACGCATCTCGTCAACATCGTCGAGTTCCCCTCCTACGCGGAGGCCATGCGCAACAGCGAACTGCCGGAGACCCAGCGGATCTCCGGCAGGATGCAGCAGTTGTGCAGCACCGCCCCGAGGTTCATGAACCTGGAGGTGATGCGTGACGAGAAGCTGTAGCGCCGCGGGCCGGCTCCGGGCCTGAGGCCGTGCCGTGGCGGACGGATACGGCCATCGGGTCGACGCAGGTTCCTCCGTGCGGTGCCAGTGCTGCCGTGCTCCCGGGTGGCTCGTCCGCAGGACGTTCCGCCGCCGCTAGGGTCGCCGTGACCGGGCGGGTCTCAGGAGCACGAGGTGGTGGTGCGCGGTGTCGACCAGCGCGGACGCGGCGGGCAACGCGGAGGGTTCCGGCTCGGGTTCAGGCTCGGAAGGCTCCGGCGCGGATCCCGGCTCCGGCGCGGATCCGGGTGCGGCGCCGGGTACGGCGGGGGCGGAGCGGGACCGGCTGACGGTGCCGCAGGGCCTGGCCGCACTGTCGCTGGACGCGCTGGCTTCGGTGGCCTACGGGCCGGAGGCGATCGTGGTGGTCCTCGCCGCGGCGGGCAGCCATGGGCTCGGCTACACCCTCCCGGTCACCGTCGCGATCGTGGTGCTGCTGGCCGCGCTGACGTTCTCCTACCGCCAGGTGATCGCGGTGTTCCCGAACGGTGGCGGTGCCTATGCGGTGGCCGGGCGCCACCTGGGCCGACGCGTCAGCCTGGTCGCCGCCGCCTCGCTGATCATCGACTACGTGCTGAACGTCGCCGTCTCGGTGTCGGCCGGTGTCGCGGCGCTGACCTCGGCGTTCCCGTCCCTGTACGGCGACCGGGTGGTGCTCTGCGTGGTGGTGCTGGCGCTGATCACCGGGGTCAACCTCTACGGGGTCGCCGAGTCGGCGAAGGTGATGATCGTGCCCACGGTGGTGTTCGTGGTGGCGATCGTCGCGGTCGTGACCGCCGGCCTGCTGCGCGCGAACCCGGTGGTGGAACCGACCCATCCGGCCGCCACGGCGACCGGCACCGTCGGACTGCTGCTCCTGCTGCGCGCCTTCGCGTCCGGCTGTTCCGCGCTGACCGGGGTCGAGGCCATCGCGAACGCCGTCCCGACCTTCCGGACCCCGAGGGTGAAGCGGGCCCAGCGCACCGAGGTCGCGCTGGGCGCCCTGCTCGGCGTGATGCTGCTGGGCCTGTCGCTGCTGATCGGCAAGTTCCACGTCGCCCCGAGTACCTCCAAGACCGTGCTCGCGCAGCTGACCGAGGCCTCGTTCGGCCACACCGCCGGATTCTTCGTGGTGCAGTTCGCCACCATGCTGCTGCTGGCGCTGGCCGCGAACACCTCCTTCGGGGGGATGCCGGTACTCACCTCGCTGCTCGCCCGCGACAACAACGTGCCGCATGTCTTCGCCCTGCGCGCGGACCGGCAGGTCTACCGGCACGGGGTGTTCGTGCTGGCCGGGGCCGCCCTGGTGCTGCTGGTAGGCGCGCAGGGTGACACGCAGGCGCTGGTGCCGTTCTTCGCCATCGGCGTCTTCATCGGGTTCACCATCTCCCAGGTCGGCATGGTCCGGCACTGGCGCGCCGAGCGGGGGCCCGGCTGGCCCGGGCGGGCCGCACTCAACGCGCTGGGCGCGCTGCTCACCGCGATCGCCCTGGTGATCGAGCTGATCGCGAAGTTCACCGAGGGCGCCTGGCTGGTGTTCCTCGCCGTCACCGGGCTGGTCGTCCTGTTCGAGACGATCAACCGCACCTATCGGCGGATCGGCGCCGGGCTCCATCTCGGCGAGACGCCGGCTCCGCCGCAGGAACGCCGCTCCCTGGTCATCGTCCCCGTGGGCGCGGTGAACCTGCTCACCCGCGAGGCGATCTCCGCCGCGCTGTCGCTGGGCGACGAGGTCCGCGCGGTGACCGTGGTCCACCCCGACGACGCCGAAGCGCCCAGCACCGAACGCATCCAGGAGGCGTGGAACGCCTGGCACCCGAACGTCCCGCTGACCGTGCTGACCAGCAGGACCCGCTCGCTGACCCGCCCGATCATCGACCACCTGCACGCGGTGGAGGCCGAGGAGGCCCACGACCGGCTGGTCGTGCTGATCCCCGAGATGCAGTTGCCCCGGCTCTGGCAGCGCCTGCTGCAGAACCAGCGCGGCCCGGTACTGGACCGCGCGATCCGCCACTACACCGACGCGGTGATCTGCCGGCTGCGCTTCCGTATCGACGTCCCCCGCCGGCCGTGACCCGTACGGCGGTCAACAGGGCATCAAGGCCGAGCCCGGATCCGTATGGAAGGCGTCAAGGGTGATTCGAAGGCTCCTCGTCATGATGTCCAATGAATCCAAGAGGGATCGCCACTGGGGCTGAGCAATCAGCTCACTTCTGGTGGGACCTACCGAGGATTCAGGCCCGACCGATGTCCGGTCGGCAGGCACCACTGAGGGAAGCGAAGCACCATGGCCGAGAACCGCGTCGTCGTAGGCGTCAACGGATCGCCGAGCAGCCTGGCCGCGCTGCGGCGAGCGGCCGAGGAGGCCCGCCTCCGGGACGCCGTGCTCGTCCCGGTGCTGGCCTGGCACCCGGTCGGCGGCGAGATCGCCTACCGCAACCACCCCTGCCCGCCGCTGCTCCAGCAGTGGCGGCAGGCCGCCTGCGACCGCCTCGACGCCGCGCTCGGGGAGGCGCTCGGCGGATTCCCGTCCGGCCTGCGGATCGAGCGGCAGGTGGTTCGCGCCGAGCGGCCCGGACAGGCCCTGGTGGCCGTCGCCGATCGGCCCTCCGACCTGCTCGTGGTCAGCACCGGCCGGCAGGGGCGCCTGGCCCGGCTCTTCCACGGTGGGGTCAGCCGCTACTGCCTCGCCCACGCCCGTTGCACCGTGGTCGCGGTGGCCCCGTCCGCGGTGACCGCCCCGGTCGAGCGGAACGCCGGCGGCGCGCTGCCGCGACGCACCGCGCTGCGGACGGTCGCCTGACCGCGCGCGAACGGCCCACCGCACCGCGCTGCGGCCGGCCTGCCACGCTTCGGCCGGCCGGCCGTCCTGCGCCGGTGCTGTGACGGCCTGGCGGGCATACCATCCAAGACAGGCGGAAAAGGCTCTGCCGCTTGGCTGCGGGAGGTGCGTCATGACCCGGTATGCGACGCGGGGGCCGGTGGCGATGATCGCCGGGATCGCCGTACCCCTGGCGGTGTGCGCGGTGCTGCTGCCGTGGCGCGCGCACCTGTCGAACACCAACGTGGCGCTGATCCTGGTGGTGGCCGTCGTCGCCGTCGCCGTGCTCGGCAGCCGGACCGCCGGGGCGCTGGCGGCGGTGTCCTCAGCCGTCTGGTTCGACTTCTTCTACACCCAGCCCTACCAGCGCTTCTCCATCAGCAAGTCGGCCGACATCACCACCGCCGTGCTGCTGCTCGTGGTCGGCCTGGTGGTCTCCCAACTGGCGGTCCACGCCCGGCGGATGCAGGTCATCGCAATCACCGACGCCGGCTACCTCGCCCGGATCCACGACGCCGCGCAGCTCGCCCAGTCGAGCACCTCCCCCGACGTCGTGATCGCCCGAGTCTCGCAGCAGCTGACCGAACTGCTGCAGGCGCGCGACTGCCGCTTCGAGTACGGATCCCTGATCGGCCACCCGCCGCGCCTGGAGCAGGACGGCGGAGTCCAGGTGGGCCGCAGGGCGTGGGACGTGGACCGGCTCGGGCTCCCGGACGAGGAGGTCGAGCTGCGCTCCTTCGCCAGCGGGCGCTATGTCGGCCGCTTCATGATCCGGCCCACCCCGGGGGCGGTGCCGTCCCTCCAGGCGCGCCTCACCGCGGTGACCCTGGCCGACCAGGCGGGGTCCGCCCTCGACTCGGCGGAACACTCCCACCACACCCGCTGACCTGCCCTGCGGACGGACCGGCTGCGTCGCTGTCCGTGTGCCCGGCGGAGCGGTGTGCCGGGCGTGACCTGAGGGTCCTGTGGTCGTTGCAGTTGACGGGGCGTACGCCGCCGTGGTGGTCACGGGGACTGCGTGCCGCCAGCAGTCGGTGCGAGCAGGGGAGCGTCTTGGATTTCGAAGAGTTCGTGGTGTCGGAGTACCGCGGCTACAAGTCCGAAAGCCGCACGCTGCGGCACCACGATCCCGAGGCCGAGACGGTGGTGCTGATCGGAGGGGCGTTCCAGCGCAAGACGGCGTGGGGCCGGCTGGAGGTGGCGCTTGCCGAAACGTTCCACGTGGTCACCGTCGACCTTCCGGGCTGGGGTGACGCGGACACGCTCCCCGCGTCCTACGGCGTGGACTTCCTCACCGAGTCGCTGCACGCGCTGCTCGGCGCCGCCGGGCACCGTCGGCTGGACGTGTTCGGCGGCTCCTACGGCGCGGCCATCGCCTACCGCTACGCCCAGACCCATCCGGAGGCGGTGCGCCGCCTGGTGGTGGTGGGCCCGGTGTCCCGGATTCCCGAGCGCGTCCGCGAGGCCATGCGGCAGTCCCTCGACCTGCTGGACAACGGACGGATGGACGAGTTCGCCGACCTCGGCACGCACATGCTGCTCAGCGCCGAGCCGGGAGCGCGGGTGGCCCGCCGGTCGGCGGTGCACCGGATCCTGCACCGGCTGTTCCGGGACATCGGCGACTCGGACCGGGAGAAGTACCGCAACAACACCCTGCGGCTGCTGGAGCAGGGGCTGCCGTCGCCGACTCCGCGGGTCGCGGCGCCCGTGCTGGTGGCCACCGGCGAGCATGACGCCTTCACCCCGCCGGAGCTGTGCCGGGAGTTCGCCCTCGGCTGCCCGGGCGCGCTCTTCACGGTGCTGCGGGACGCGGACCACGCGATCCACCTGGAGGTCCCGGACCAGCTCGCGGACCTGCTGACCCGCTTCTTCACCGGGCAGAGCCTGGCCGGTCTGGCCTACTGCCACCCGGTGGAGTACCCGGTGCGCCCCCCTCTCCCGTCCGCCCTGGTCACCGTCCCGCGGCCGGCTCCGGCCGGATGGTCCGCGTCGTCGCTGCTGTCGTCAGGTGCGGAACCGCGACCGGCGGTGGGGTGGTGATGAACGGGCTCGTCGACAGCCTGGCGCCCCCTGCGCCCGCCGTCGACCGGACCCGCTGGCGCGCCCTGGCCGTGATCGCCTGCGCGCAGCTGATGGTGGTGCTGGACACCACCGTGGTGAACATCGCCCTGCCCTCGGCCCAGCGCTCCCTGGGCATCTCGGACGGTGACCGGCAGTGGATGATCACCGCCTACACCCTCGCCTTCGGCGGACTGCTGCTGCTCGGCGGACGGCTCTGCGACCTGATCGGGCGCAAGCGGGCCTTCCTCACCGGGCTGGCCGGCTTCGCCGGGGCCTCGGCACTGGGCGGCACGGCCCACACCGCGGGCGAGATCTTCGCCGCGCGCGGCGTCCAGGGCGTCTTCGCCGCACTGCTCGCCCCGGCCGCGCTCTCGCTGCTGACCACCACCTTCACCGAACCCGCCGAGCGGGCCCGCGCGTTCGGCCTCTACAGCGCGGTCGGCGGCGCCGGCAGCGCGCTGGGCCTGATCGCCGGCGGCCTGCTCACCCAGTACGGCAGCTGGCGCTGGTGCCTCTACGTCAACGTCCCCATCGCGGCCGTCGCCGCCGCCGGTGCCGTCCCGTGGCTGGTCGACCGGCGGCCGGGCGACCGCGGGGAGAAGCTGTCCGCCCGGCTGGACATCCCCGGTGCGCTGCTCGGCTGCGGCGGACTCGCCACCGTGGTGTACGCCCTGTCCCACGCCGAGCGCGACGGCTGGACCGACCCGGGCACGCTGGCCCTGTTCGGTACGGGCGCGGGCCTGCTGGCGGCGTTCGCCGTCGTCGAGGCCCGTACCGGGTCGCCGTTGCTGCCTGCCCGGATCCTGGCCGACCGCACCCGGTTCGCCGTCTACCTGACCATCGGGCTGGCCGCGGTGGCCATGTTCGGCGTCTTTTTCTTCCTCACCTACTACCAGCAGACCGTCCTCGGCTACCGTCCGCTGCGCACCGGACTGGGCTTCCTGCCGCTGGTGGGGGCCATGCTGGTGGCGGCCACCCGGATTTCGGCCCGGCTGCTGCCGCACGTCGCTCCGCGCACCCTGATCATCCCCGGGCTGCTCACCGCCGCCGCCGGGCTCTGGCTGCTCACCGGCCTGGACGTGCACAGTTCCTGGACCACCCTGGTGCTGCCCGCGCAGATCCTGATCGGCCTCGGCCTCGGCGCCGTGGCCATGCCCTGCATCGCCACCGCCACGCTCGGCGTCGCGGAGCGGGACGCCGGCATCGCCTCGGCCACCGTCAACACCGCGCAGCAGATCGGCGCGTCGCTGGGCACCGCCCTGCTCAACACCATCGCCGCCGGCGCCGCCACCCGCGCACTCACCCGGCCGGGCGCCGCGCTCGACCCCGCCACCGCCGCGGTCCACGGCTACGCCGTCGCCACCGCCTGGGCCGCGGGCATCCTGCTCGCCGCCGCGGCCCTGGCCGCCACCCTGCTCCAGGGTGTGCGCGACCCCTCCATCGATGCCCGGGCCGTGCACGTATGACCGAGGCCGTCCGGCCGTGTGGACCGCGGCACCGGATCGGTGTGGGTCAGTGGCCCCACAGCGGGCTGGTGGCGAGGGCCTGGAGTTGGGCGAAGGTGAGCGGCGGCTGCGGACGGGTGGGCGGGGTGGCCTCGGAGTAGGAGTTGCACTCCAGCGCCACAACGCGGTAGCCGTCCGGGCGCAGGGTGTCCACTCGCCAGACGCTCGCCCTGCCACCCTTCTCGTTCGGGGTCTGGACGGCCATGACCCTGGTGCCGTCCGGCAGAGTCGAGATGCGGCAGTAGGTCGTGGTCTGGGCGCAGGTGAAGAGGGCGGCGGTGTCCACAGCCTTCGGCTGGGCGTTGACCTGGATCATGGCCTTCCCGTGGCCGTCGTCGAAGACGACCTCCGCGAATCCGTCCTGGCCGTTCGCGTTGCCGACCGTTCCGCCGGCGGGGAGCAGGCTCTGGAAGATGTGTGCCATCTGACTGGCGGGCAGCGTCCCTGGCTGGACCGGCAGGAGGGCTTCCGCCGGCGGAGTCGGGGTGGCGGCGACGGCCTTCGCCCAGACCGGGCTTTGGACCACGGCGGCGAGCTGGTTCAGGGAGAGAAGCGGGTCGGCGGAGCCGGCCGACGCCCCGAACTCCTCGACGAAGAGCTGGACCCCGTCCGGCCGCATGAGATCGGCGTACCAGCGCTTCTGGCCGGTGTCGGAGTCGGGGTGGGTGAAAGACGTGGTGGAGTGCAGGACAGAGCCGTCCGGCTCGATGGTCGTCGTGCAGACGTCGTAGGGCCGCTCCTCGATTCCGATGCAGCCGCCCTTGTCCTCACTGTCGACGGGGAAGCCGGGCGTGTCCCGGGAGATCGTCACGTCGATCTCGCTGCTGCCGTGCGGGGTGCTGTAGACGATGGCGGCGGACGGCGCCCCGCCGGCCGACCCGGTTCCGTCACCCAGAAAGCTCTTGGAATAGGACCCTCCTGGTGGGAGGGTGCGTTCCAGGGTAGCGAGCATGTCGGCGGCGGAGACGGGGGGCCCGACCGTGGGGCCGGCGACCGGCACCGGCACCGTGTGCGCCGACTGCGAGGGGGAGGGCGTCGCCGCGGCGCCCACCGGCAAGCTGGGACCCCGGTGCAGGAGCATCCCGCCCACCATCGCCACGACCGCCGCCATTGCCGCCGTCGAGCCGATGATCTGCAGTCGCCGGGTGCGCCGCATCCGCTTCCCGCGGACCAGGCTCCGCTGGTCGAGGTGGGGGCCGGGCGGGGGGAAGTCTTCTGCCGCCGCGCCCAGTCGGTCGGGCAGGCGCTGTGCGAACAGTTCGTCCGGAGTGGCGTCGACGGCAGCCGTGTCGCCGACAGCCGGGTCGTCAAAGGGCATGGTGAGAGCCGTCCTTGTGTCGTCGTGGGGTTCCGGGGGCGCGGTTCACCGGGCGGCGAGGTCGGGGAATCCCTCGCCGAGCAGGGTGCGCAGTCGTTGCAGGGCGCGCATGGACTGGGATCGCACCGCACCCGGCGACAGTCGCAGGGCGTGGGCGGTCTCCTCCACCGAGCGGTCCTCCCAGTAGCGGAGGATCAGCACCGCCCGGTCCCGGGTGGAGAGCTGGGCCAGGCCGTCGATCAGCGTGAGCCTCAGCGCGGTGTCCTCGCCCGGGCCGGACTGCTCCGGCAGGCGCTCGCTGGGGCGTTCGGTGGAGCTGCGGCGCCTTCGCTGGGACAGGTAGGTGCGCACCATCACGGTGTGGGCGTAGGCGACCGGGGAGTCGACCCGGCTGAGCCGGCGCCAGGACCGGTACATCTTGCCCAGGGTCTCCTGGACCAGGTCCTCGGCCAGGTGCCAGTCGCCGGTGAGCAGGCAGGCGGTGCGGAAGAGGTGCCCACTGCGGGCTGCGGCGAACTCCAGGTAGTCCGCAGGCGCTTCAGGGCTCATGCATGTCCTCCGTGGTTCGGCATTGCCCCTATAGACACCTCGGCGGCCGGTTCCGTTACAGGCAAGGGCGACGCAATTTCGCGGCGGACGAGGTGGTGCCTCCGAGCAGTCGCGCTCGGAGGCACCAGGGGTGGGAGCAGGGCCGGGTCAGCTGGTCCAGAGCTGGAACTCGGAGAGCTGGCCGGCCGGCCAGCCGGTGTTGGCGGTGATGTTCGCGCGGAAGTACCGCTGGGTGGTGGCGGGGAAGGTGATGGTGACGGTGTTGCTGTTGACGTTGGGGTCGAAGGTGTAGGTGGCGGACGCCACCACGGTGGTGAAGGTGCTGCCGTCGGTGCTTCCCAGCAGCGACAGCGTCTGGTTGCGGGCGGCCCAGGCGGTGCTGGCGGGCAGTTCCAGCACCACCCGGCTGACGCTCTGGGCGGAGCCGAGGTCGACCTGCACCCACTGCGGGAGGGCGTTGTTGGCGCTCTCCCAGTAGGTGCTCTGGTTGCCGTCGGTCACGTTGGCGGAGACGTAGTTCTGGGTGTTGCTCGACTCGGACGTGGCCTTGCCCGCCGCGAGGTTGGTGGCGACCGTCCCGGCGCCGGTGCCGGTCAGCGCGACCGTGACCGGACTGTCGGTGGCGTTGCCGTTGACGGTGATGCTGCCGGTGCGGGTGCCCGACGCGGTCGGCGTGAAGGTGACGTCGACCGTGCAGGAGGCCCCCGCCGCGATCGAGGTGCCGCAGCTGTTGCTCTGGGCGAAGTCGCCGGTGGTGGCGATCGAGGACACCGAGGCGGCGGCCGTGCCGGTGTCGGTCACCGTCACCGCCTGGGCGGGGCTGGTGGTGTTGAGCGTCTGGCTGGCGAAGCTCAGCGAGGTCGGGGCCACCGACAGCGTCGCCGACGAGGAGCCGCCGCCGCTGGGGAAGACCTCGAAGTCGGAGAGCTGGCCGGCCGGCCAGCCGGTGTTGGCGGTGATGTTCACCCGTACATAGCGCGCGGTGGTGGCGCTGAACGGGATGGTGACGGTGTTGTTGTTGGCGGTGGGATCGAAGTTGTAGCCCGCCGAACCGAGGATGGTCGAGAAGGTGCTGCCGTCCGTGGAGCCCAGCACCGACAGGGTCTCGGTGCGCGCGCCCCAGGCGGTCGACGGCGGGAGCCTGAGCACCAGCCTGCCGACGCTGTAGTTCTGGCCGAGGTCGACCTGGGCCCACTGCGGGAAGGTGCCGTTGGTGCTCTCCCAGTAGCTGGACGGGTCCGGGTCGGTCAGGTTGGCGGGCACGTACTGGCCGTTGCTGGAGCTGGCCGAGGCCGGCTGACCGGCGGCGATGTTCGTGGTGCTGTCGATGGCGCTGCCGCTCAGCGCGACGGTGGTCGGGCTGTTGGTGGCGTTGCCGGTGACGGTCAGGGTGCCGGTGCGGGTGCCGGCCGCGGTGGGCCGGAAGGTGACGGTCACCGCGCAGGAGGCGCCGACCGCGACCGAGGAGCAGTTGTTCGTCTGGCTGAAGTCACCGGTCACCGCCACGTTCGAGACGGTGGCGCCGGTCGTGCCGGAGTTGGTCACCGTCACCGTCTGCGGGGCGGCGGACGAGCCGACCGCCGTTCGGGCGAAGGAGAGCGAGCCCGGGTTGGCGCTCAGCACCGGGCCGGGCGCGGTGCCGGTGCCGGAGAGGCTCACGGTGTTGGTGACGCCGCCCGCGATGACGGTCAGCGAACCGGTGCGGCTGCCGGTCGCGGTCGGGGTGAAGGTCACCGCGACGCTGCAGGAGCCGTTCGCCGCGATGGACGTCCCGCAGGTGGTGCTCTGCGCGAAGTCCCCGGTGGTGGCGATGGACGAGACCGCGGCGGCCGTGCCGGTCGGGTTGGAGACGGTCACCGTCTGCGCGGCGCCGGTCGCCCCGGTCGCGACCGAGCCGAAGCCGAGCGCGCTGGGCGCGGCGGTGACGCCGGTGGGCGGGTACGGCGGGTAGACCGGGGGCGGCCAGCCGCTGCAGTACGGGGTGCCGCTGATGCCCGAGTTGCCGCCGCCGTCGGTGACGGTGAAGTTGCCGCCCTCGCAGTTGTAGACCGGGGACGGCGCGCCCACGCCGGTCGCGGTCACGTTGGTGAAGCTCGCGGCGCCGCCGGTCTGCTCCTGCAGGGCGAAGGTCCCGGTGCCGGCGATGGTCACGTTGTTGAGCGAGACCCCGCTGATGGTGCCCTCGACCCACTGCACGGCTTCGTAGGGGCTCTGCTCGATCAGCGTGTTGCTCACGTTGATCGGTCCGGTGATGGCGCCCTGGCTGCCGTCGAACCACAGTGCGCCGACGCCGAACTGCCAGTTCGGGTCGAGACTGCCGTCCCGGATCAGAGTGTTGTTGGAGATGGTGGTGGTGCCGACCGGGGTGGACGTGAACCGCTGGCCGACCTGGATGCCGCCGCCCTGGGTGATGCCGGTGTCCTGGACCAGGTTGCCGGTGACCAGGTTGTCGTGGCCGCCGTAGATCGCGATGCCGTTGGCGAGTTGCTGCAGCTCCACGGTGTTGTTCGAGATGGTGTCGTTGGCGTCGGCGCCGAGGCTGGAATCCGCCCAGGTCGCGATGCCGTCGTCGCCGGTGTTGCGGATGTCGCTGTTGGTCACCTTGGAGTTGGTGACGCCGCCGTGGAAGTTGATCCCGTCGGCGGTGGTGTCGCGGATCCGCATGCCGCTGAAGGTCAGGCCGTCCATCGGGCCGTCCATCCAGGCGCCGACCTTGTCGTGCTCGATCCAGAGGTTCGACACGGTCGAGTTGCTCATCGCGCCGCCGATGCCGTTGACCTGGGCGCTGTCGTCGCGGTTCTGCACGTTGCCGAAGATCGCGAAGTTCTGCAGGTGGACGTTGCTGCTGGGCGAGGGCGCGGAGTTGCCGTAGAAGCCGGGAGCCGAGCCGGTGACCGTGGAGTACCACATGCCCGCGCCGGCCACGGTCACGTTGTTGACGCTGATGTGGCCGGGGATGTCGAAGGTCCCCGGCGGGATCCACACCGTGCCGCCCGGGCCCGCCGCGCTGATCGCCGCGTTGAAGGCGCTGGTCGAGTCGTTGACGCCGCCGGCGTCGGCGCCCTCGCTGGTGACCGAGACGGAACCGGCCGGCTGCGCCAGGGCCGGACCGACCTGCTCGAAGTCGGCGAAGTCCAGGGTGTACGAGGCCGCGCTGTCGCCGCTGTCGACCTGCAGCCGGAAGGTGGTTCCGGCGGGATAGGTGGCGGGGAGCAGCCGGTGTGTCTCGTCGTAGAAGTGGTGCGGGTTGCTGCCGGGGGTGTTGGTGAACGGGTAGCTGCCGTAGAACCAGCTGTAGGCGTTGGTGAGGCTGAAGTCGGGCTGTCGCGTGCCGTTGACGTAGAGCGACAGCGGCGCGCTGTAGACCGAGCCGTCGGAGCTGTCCGGGATGCTGTAGCGGAAGTCGATCGAGTTGGTCGCCACCGGGGTGGTGAAGCTGACGTACTGGCCGCTGCCGTTGCCCTGAAGGGTCACCGCCTTGCGGCCTGACGCCTCGTCGGCCAGCTGGCCCTGGGTGTAGCTGGGCCCGATGACGGTGCCGTCGGTGGCGGAACTCTCCGCCTGCACCTCGGCGTAGGGCAGGCTCGCGCCACTGCCGCCGGTCGCGGCCGCCCAGGCCGAGGGGGTTGCCAGGGCCAGGACACCGGCGGACAGCAGCGCGGTGCTGCCGGCCACGGCGACCGCGCGCCTGAGTATGCGTAGGGACTGGAACAACAGCCTGCTCCTTCGAACGTGCGGAACGGGGACGGGGAGCTGCGACGTGCGGCCGCCGGGCGTACGGGACGGTTCGAAGGACGGCGCGAGGGGGACGGCGCGTGGGAACCGTAATCCGCAGGACACGAAGCCGCAATATTCCGAGCAGACTTCGCATAATTTCCGCAACTCCTGAGTGATCTCTTGCGTATCCGAGCGGGAAGACTGCGGCTGGATCGTGCGGCTCAAGGGTGATGTCCCGGTAGGGCCGCAGATGTCGAGGGAAGCATGTTCAGTTCTTGCGTCATTCAGTCGACATCTTGTGCTCAGATGTCAGCGGTGCTTGAGTGATGGCCACCACTCCCCACCACCCTCCGCTCATGAAGGGGTCACCCACCCATGCGCAGATCCGCAGCGCTGCTGGTCGTCGGCGCGCTCTCGCTCACCGCGGCCGCCTGCTCCAGCTCCGCCACCGGCAGTTCCGGCACCGGCGGCAACAGCGACGGGAAGGTCACCATCACGGTCGACTGCGCCCCGCCCACCAGCCGTCCGACCCAGCGTCAGCAGTGGGCCGACGACGTCGCCGGCTTCGAGAAGCTCCACCCGAACATCACGGTGAAGAGCATCGACACCTTTCCCTGCGAGACGCCGGAGCTCTTCACGGCGGCGCTCAGAGGAGGCACCGAGGCCAACGTCTTCTACACCTACTTCACCGACCGGCAGCAGGTCCTGGACGCCGGCCAGGCCGCCGACATCACCCCGTACGTCACCGCACAGAACCTGCCGGTCAAGGACGACATCCTGCCCTCGGTCTGGGATGCGATGAAGTCCGGCGGCAAGACCTACGCGGTGCCGCGCACCAACTACTCGATGGGCCTGATCATCAACCGGAAGCTGTTCCAGCAGGCCGGACTCAACCCCGACCAGCCCCCGCAGACCTGGGCCGAGGTCGAGGCCGACGCACAGAAGATCACCGCCCTGGGCGGCGGCATCGCCGGGTACGGCGACTACAGCGCCGGAAACAACGGCGGCTGGCACTTCACCGCCGAGATGGACGCCCGCGGCGGCGCCATGGTCAGCGCCGACGGCAAGAAGGCCGCGTTCAACACCGCACAGGGCCTCGCCATCCTGCAGAACCTGCACAAGCTGCGGTTCGACGACAAGGTCATGGGCACCACCCAGCTCTACAAGTGGGGCGACCTGCAGAAGCAGATGGCGGCCGGCAAGCTCGGGATGTACATCGCCGCCCCCGACGACATCACCTACATGGTGCAGAGCCTCGGCGCCCACTACGAGGACTTCGGGATGGGCCCGATCCCCGGCGACACCGGACCCGGGGCCGGCACCCTGGCCGGCGGCGACGACTACATGTTCAACATCAAGGACACTCCGGCCCAGATCACCGCGGGCGTCCAGCTGCTCAGCTACCTGTGGCTGACCGAGGGCCAGGGACAGCAGTACAACTACCCCAGGTCGAAGGCGTCCGGGCAGGCCGTGGGACTGCCGGAGCCCGAGCTGTTCCAGGGCGCCACAGCCGCGAAGGACACCCAGCTGAAGACGGCCAACGCCACCATGTCGGTGCAGGCCTTCGCGCCGTTCGTCAGCGCGAACGTGCCCGGCGTCGGCGAGCCCGCCAACGCGCAGGCGATCTACAAGATCCTCGACACCGCGATGGCCTCCGCCGTGACCGACCCCAACGCGGACCTGCAGAAGCTGCTGGACACCGCCGAGTCGCAGGTCAACGAGGTGCTGGCGAACGCCCAGTGAACACCACTGGGGCGCTGCGCAGATCCGTGCGGCGCAACCTCGCCGGGCACGGCTTCCTGATCGGCGCCGTGCTCTGCTTCGCCTGCTTCTCCTGGTACCCGATGGTCCGCGAAGTGGTGATGAGCTTCCAGAAGGAGCGCGCGGGCCGGACCACCTGGGTCGGGCTGCACAACCTCGACCAGATCGTCAACGACCCCAGTTTCTGGCAGGCCTGGCGCAACACCGCCGAGTTCACCGGGCTGGCGCTGCTGCTCGGCTTCGCCCTGCCGTTCGGCGTGGCGATCGTGCTCAACGAACTGCGGCACGCCCGGGGCTACCTGCGGGTGCTGGTGTACCTGCCGGTGATGCTGCCGCCGGTGTCCTCGCTGGTGCTGTTCAAGTACCTCTACAACCCGGACTACGGACTGTTCGACCGGATCCTCTCGCTGCTGCACCTGCCCACCTCGGCCTGGCTGCAGTCGCCGAACATGGCGATGGTCGCCGTGGTCGTCGCGTCCACCTGGATGAACATGGGCAGTGCCACGCTGATCTACCTGGCCGCCCTGCAGAACATCCCCGGTGAGCTCTACGAGGCCGCCGAACTCGACGGCGCCGGGCTGCTGCGCCGGATCTGGCACGTGACCGTGCCGCAGACCCGGCTGATCCTCTCGCTGATGCTGATGCTGCAGATCGTCGCCACCATGCAGGTCTTCGTCGAGCCCTTCGTGCTCACCAACGGCGGCCAGGGCGTGGACGGTTCGACCACCACCGTGGTCTACCTGATCTACCAGTACGCCTTCAACTTCTCCAACTACGGTGCGGCCTGCGCGCTCGGCCTGATGCTGCTGCTGGTGCTGGCCGGGTTCTCGGTGGTCTACGTCCGCGTCAACCGGAGGCTGGAGTCATGAGCGGCACCCGCACCCTGGTCAATCCGGTCCAGCTGAACCGGACCGTCTACCGGGTGGTCCTGGTCGCGGTGGTGCTGCTGGCCACCCTGGTCTTCCTGGGGCCGCTCTACCTGCTGGTGACCAACGGGCTCAAGGGCACCGCCGAGTCCATCCGCACCCCGCCCACCCTCTATCCGCACCAGGTGGTGGCAGCCAACTACGGCGACGCCTGGAACCGGCTGAACATCGCCCAGTTGCTGCTGAACACGCTCTGGTACGCCTTCGGGGCGCTGGCCTTCCAGCTGGTGCTGGACGTCGCCGCCGCCTACTCGCTGTCCAAGCTGCGGCCGGTGCTCGGCAAGGCGGTGCTCGGCCTGATGCTGGCCACGCTGATGATCCCGGCGATGGTCCTGGTGGTGCCGCAGTACCTGACCGTGCTCGACCTCCCGCTGCTGCACCTCAACCTGCTCAACACACCCTGGGCGATCTGGCTCCCCTCCGTGGCCAACGCCTTCACCATCTACCTGCTGAAACGGTTCTTCGACTCCGTGCCGCAGGAACTGCTGGACTCCGCCTCCGTCGACGGCGCCGGACCGCTGCGCACCCTGATCTCCATCGTGCTGCCGATGTCCCGGCCCATCCTGGGCGTGGTGTCCATCTTCGCGCTCGTCAACGTGTGGAAGGACTTCCTGTGGCCGCTGCTGGCCGAGCCCGACCCGGCCAGGCAGACGCTCAACGCCGGGATCTACTCGCTCTCGCTGGGAGTGCCGGAGAACGTGCTGATCGCGGCCGCCGCGATCTCGGCGGTCCCCACCGTGCTGTTCTTCCTTGTCTTCCAACGCAGCATCATGTCCGGCCTGACCGCCGGCAGCCTCAAGGGCTGACACCTCCCGAGGAGACACCTACCGTGCACCGACCCCACGAGTGGTGGCGTGGCGCCGCGATCTACCAGGTCTACACCCGCAGCTTCGCCGACGCCGACGGCGACGGCGTGGGAGACCTGGCGGGGGTCCGCTCCCGGCTGCCCTACCTGGCCGAACTCGGCGTCGACGCCCTGTGGTTCACCCCCTGGTACGCCTCCCCGATGGCCGACGGCGGCTACGACGTGGCCGACTACCGCGCCATCCACCCCGCCTTCGGCACCCTGGCGGAGGCCGAGCGGCTGATCGGCGAGGCACTGGGGCACGGCATCCGCACCGTCGTCGACATCGTCCCCAACCATGTCTCCGACCGGCACCGCTGGTTCCAGGAGGCGCTGGCGGCCGGTCCGGACTCGCCGGAGCGCGAGCGCTTCTGGTTCCGCGAGGGCCGCGGCGAGCACGGCGAGCTGCCGCCCAACAACTGGACCTCGCAGTTCGGCGGCACCGCCTGGACCAGGCTGCCGGACGGGCAGTGGTACCTGCACCGCTTCGCCTCCGCCCAGCCCGACCTCAACTGGCAGCACCCGGAGGTCCGCCGCGAGCACGAGGAGGTGCTGCGGTTCTGGTTCGACCGGGGCGCGGCCGGGGTGCGCATCGACTCGGCCGCCGAGCTGGTCAAGGACCCGGCCCTGCCCGACCTGGTCGAGGGCGCCGACCCGCACCCCTATGTGGACCGCGACGAACTCCACGAGGTGTACCGCTCCTGGCGCAAGCTCGCAGAGTCCTACCGGCGGCCGCGCGCCCTGATCGGCGAGCTGTGGCTGCCCGACCCCGAGCG
Organism: Streptacidiphilus sp. EB129; assembly: GCF_041262645.1. Lineage (NCBI taxonomy): Bacteria > Bacillati > Actinomycetota > Actinomycetes > Kitasatosporales > Streptomycetaceae > Streptacidiphilus > Streptacidiphilus sp. EB129. The sequence goes on from NZ_JBGCCS010000008.1 coordinate 107,538, forward strand.
CTTCGCCCGCTACCTGCGCCCCGACGAGCTGCACACCGCCTTCAACTTCGGCTTCCTCACCTGCCCCTGGGACGCGGCCCGGCTGCGCGAGGTGATCACCTCCACGCTCGCCGCGCACGCGCCGGTCGGCGCCCCGGCCACCTGGGTGCTCGCCAACCACGACATCACCCGCACGGTCACCCGCTACGGCCGCGCCGACACCGGCTTCGACTTCGCGGCCAAGGCCCACGGCATCCGCACCGACCTGCGGCTGGGCACCCGGCGGGCCCGGGCGGCGGCGCTGCTCAGTCTGGCCCTGCCCGGCTCGGTCTACCTCTACCAGGGCGAGGAACTGGCCCTGCCCGAGGTCGAGGACCTGCCGACGGAGGTCATCGAGGACCCGATGTTCCACCGCACCGGCGGCACCGACCCCGGTCGTGACGGCTGCCGGGTCCCGCTGCCCTGGAGCGGCGAGCACGCACCGTTCGGCTTCAGCCCGGACCGCCAGGAGCCGGTCGCCGCCTGGCTGCCGCAGCCGGCCTCCTGGGCGGCGCTCACCGTCGCCCGGCAGGCGGCGGACCCGGACTCCATGCTCAGCCTGTACCGCCGGGCGCTGCGCCTGCGGCGCGACGAACCCGCGCTCGGCGACGGCGAGTTGACCTGGCTCCCCGGCGGCCCCGGAGTGCTCGCCTTCACCCGTGGCGGTGGACCCGGCGACGGCTTCGCCTGCGTCGTCAACCTGGGCACCGGGCCGGCTCCGCTGCCGGAGCACAGCCGGGTGCTGCTCGCCAGCGGGCCGCTCGCCGACGGCCTGCTGCCCCCCGATACCGCGGCCTGGCTCCGCCCGGCCTGACCCGGGCCCGGCCAGGCCGCGACAGGGGCCGCACCGCTGCCGAGGGGTCAGCGGCGCGGCCCCGCCGTGCCCGCCGCGCCCGGTCGTGCCCGGGCGCGGCGGGCGCGGAACAGGCGGGCGCGGAACACGCGGTGTCAGCGGGCTTCGGGGGCTGAAACCGCGCTGAAACCGCGGCAAATCCAGGTGGGCGCACTCTCGTGTTCGTAGCCGAGGCCGCAGGGGCCACGGAAACGAACGGAGGGGACCATGTCCACCACCCCAGCCCCGTCCGCGATCACCGCGGCCGGACTGCGCAAGGCCTACGGCGACCACGTCGTGCTGGACGGCATCGACATCGACGTCCCGCAGGGCACGGTGTTCTCGCTGCTCGGCCCGAACGGCGCCGGCAAGACCACCACCGTGCAGATCCTGTCCACACTGCTGCGCCCGGACGGCGGCCGGGCCACGGTCGCCGGGCGCGACGTGGCCCGGGAGGCCGACGCGGTGCGCGCCGCGATCGGCGTCACCGGCCAGTTCTCGGCCATCGACAACCTCCTCACCGGCGAGGAGAACATGGTGCTGATGGCGGACCTGAACCACCTCGGCAAGCGTGAGGGCCGCCGCCGCGCCGCGCAGCTGCTGGAGCAGTTCGACCTGGTCGAGGCGGCCAAGCGGACCCCCGCGACCTACTCGGGCGGGATGAAGCGCCGGCTCGACCTGGCGATGACCCTGGTCGGCAACCCCCGGGTGATCTTCCTGGACGAGCCGACGACGGGCCTGGACCCGCGCAGCCGCCGGTCGATGTGGGAGTCCATCCGGGCCCTGGTGGCCGACGGCGTCACGATCTTCCTGACCACCCAGTACCTGGAGGAGGCGGACCAGCTCGCCGACCGGATCGCGGTGCTGGACGGCGGCAGGCTGGTCGCCGAGGGCACCGCCGCCGAGCTCAAGCGGCTGATCCCCGGAAGCCACGTCCGGCTCCAGTTCGCCGACATGGTCGAACTCGACGCCGCGGCCCGGGTGTTCCGCACCTCAGCCCGGGACGACAACGCGCTGACCCTCAGCATCCCCAGCGACGGCAGCGTCGCCTCCCTGCGCGCCGTCCTCGACCAGCTCGACGGGGCGTCGGTGCGGGCCGGGCACCTGACCGTGCACACCCCCGACCTCGACGACGTCTTCTTCGCCCTCACCGGCAGCGGGACGAGCGGCGACACCGACATCAGCGGCACCATCCCGGCCACCACCTCCAACGACATGATTGGCAGCCAGCGATGAGCACTCTCACCTACGCCGTCCGTGACTCCGCCACGATGCTCCGCCGCGACTTCCGGCACACCCTGCGGTACCCCGTCATGACCGTCGCCACGATCCTGACCCCCATCTTCATGCTGCTGCTGTTCGTCTACGTGCTCGGCGGCCAGCTCAGCGGGGGGTCCCGGGGCCACTACCTGGACTACGTCATCCCCGGCATCATCGTGATGACGGTCGGCAGCGGCTGCGCCGCCACCTCGGTGAGCATCTCCGCCGACATGAACGAGGGGGTCATCCCCCGGTTCCGCAGCATGGCGATCTTCCGGCCGTCGGTGCTGATCGGCCAGGCCGTCGGCTCCGTGATCAGGACCATGCTCAGCCTGGTCCTGGTGGTGGGCACCGCGCTGGCGCTGGGCTTCCGCTCCTCCGCCACCCCGGTCGAGTGGCTGGCCGCGACCGGCCTCACCCTGCTCCTGGTCATCGCGCTGACCTGGGTGGCGACCGCGCTCGGGCTCCAGGCCAAGACCCCGGCCGCCGCCAACAGCTCCACCCTGCCGCTCCAGTTCGTGCTTCCCTTCCTCAGCAGCGCCTTCATCGACCCGTCGACGATGCCGGTGGGGCTGCGCTGGGTCGCCCAGAACCAGCCCTTCACCAAGGTCATCGACACCCTCCGGGGCCTGCTCACCGGCACCCCGATCGGCCACAGCGGGGCCTGGGCGCTCGGCTGGTGCGTGCTGCTGACGGTGGTCGGCTTCGTCGGGGCCCGGGCGGTCTTCAACCGCGACGGGAGCTGAACGGCAGCCCGACGGGGCAATTCGGCAGGGCAGCGGGGCGGGGCAGCGGAGACGCTGCCCCGCCGCTCACGTGTCCCGCTGCTGTTCCGGGCCCCGCTGCTGCTCCCGCTCCTGCAGCAACGCGACGGCGGTGCTCCACAGTTCGGGGCGGGTCAGGTCGGCGTAGGCGGAGACGGCTTCCGCGTAGGCCGGCCCGTCGGCGTTCTCGGCGGACTCGCGGGCCGGGCCCGGCGACATGGTGGGCTGGAATCCGCAGCGGAAGCGCAGGCGTTCGGCCAGCGCGACTCCTCCGGCGCACCAGGCCCGCCGGGCGTCCGTCCCGGCGGCGGGTTCGGAGCGATCGGTCGGGTTCGTCGGGTCGGTCGGGTCGGTCAGATCGGCGAGGTCTGCCAGTACCAGCGCCAGTACCAGCGTGCCGCACAGGGGCGACTCCGCGAGCGACGGCGACGGCTCCAGCGGGTCGCCGAGCAGCGCGGCGAGCCGCCGCGGCAGGCCGTCGACCAGGCCCCGGACCTGGTCGAGCCGCCCGTGCCGGGCGTGCGCGACCACGGTGACGGCCTGGCACTCCATCAACCAGGGCGCCAGCGCCGGGTCCACCGGGGAGTCGGGGGAGCGGTCGTCGGTCAGCCGGCCGACCGCCTCGCGCCACAGTTCCAGCCCGGCCCCCACCTCGCCCCGGGAGATCAGGATCTCGGCTCGCACGCCAAGGGCGAAGGAGTAGGTGCCCGGGTCCTCGTCGGTGAGATCGGCGGCGGCGAGGGCGAGCCAGCGCTCCGCCTCGTCCACCGAGCCGAGCTGAAGGTGCGCCAGCACGATGCCCCAGCGGATCCCGACCGACTCGGAGCGGTCCCCGAGCCGCTCCATCATGTCGAGCGCGCCGGTGAGATGGCGCAGCGCCTCCCCGCCCCGGCCGACCTGGAGGCACAGATCGCCGAGCAGGCCCAGGGCGAGGACCCGCATCAGCGGGGTGGCCGGAGTGTCGAAGGCGTCCACGATCCGGTGGCCGGCGGCCAGTGCGCGTTCGGGCTCGCCCTGGTTGTGCCAGCGGTAGGCGGCCAGGACGTTGGCCACCCCGGCCAGGTGCGGATCGGGGTCGTCGCAGAGCGCACGCAGGGCCGGGTGGTCCGGGCCGGGCCCGTCCGGGGACGCTGCCAGCACCGTCGCGATGTCGCCGACCAGCGACTTCCGCTCCTGCGGGGGCATCCGGCGCAGTACCACCAGCGCCCGCACGGCCCTCGGGCCGAGGGTCAGGAAGGTGGCGGCGGTGGACAGCACGGCGGCGGTCCGGGTGACCTCCAGGTCCTCGGGGCCGGGTCGGAAGTGCGACAGCAGCGGGCCGATGTCCTCGGTCAGCACTCCGAGCCGGGCGTAGTTGGACTCCACCGACCACAGGCCCGCGAGCAGGGCGGAGGCGGCCACCGCGGCGGCGCCGTCCCCGGTGGCGAGGCCGAGCCGCAGCGCCGTCAGCAGGTTGTCCTGCTCGGCCCGGACCCGCTCCAGCACCGGCACCGGGTCGGCGCCGAACACCGCGTCGTGGTGCGACCGGCCGTAGGCCCGGACCCACCCGAGGAACCCCTCGGTGGCGCGCGCGGTCTCGGCGTCGGACTCGCGGCGTGCGGCGCTGAACTCGCGAACGGTCTCCAGCATCCGGAAACGGGTGCCGGAGGGCGTGCCGGCGACCTTCAACAGCGACTGGTCGGCCAGGTTTTCCAGGACCTCCAGGGTCTCCAGCACATCGGGGGCCTCCAGTGGATCGCGTGCCCCCGACGCCTCGTCGCCGAGCAGGAACCGGGCGGCCTCGGCGGTGAAGCCGTCGGGGAAGACCGAGAGCAGCCGCAGTGCCCTCCGCCCCTCGGGTTCGAGCAGGTTCCAGCTCCAGTCGACCACGGCCTGGAGGGTGCGGTGCCGCTCCGGAGCGTCCCGGGCGCCACCGCGCAGCAGCGTGAACCGGTCCGTCAGCCGGCGGGTGATCTCGGCGACCGACATCACCCGGACCCGGGCGGCGGCCAGTTCGACCGCCAGCGGCAGCCCGTCCAGGTGGCGGCAGAGCTCCCGGACCTCGTGCGCCGGAAGCTCTGCGCCGGGCCGCGCGGCCCGGGCGCGCTGGTCGAAGAGTTCCACGGTCATCGCCGGGCTCAGTTCGGGCAGCGGGTAGACCGACTCGGAGGACAGCCCGAGCGGGGTGCGGCTGGTGGTGAGCACCCGCAGGTCGGGGGTGGTCGAGACCAGCGCCCGAACCAGCTCCGCGACCCCGCGCACCACCTGCTCGCAGTTGTCGAGGACCAGCAGCGCCGGGCCCGGGCCGAGCGCGGCGGCGACGCCGGCCAGCAGGTCGGCGGGGATCGCCGGGCCGCGCAGGGTGGCGGGCCGGGAGTCGCGGACGCCGAGGACCGAGGCGACCTCGCTGACGACATCGCCGTCGTCGGTGATGCCGGCCAGGGCCACGAACTGCACCACGCGCTGGTCGGCGTCCCGGCTCACCGCGTTCGCCAGCCGGGTCTTCCCCAGCCCGCCGGCGCCCACGATCGAGGTCACCCGCGACGAGCGCAGCAGTGCGCCGATCGCGGCGAGGTCGCGCTCCCGGCCGAGCAGCTCGTTGGGCTCGTGGGCGACCCCGGCCCGGACCAGCGGGGCCTCGGCCGTGAGCAGTTGCTGGTGCACGGAGCGGAGCGCGGCACCCGGGTCGGTGCCCAGCTCGTCGCGCAGGGTCCGCCGGTAGTGCTCGAACCGGGCCAGCGCGGCCGAGGGTCCTGAGGTCGCCGCTTCGCAGCGGAGCAGCTCGACCAGGATCTCCTCGTCCCTGGGGTACTCGCGGGCCAGGCCGGCCAGTGCCGTCACGGCCTCGTCCCGGCGTCCCAGCCGAGCCAGCGCCAGGGCCCGGTTGCGCGCCAGCGCCCAGTACGCCGGCCGTCGTTCGGCACGCAGCTCGGCCACCGGATCGCCGGTCCCGCCGCCGTCCCGGTCGCCGTCCGCGGACCAGAGCGCGAGCCCGGCCTCGGCCCTGGCCAGTGCGGCGGCGTGGTCGCCGGCCTGGGCGTGCAGCGCGCAGTCGGCGGCGGCGAGGGGCAGCGCGGCCGCGTCGACCTGGTCGTCGCGCAGGGCGAGCCGGTAGCCGGTGGCGGTACTGGCGATCAGCTCCGCGCCGAACTGCGACCGGGCCCGGGACACCAGTACCTGCAGCGCCTTGCCCGGGTTCTCCGGCTGCTCCTCCGGCCAGAGTCCGTCCACCAGCCGCGCCACGCTGCAGCCGCCGCGCAGGTTCCCGGCCAGCAGTGCGAGCAGCCCGCGCAGCCGTGGTCCGGTGATCTCCTGCCCGCGGAGGGCCACCCGTGGCAGCAGCGTCAACTCGGTCGTCATTCGAGCAGATTAGCCCGGACCCGGCGGCCGACGGCGATCTCCGCCCGGGGCCCGATCCGGTCTGACGCGGCGTCAGTCATCGGATCCGCGCGAACTGAGCGGCGCCCCGCGACCGCGGGGATATGGCTCCGGTGCCACCGGACGTATTCGAAGCATTTCGCCGAATCCTTGGCAAGGACGTATACCCTGAATCTGTGCCCACGCTATGCGCGGGTCGCGGGCGGGACGCCGGCGGTAATGACGACAGGCGCAATCCGGCCATCCGAGGTGCCGGGGTGCCGGTGCGGCGGGCGGCCGTCGCACCGGGTTACTGTGGAGTAAGAATCCACTCGGGGCGGCCCGGGATGGAATAGACGTGTACATGATGAAATAGCCGCCGATGTGCACAGTCCGACCCGCTGTGGCCCGGTGGACATGGGCGGATTGCGGTATATCGCCATGCGGTCGCATTCCTTGTCGCCTTTCGTATTGGCATGGACATTTGCGACGTGTGTGGTGGCTGATGCTGTCTGGCCGTTGTCGGTGCGGCTTTGCCGGGAATGGCCGTCGTCATCGCCGGAACCCGTGAACCTCTCTGTCGCGGTCTTGCGAACGCCCGCTGAACAGGCCGATGGTGACGATCGGTTATCCATCGGGTCCTTTTTGACCGGCTACGGTGAGATTGTCTCGGACGGTCACAGCACTGCGGAGTCACGGCCGCTCCGTGGAATTGGCATTTCGTCCGAGCGTGCCACTCGGGACATCGGAACATTGCCGGTGGGCACCGCCGAGTCACGCCGGTTGTACCGGTAATGTGAATGCCATATGCCTCGGGGCGGGGCAGTATGGCTGGGAGGTCCGGTGGGGGAACGGCTCAGTTTCAAGATCCTGGGCCCACTGACGGTCACTGCGGGCGAACGCGCGGTCGCTATCGGTGGGGCGCGCCAGCGAACGATCCTGGGCATGCTGCTGATCCGTCCGGGGCGGATCGTCCCGGTGGAGGCGCTGGTCGACGAGGTGTGGAACGGCAGGCCTCCGGCGACCGCGCGGACCCAGGTGGCGATCGTGATCGCCGCGCTGCGCAAGACCTTCAGGGCGGAGGGGGCCACCGAGGAGGTCATCGTCACCGCCCACCCGGGCTACCAGTTGCACCCGGAGGGGCACGACGTCGACTCGATCGCCTTCGGCGAGCTGGTCGAACGGGCCGAACTCGGGGTGCGGGAGCAGCGGTTCGCCGATGCCGCACGCGACTACGCGCAGGCGCTGTCGCTGTGGCGCGGGCCCGCGCTGGCCGGGGTGTCCGGGCAGCTGGTCGAGGACGAGGCGGCCCGGCTGGAGGAGTGCCGGCTCAACGCCTACGACGACGCCACCGCGGTCCGGCTCGAACTCGGCAACCACCAGGAGCTGGTGCCGGAACTCACCGCGCTGGTGCGCGAGCACCCGCTGCGCGAGCGCACCCGCTACCACCTGATGCTGGCCCAGTACCGCTCCGGCCGCCGGGCCGAGGCGATGGAGAACTTCCGGGACGCGCGCCGCCAGTTCATCGACGAGCTGGGCCTGGTGCCCGGGCCGGTGCTGCAGGAACTGCACGAGGCGATCCTGCGGGACGACCCCGCGCTCAGCCCCGCGCCCGCGCCGAGCCGCCGGGCCGCCCTGCCGGTCGACGTCGTCGCGGCCGCTCCGGACGAGCTGCCGCCGCCCGAGGTCACCGTGGTGCCATCGGAACTGCCGCCGGACGTACCGGGGTTCACCGGCCGGGAGTCGGAACTCGCGGCGCTGGACCATCTGATCGCCGAGCAGGACGGCCAACTGGCGCCGACGGTAGGGCTGATCACCGGGGTCGCCGGGGTCGGCAAGACCGGACTCGCGGTGCGCTGGGCGCACCGGGTCGCCGAGGACTTCCCGGACGGGCGGCTCTTCGCCGACCTGCGCGGCTACGACGAACTGCACGAACCCACCGCCGCAAGCGAGGTGCTGAGCCGCTTCCTGCGCTCGCTGGGCGTGCCCAGCCAGCAGATCCCGGCGGGGGTGGAGGAGCGGGTGGCGCTGTACCGGAGCGTGCTCGCGGACCGGCGGGTGCTGGTGGTGCTGGACAACGTGCGCACCTTCGCGCAGATCCGGCCGCTGCTGCCGGGCAGCGGCGCCTCCTGCGTCCTCGGCACCAGCCGGGAGCAGCTGGAACAGCTGGTGACCTGGCCCGCGCAGGCCCGGGTGCACCTGGGCATGCTGCCCGAGGAGGAGGCCACCGAACTGCTCTGCCGGATCGTCGGCGAGCAGCGGATCAGGACCGCCAGGGTCGACGCGGCCCGGCTGGCCGAGCTCTGCGACCGGCTGCCGCTGGCGCTGCGGATCGCCGGCGCCAGGCTGGCCTCCAAGCCGCACTGGACCGTGCGGCACCTGGTGACCCGGCTCAGCGACGAGCGGCGCCGGCTGGACGAGCTGAGCCAGGGCGAGTCGCAGGTACGCGCCAGCTTCGCGCTGAGCTACCGCTTCCTGTCCCGGGACGCGGCCAAGCTGTACCGCTGCCTGGGCCTGCTCGACGTGCCCGACTTCACCGCCTGGACCGGCGCCGCGCTGCTCGACACCGGGGTGATGGAGGCGGAGCAGTTGATCGAGCACCTGGTGGACGCGCAGTTCCTGGAGGTCGTCGGCATCGACGCGACCGGACAGTTCCGCTACCGGCTGCAGAACCTGCTGCGCCTGTACGCCGGCGAACGGGCCAGGGAGGAGGAGCCCGAGAGCGACCGGCTGGCCGCCTGCGACCGGGTCTTCCGTACCTGCCTGGCCATCGCCGAGGAGGCGCACCGCCGCGAGTACGGCGGCGACTACAGCGTGGTGCACAGCGCGGCGGCGCGCCGTCCGATCGACTCCGCGCTGCTGGAGGAACTGCTGGCGGCGCCGCTGGAGTGGTACGAGGCGGAGCGGCTCTCGCTGCGCGCGGTGGTGCTGCAGGCCGCCCGGACCGGGCTGGCCGATCTCGCCTGGGACCTCACCGGCTCGATGATCGGACTGTTCGAGACCCGCAACTACACCGATGACTGGCGGAGCTGCGCGGAGCAGGCGCTGGCCGCCGCCGTCTCCGCCGGGGACACCCTCGGCCAGGGGGTGATGCGCTATCACCTGGGCGCGGTGCAGCTGCGGCTGCAGCGCTTCGAGGACGCGGTCGCCGAGCTGGACGCGGCACTGGGGCTGTATCAGGCGGCGGGCTCGGAGCTGGGCCGGGCGATGACGCTGCGCAACCTGGCGATCGTGGACCGGGTCAGGGGCGACTGGGGCACCGCGATGGGACGGCTGGAGGAGGCGCTGGCCGTCTTCCGGGCTCTCGGCGACCGCTTCTCCGAGGCCCACACCCTCAACAACATGGCCCAGGTGCAGACCGACCAGGGCCGCCCGGGGCTGGCCCTGGAGCTGGCCGAGGAAGCGGTCAGGATCGGCGAGGGCATGGGCGAGGACGGGGTGCGCAACCTGGCCCAGTCGGTGCACCGGCTGGCCCGGGCCTATCTGGCGCTGGACCGGTTCGAGTCGGCGGAAGCGGCGTTCCAGCGGGTGGCGGCGATCTCCAAGGGCAAGTCCGACCTGATGGGCCTGTCCTACGCGCTGCTCGGCCAGGGCGAGGCCCGGCTCGGTGCGGGTACGCCGGAGTCGGCCGAGGCGGTGCTGGTCGAGGCGCTGGAGATCGCCCGCAGAATGGGCAGTCAGCTGATCGAGGGTCAGACCCAGCTGGTCTTCGGCGAGATGTGCGGGCGGCTCGGCCGGGAGGCCGAGGCCAGGACCAACCTGCTGGCCGCGCGGGACGTCTTCGTCCGGGTCGGCGCCCCGCAGTGGCGCGACCGTGCGGAGCAGGCCCTGACCGCGTTGGTGGCGGCCGCGCCGGGCGCCCCCTGAGCCGCGCCCGGCGGGCGCCACTTCTTCGGGGACGGCGTCCTCACGACAGTGCGGGCGACGTCGGTGCGGGCGGCGTCGGTGCGGGCGACGACGGTGCACATAGGCCGGGGATAGCGGGGGTTCCTACGGTGCGGAGGCAGTACCTCGCTCCCGCTCCCTGGAGACCGCCCATGCGGGACGCGCCGGTACGGCAGACCAGCCGAGCCAAGGAGACACCAGTGACCACTCTGCTCGACGCCGCCGTCCGGGCCCCGGCCGGCGGGCGGCAGTCCCTCCCCGTGCGGGTGGAGGAGACCCGGCTCGCCCCGCACTCGCCGCTGCAGCTGTACGCCGCGCTGCTGGCGCGGGGGGAGCAGGACGTGTTCCTGCTGGAGAGCCTGGAGGGGCCGGCACAGGAGGGCGACTCCTCGATCGTGGGCCGGGGGAGCCTGGCCGAACTGCGGGTCCACCCGGGCCGGATCGCGGTCTCCGGCACGGCCCCGCTGGTCCGCGCGCTGCTGGTGGTCGCCGACCGGCTCGGCCTGGCCGCAGCGGCCCCGCCCGAGGGCGCGGTGGCCGATGCGGCGCTGACGGGCTCGGTGAACGGCGCCGTGAGCGGCACGGCGAACGGCCGCGTGGCGGGCGCCGTCGGGAACGCCGATGACGGCGCCGCTGCCGGGCAGGCCCACGAGCGGAGCTTCGAGCGCGCCCTCGCCCGTCCGGAGCAGGTCTGGGAGCTGCTCCGGGGCGCCCAGGAGCTGTTCCGGGTGCAGACCCGACGGCCCGCGGACGCCTACGCCTTCGGTTTCCTGGCCACCATCGGGTACGGCGCGGCCTGGCACATGGAGGAGCTGCCACCCAGAGCCGACGCGACTGCGGAACCCGACCTGGTGCTCACCCTGTTCCGGGAGACGCTCTGGTACGACCAGGACTCCGGCGGCGTGCTGCGGCTCAGCGCCGAGGGGCCGGACCTGCCGCCCCGGGACGCCGACGCGGACCTCGCCGACCTCGCCGCACTGGTCGCCGCACTGCCCCCGCTGCCGCCGGTACCGGACGCGCCGCCACCGCGCTCGGTACGCGACAGCATCGACGAACCGGCCTACCTGGACCGGGTGGAGCGCTGCCTGGAGCACATCGGGGTCGGCGACATCTACCAGATCCAGATCGGTCACCGGATCGAGGTGGAGACCGAGCTGCGGCCGCTGGACGTCTACCGGCGGCTGCGCGGACGCAATCCGTCCCCGTACATGTACCTGGTGCCGCGCGGCGGTTCCACGCTGATCGGGGCGAGCCCCGAGGTGCTGTTCCGCACCGAGGGCGACCAGGTGGTGATGCGGCCGATCGCCGGGACCACCCCGCGAAGCGGCGATCCGGAGCTGGACCGGCCCCGGGTGGAGGTGCTGCGGGCCAGCGAGAAGGAGCGGGCCGAGCACATCATGCTGGTCGACCTCTGCCGCAACGACATCGGCCGGGTCTGCCTGCCGGGCACCCTGGCCACCGAGCGGCTGATGTCCGTCGAGACCTTCTCGCATGTGTTCCACCTGGTCTCCACGGTGCGCGGGACGGCGGCGCCCACCGAGGACGTCTGGTCCGTGCTGCGCGCCACCTTCCCGGCCGGGACGGTCACCGGGGCGCCCAAGATCCGGGCCATGGAGCTGATCCAGGAACTGGAGCCGCAGCCCAGGGGGATGTACGCGGGCGCGGTCGGCCTGGTGGACAGCCGGGGCTGGTCGATGCTGGCGCTGTGCATCAGGACCGTGGTGCACGACGGCGCCGGCTACTCGACCCAGAGCTGCGCCGGCGTCGTCGCCGACTCCGACCCCCGCGCGGAGTGGCGGGAGACCCTGCACAAGATGGGCGCCGCCTACTGGGCGCTGACCGGTGAGGAACTGCTGCCGTGAAGGTCCTGCTCGTCGACGCGTACGACAGTTTCACCCACATCATCGACCAGTACCTGCGCACCCTGGGCGCGGACACCGAGGTGGTCCGGTCCCGCACCGAGCCCCCGGACCGGCTGGTGATGCGCCGGCCGGACGCGGTGGTGCTCGGCCCCGGCCCGGGCCATCCGGCCGACTCCGGGCACGTGGAGCTGGTGCGGGCCTTCGCCGGACGGGTGCCGCTGCTCGGCATCTGCCTGGGCCACCAGGCGATAGCGCTGGCCCACGGCGGCGAGGTCACCGTCGCGCAGCGGCTGAAGCACGGCAAGACCAGCGAGGTCCGGCACGACGGGGCGGGCGTCTTCGCGGGACTCGGGGACACCATGACCGCCACCCGATATCACTCCCTCATCGTCGCGGAGCCGCTGCCGGACGCCCTGCTCGGCACCGCGCACGCCGAGGACGACGGCTACCTGATGGGGCTTCGGCACCGCACCCTGCCTGTGGAGGGAGTCCAGTTCCACCCCGAGTCCATCAGCACCGTGGGCGGGCTGCGGCTGCTGGACAACTTCCTGGCCGAGGCCGCCCGTTCGGGTCGAGCCCTCGCAGGTGGGGGGTGAGGGAAGCCGGGACGATAAAGCACCGAAGCCGCTGCCTCGTAGCGTCTGCGGTGTCGGAAAGAGCGCAGCTCACACCACGAGGGAGAGTCAGACCATGCAGTTCCACCGGGGGATCAAGGTCGCGGCGAACAAGTTCAAGAGGATCATCGTGGCGCTGGTCGGAACGGCCGCGATCATCGCGGCGGTGCAGGTGTCCGCCGACGCGGCCGTCGTGCACCGGATCGGCGGGCACGCCGCCGTCGCCGACGCCACCGTCGTCCCCGTTCCGGACGGTCCGGGCAACGGCGAGTGGACCTGACGCGCTCCGCAGCCGGCAGCGGTACGCACCGCACCAGCACGACAGCACCAGCACGCACCGCCGAACAGGCGGCACCAGTACAGCGCCGCGCACCGCATCCGGTGGCGCGGCGGCGGAGGCCGGGAACGGCGGCAGCGGCGGGAAGCCGGGCCGGCCGGCCCGGCCTCCGGCGTATAGGGCGCCGATAGGCGACCGCAGCAGAGTTGACGTGCCACCAGCTCCCGATCGTCCGCACTCCTCGGACGCGGCGTCAGGCCGGGGGACAGACGTAGGAGTGGGACCCATGCGACTTCGACACACCGACGGCAGCACCGTCCACCTCGCCTACTGCACCAATGTGCACCCGGCCGAAACCCTGGACGGCATCGTCACCCAGCTGTCCGACTACGCCGAGCCGGTCCGCCGGAGGCTCGGCGCGGACCGGCTCGGCGTGGGCCTGTGGCTGCCGGCCGACACCGCCGCCCAACTCGCCGCGGACCCGGCCTCGGTGGCGCGGCTGCGCCGTGAGCTCGACGAGCGCGGGCTGGAGACCTTCACCCTGAACGGCTTCCCCTACCGGGGCTTCCACGCCCCGGTGGTGAAACGGGCCGTCTACGTGCCGGACTGGTCCGAGCCGGCCCGGCTCGACTACACCCTGAACCTGGCCCGGGTGCTGGCCGGACTGCTGCCCGAGGACGCGGTCCGCGGCTCGGTCTCGACCCTGCCGCTGGCCTGGCGCACCGCCTGGAGCGGGGTACAGCGTGCGGCCGCCGCCCGGCAGTTGCACGAGCTGGCGCTCGGCCTGAAGCGGCTGGAGCAGGAGACCGGACGGGTGGTCAGGGTCGCGGTCGAGCCCGAACCCGGCTGCCTGGCGGAGACCACCGAGCAGGCGCTGGACGTCCTGGCCGGCACCGACCGGGACTGGATCGGGCTCTGCCTGGACAGCTGCCACCTGGCGGTGGCGCACGAGGATCCGGCCGACGCGGTCGCCCGCCTGCTGGACGCCGGCGTCGCGGTGGTCAAGCTCCAGGCCTCGGCCGCGCTGTCGGCCGCACAGCCCGCGGACCCCCTGGTGCGCGAGGCGCTGCTGCCGTTCGCCGAGCCCCGGTTCCTGCACCAGACCAGGGAGCCGGGCCCGGACGGGGTGCTGCTGGGCGCCGACGACCTCGGCCCGGCACTGGCCGGCGCGCTGCCGGGACGCGAGCCCTGGCGGATCCACTACCACGTACCGCTGCACCAGCAGCCGGAGCCGCCGCTGAGCAGCACCACCGAAGTGCTGCGGGAGACCCTGGCGCAGCTGTTCGGCGGGCCCAGGGCGCTCACCGACCACATCGAGGTGGAGACCTACACCTGGTCGGTGCTGCCGGACGACCGCCGTCCGGACCGGGCCGGGGATCTCGCGGCCGGACTCGCCGCCGAGATCGACTGGACCCGGCGCGAGTTGCTCGCCCTGGGGCTGCGGGACGACGGCGGCGCGGGCACCGCGCCGCCCGGCCCGACGTACACCCCCGCCCCGGCCCCCTGAGGCCGGGGACCACAGCCCCGGTCCCGGTCCGGACGCCCCCCGCGTCCGGACCGGGACCGGCGACACGGCGATTCGGGTGGTCGCCGTCGACGACCCCGGTACCCCCCGGGGTCGCGGTCCGGGCTCCGCGGCTGACCCCTGACGTCAGCACGCCGGCCCGGGCCCGCACCGGGCCCGGCGCTTCTGCGGAGACGCGCCGGGCCCGTTCGCACGCCCTCGGCGATCCGGTGACCACCGTGAACGCTGCGTATAGGTCGTTCGTAGGCGCTCCAGGCACGCTCGAAGGGAACGATAAGCGACCGATATCGGCGAACGGCGAAGGGGGTAGTCCTGGTGGAATCGAGGCCTCGCGCGTTCAGCGAGTCAGGCTGTGGAACGGTGGCCCATGTCTGGTGCTGGCGGCCGCCGGAACGGACCGACCCCGACGATCTGGCGCTGCTGGGCACCGAGGAGTTCCGCCGCGCGCTGTGCCTGCCGGCCGAATCCGAGGTCGCCGCCTTCGTTCAGGTCAGAGCCGGCGCCCGGCGCGCGCTGGGCGGGCTGCTCGGGGTCGATCCCGGCGCGATCGGCCTCGGTCGCCACCCCTGCGGGGGCTGCGCGGACGACAGCCACGGCCCGCCCAGGATCAGCGAGCCGGCGCTGGAGCCGCCGCTGTCGATCAGCCTGTCCCGTACGGCGGGGTGCGGGGTGTTCGCGGTCTCCGCCGGCGCCGCCATCGGCGTGGACGTCGAAGCGCTGCGCCCGGTCCGGGACCCGGCGCTGTTCGACTCGGTGCTCACCGCGGCGGAACGCGGCTATCTGCGCGGCCGGCCCCCGGGGGCGGCCCGCGACCGCGCCTTCCACCGGATCTGGACCCGCAAGGAGGCGGTGGTCAAAGCGCTGGGGGCGGGCCTGATCGGTGCCGATCTGACCCGCCTGGAGACCCGCCCGGAGCTGCCGGGGCCGGTCCTGGTCCGGGACGAGTCGGCCGGCCGCAGCACCCGGTGGACCGTGCAGGACCTGCGGCTCTCCGACGCGGTCGCCGCCGCGCTGGCCCGCCCGGCCGACCTCGGCCCGGTCCCGGTCCGCCTCCACCGAACCCCCTGACCCGCACCGCGCACCGCCCCGCACCGCGCACTGCCCCGCACCGCGCACTGCCCCGCACCGCAACCCGCCCGATCATCCGTGCGCTCGGAAGGAACGAGATCCCGTGACCACCCAGCCCGTCGAGTACGTCAACGCCCTGGCATCCCCCGAACGGCTCACGGAGCAGGGCGGTCAGCCCGGCAGCGAGGAGCTGGCCGCGTTCCTCGCGGCCCTGACCGACGCCGTCGAGGCGGCGGACCCCGGCCCGGCCGCCCCCGGCGGCTGGGAGCAGCGCGAGCGGCTGCGCACGGCGACCTGGGTCCGCCAGGTGTACGACCACCCGTTCGGGGCGGCCCTGTTCGCGCCCCCGGCCGGGGCACTCGCCCGCGAGGCCCAGCGGGTGCAGGCCGCGGAGCTCGGCTTCCGGACGGACGTGGGCCGGGCCCGTGCCCATTCGGTCCGGCAGTCCTGCGGGCTCCGGGCGGTGGCGGCGGTCGCCGCCCTGTGGGCGGTCTGCGCGGACGCGCTGGCCAGGACGCCCCGGCCGCCGCGGGAGCGGCTGGTCGAGGACGCCTGGAGCATCGTGCGCGGCACCATCCGCCCGGCCCTGGCCCCGTTCCCGCCGGGCTCCGGCACGGACGCGTTCCGCGCCCGCAACTGGTGACCGGCGCGAACGGCGCCAGGGCCGGGGCGGTCGCTCACCCTGCGGCGGCCGCGGTGTCGGCCACCCCGGCCAGGTCGGCCGCGCCCAGCCAGGAGGACAGCAGCAGCACCAGCTCATGACAGCGGTACAGCGGCCGGCCCTGCGGATCCAGCGCGGACAGGTCCAGCAGCGCGGCGTCCACCAGCTCCTCCAGGGACTCCTCGGCCTCGTCCTCGCTGACCCCGAACCACTCCGCGGCCGCTGCGGCCG
Organism: Streptacidiphilus sp. EB129; assembly: GCF_041262645.1. Classification (NCBI taxonomy): domain Bacteria; kingdom Bacillati; phylum Actinomycetota; class Actinomycetes; order Kitasatosporales; family Streptomycetaceae; genus Streptacidiphilus; species Streptacidiphilus sp. EB129. The sequence continues at coordinate 123,871 of NZ_JBGCCS010000008.1, forward strand.
GGAAGGTCCCGGTGCCGGCCGGGGAGAGCCTGGCCAGGGCCTCCAGCGGCTCGGGACCGAGCCGGCGGACCGAGGGCAGCAGGGCCCGGCGCAGGTTCACGTCGCCGAAGGACAGCTCGCCCAGCCGGCGGGACGGGTCGGCCAGCCGGGCCGCCAGCCGGCCCAGCGGCCAGTGCGGCCGGGAGGCCAGCTTGGCCGCCACGATGGAGAGCGCCAGCGGCAGCCCGCCGCAGTAGGCGACCAGGTCGTCGGTGGCGTCCCGGTCCTGCTCCAGGCGGTCCGGGCCGATCGAGGAGGCCAGCAGTTCCAGGGCCTCCTCCTCGTCCAGCGGGTAGAGCGCCAGGGTGTCCGCGCCGGACACCCTGGCCAGCCGGGGCCGGCTGGTGATCAGCACCACGGCGTCCGCCCCGCCCGGCAGCAGCGGCGCCAGCTGCAGGTCGCCGACCGCGTTGTCCAGGACCACCAGCAGTTGCCGGCCGGCCGTACGACCCCGGTAGCGCCGGACCAGCTCCTCCTGCTGCGCTCCCTCGTGCTCCGGCGCCGGGTCGCCCAGGCCGCGGAGCAGCTGCCGCAGCACCGAGGCGGTGTCCTTCGCGGTGCCGTCCGGGTGGCACAGCTCGGCGAAGAGCACCCCGTCCGGGAAGCTCGCGGCGCTGTCACCGGCGGCGCGCACCGCCAGTGTGGTCTTGCCGACGCCGGCCATCCCGGTGATCAGCAGCCGTCGGGGTCCTCCGCCCTCGGCGGTCCGTTCGGTGAGCCTGCGGGTCAGCTCGGCCAGCTCGCGCCCGCGTCCGATGAAGTGGTCCTCGGCGGGTGGCAGCATCGACGGCACGCCGCGCACCGGTGCGCGGCGGGTGAGCTCCGCCTCCGGTCGGCCGACGTCGCCGACCAGCACCGCCTGGTAGGTGGCGCCCAGTGCCTCGCCCGGATCCACGCCGAGCTGCTCGGCGAGCAGCGCGCGGCCCTGGTGGAAGGTGTTCAGCGCGTCGGCCTGGCGGCCGCACCGGTACAGCGCGGTCATCAGCTGCGCCCGCAGCCGCTCCCGCATCGGGAACTCGGCGACCAGCCGGGTCAGCTCGGCGGTGACCGGCTCGTGCAGCCCCAGCGCGAGGTCGGCCTCGATCCGGCTCTCCAGGGTGAGCATCCGGGCCTCCTCCAGCCTCGGCAGCTCGGTCTCCTGCATGAACTCGGTGACGTTGGCCAGGGCAGGGCCCTGCCACAGCCGCAGCGCCTCCCGCAGCAGCGACTGCGCCTCCGGGTAGCGGCGCTCGCGCAGGGCCTCCCGGCCGAGGCGGTCCAGTCGCTCGAACTCCTCGACGTCGATCCGGGAGCCGGGCGCGTTCAGCACGTACCCGGGCGGCCGCCGGACGATCTCGACCTCAAGGCCGAGATATCTGCGTAGTCGTGACATGTAAGTGTAAATTTGGGCACTGGCGGTGGCGGGCGGGTCCCACCCCCAGAGCATCGAGCTGAGCCGGGTGTCCGAGACCACCCTCCCCTCCGCGAGAAGCATCGTGGCCAGCACGGTGTGCACCTTCGACCCGGACAATGCGACCCTCCCACCGGTGTTTCTTGCTTCCACGCGCCCCAGAATGCTGAAGTCCATCCGGCACCCCCTCCAGAGGTGTGTCCTGTCTGCTTCCCGAAGCTAGACGGACCGTTTATCCGGGGGTTATCGCCTTCTTGCCAGGGACGCCCGCGGTGCGATAACGGCTCCCGACGCGCATGGACATGACGAATTGACGGAGGCGAATTCGCCTCCGTCGGCGCGGGTGGTGCGAGGCCGGGACGCCGGCGGCCGGGACGGGGCCGCGGTCAGGCCATGGCCCGTTCGGGCATGACCCGCTCGTCCACGTCCGTGATCAGGGTGCAGACCGCGCGCCGGGCGCGGTGGTGCACATGGTCGACCCGGACCGAGAACGGCTGCGGCGGGGTGGACGGCAGTTCACCGGTCAGTGTCACGCTGTCCGCCAGGCGTTCGTGGTGGTAGTCGAGCTCCTTGCCGTCGACCAGCAGTTCGATCTCCGGCGGATGTCCGCTGCGGAGGTTGACCGTGATCGAGTGCCCCGCCTGGTCGACGTGGAACTGGTGGTGGGTCATGGCATCCTCCCGAACGGGGGCCCTGACCCTCCAGGGTACGCCGAAACGGCCCCTGGGCTGGATGTCCAGAGGCCGGTCGTCGTGGTGCCGGGGCGGCTACCAGCGCCGCCGCAGCAACGTCTCCAGGTAGTTGGGACGGTCCGGCGGCAGCGTCCCCTCCGGGCGGTAGCGCACCGTCCGGTGCTCCCAGTCGAAGTAGCCGCGCATCCAGGAGCCCATGCCGTCCCGGTAGCGCTCCACCGCCCGCCGCTCCGCGCCGCGCAGGCCCAGCCGCTCGCAGAGCTCCGGCACCCGCTCCGACAGCCGGACGAACTCGTCGATCATCCACTGCGCCTGCGCCAGCACCGCGGAGACCGCCTCGGCCAGCGTGCACTGCTGCTGGTGCTGCAGCACCACCACCAGGTTGTAGACGTCCCCGCGGGCCGCCTCCTTTCCGTACGACCAGACGTCGTTGCTGGTGGCGGGGGCGTCCGCGGCCAGCTGGCGCATCTGGCGCAACTCCGGGCTGTGGAAGGCGACCGCGGGCACCTCGCCCAGCATGCGCTCCATCAGATCGAGCACCGTCTCCACCCCGGAGGCTCCCCGACGCAGCATCAGATATGCGTCCAGTCCGGGGATCTCGCCGTCGGTGCCGTCCCGCCGGGCCTCGGCGGCCAGCGCCCGGCCGAGTGCCTCATTGGGATGTGCCGCGAAGTACCACTCCCAGTGGTACGACGCGCGGGCCCGCCAGCGCGGCGACATCCCCGCGCAGCCACGCCGCCACAGGTCGGCGAAGGCCGAGATGATGGGCGTGCCGTGCCGGCGGGGGGTGGTCCGTTCCGGGTCCGAGGCCGCTATCTCGATCAGCGGGGCGCAGACGTCGGCCACTTCCACCGGGTGCAGCCCGAGCTCGCTGTCGAACTGGTCGTCGAACAGGAAGTAGAACGCGTGCTGGTCCATGGCCAGCACGAGTTCCTCCGGGCTCGCGTCGGGAAAGCTCCATGCCGCCAGGTCGGCCAGGTTCCAGCTGGTGTAGCGGTCGATCGCCTCACTGCCCCGGAGCATGTCGTGCGCTTGGAGCCAGCTGAGGTTGTGACCTGCGGCCGCATCCCGGTGCGGATTGATCCGCTGTGGGAAGGGTATGGTGAGCTCCACAGTCAATTCCTCCTCTCCGTGCCACGCGCCGGACACGGCGAGTTGCCCCCCACCGCGCCCAAGTGCCAGCGACGCTACCCGAACTGATCGTCTGTTGGCAGTGTCGCTTCGGTCATGTGTTCAAGTATCAACGAGAGATGGCGAAAACGCTCCCCCAGCCGCTTTGCGGATACTCCTCCCCCATCTGGCCACTGCTGGATAACCTCGGAGCAGACGGCGACGGACGGAGCGCATGCGGTGACTGGGCGCGGGCTGTACGAGCGGGAAGAATTCACGGCGCAGGCCGAGCAGGCGCTGGACGCGCTCTGCGAAGGCCATCGCAGAGGCAGGACCGACCTGGGCGGGATGCTGCTCTACAGCGGTCCGGCCGGTATCGGCAAGACCAGTCTGCTGGCCCAGCTCCGCCGGTCGGCCGTGGATCGCGAGCAGCCGTGCACGGTGCTCTACGCCAGGGGCGGTGAGCGCTCCCGCGAGGCCGCCTTCCATGTGGTGCGGCAACTGCTGCAGCCCGCACTGGCCAAGCTCGACGACAGGGGCCGCACCGAGCTCATCGAGGCGTCCCAGTACGACCTGGTCGCGCCCGCACTGGGCCTGGTCGCCCCGACCGTGAACGCCCCCTCGGACCCGCAGGGTGTCCGTGACGCGCTGGACTGGATGGTCAGCCAACTGGCGGTCCGCAACGGCCCGCTGCTGGTGATCGTGGACGACGTGCACTGGGCCGACATCGAGTCGCTGAACTGGCTGACCTCGTTCGCCACCGGCCGGGTCGCGGGCCTGCCGGTGCTGCTGGCCGCCGCCTTCCGGCCCGAGGAGATGCCGTCCGAGGCCGAGCCGCTGCTCGCCCCGGACAGCATCGGCTGCATCCTGCAACTGCACGACCTCAGCCCGGCCGCGGTGGAGGAGCTGGTCCGGAACGAACTCGGCGAGGACGCCGACGACATGTTCTGCCGCCAGTGCTGGTCCATCACCGCGGGCAACCCCTACGAGCTGGGCGCTCTCGTCGCCAAGCTCAAGGACCGCCAGCTCGCCCCGATCAACGAGAACGCCGGGCAACTGCGCGAACTGGTCGCGGCCGGACGCGGTCCGGCCATCGCCCGGCGGCTGGAGAAGTACGGCCCGGACACCTACCGCTTCGCCTACGCCCTCGCGGTGCTGGACAACGCCATCGACCCGGACATCGCCGCGCGGGTCGCCGTGATCACCCCGTCCGCCGCGGCGACCGCGATCCAGTGGCTCCGCGAGGAGCGCCTGATCAAGGACGAGACGCTGCCGGACGGCCGGATCGGGCTCGGCTTCGTCCACCCCACCATCGCCACCGCGATCTACCAGTCGATGCTGTTCCCCAACATCCGCACCGCGATGCACGGCAAGGCCGCGGCGGAGGTCATCGACAACGGCGGCTCCATGGCCGCCGCCTCCCGGCACCTGATGGAGCTGTATCCGGACGACGACCAGCTGGTGGTGCGCCAGCTGCGGCAGGCCGCCAGGGAGCACCTCGCCGTCGGCGCCCCGGACACCGCCCGCCGCTGCCTGGAGCGCGCCCTGCAGGAGCCCCCGGCCGACGAGGACCGCGCCGAGGTGCTGTTCGAACTCGGCTGCTCCGCGCTGCTCACCGACCTCCAGGCGACGATCAACCACCTGCGCGCCGCCATGGAGGCCAGCCCCGGCCTGAGTACGGAGCTCCGCGAACAGGCCACCCTGCGGCTCGGCCAGGCCCTCGGCCACAGCAACCAGATGGCGGAGGCGGCCGAGGTCACCGCCGTCGAGCTGGCCCGCACCGAGCCGGGGCTCGGCCGTACCCGGCTGCAGGCCGCGTACTTCATGTGGCGGGCCTTCCTGCGCGAGGAGCCGGACGGCCTGGAGCGGTCGCGGCGGCTCGCGGAACTCTCCGAGTCCCTGACCGGTACCGACTCCGGATCCCGGGCCGTCCGGGTGATGCGGGCCTTCGACCTCACCCTGCGCGGCGAGGAGTCCGCACAGGTGCTCGCGCTCACCGAGCGGGCCTTCGACCGGGGGCGGCTCGCCGAGGGCATCGGCTGGACCAACACCGTGTGGGGCTTTGAGATCCCGGTGCTGATCGGCCTCACGTACATCTACAACGACCGGCTGGACCTGGCCATCGCGCTGTTCAACCAGGCCGCCGACGAGTACGAGGTGGCCGGCTGGAGCGGCGGGCACCTGGCCTTCGTCAACCTCATGCGCGGGCTGGCGCTGTGCCGCTGGGGCCGGCTCGACGACGCCGAGAACTTCCTGCGCGACACCCTGCGCAAGTCCGACCGGCTCGGCCGGAACACCCCGCTGCAGTGGGACATCGTCGCCGCGCTCTGCGACACCCTGATGGCGCGCGGTCAGCTCGACGAGGCGGTGCAGCTCGCCGAGGACTACTCCTTCAAGCCGCCGTTCCCGCCGGTCATGGTCGTCCCCGACGCGCCCACCCTGTACGGGAGGCTGCTGCTGGCGCAGGGCCGGAGGAAGGAGGCCGCGATCCAACTGGAGGAGTCCGGGCGCCAGTTGGACGCCAAGGACTGGCACTACACGGTGTGGGCGCCGTGGTCGGGGCCGCTCGCGGTCGCCATCGCCGACGAGGACCCGCAGCGGGCCAGGGCGCTGACCGCGGAGGCGCTCAAGCGCGCTGAGCGGATCGGCACCAACTCGGCGGTGGGCACCGCGCTGCGCTGGTGCGCGGCGGTCGCCGAACCCGGAAAGGCGGTGGGCCTGCTGCGGCAGGCCGTGGAACGGCTGGGTCAGTCGCCGGCCGCCTACGAGCACACCCTCGCACTGGTCGACCTGGGTGCCGCGCTGCGCCGGGCCGGCCGTCCCCGGGAGGCGGCGGACGCCCTGGAGCAGGGCATCCAGCTGGCCGCGCAGTGCGGTGCCGACGGTCTGGTGATCCGCGGCCGGGCCGAACTGCAGGCCTCCGGCACCAGCCCGGACCGGCTGCACGCGATCGCGCTGCGGGTGCTCAACGAGCAGGAGCGCGCCGTCGCCGAACTGGCCGCCGTGGGCGTGCCCACCCAGCGGATCGCGCAGGAGCTGGACATCACCGAGAAGGCCGCCAGCCGGCTGCTGGCCTCCGCCTACCGCAAGGTCGGCACCGGGCCGGACGGCCTGTCGGCGGTCCTCGGCCTGGACTAGGGTTGTCCGCCGGCGATGCCGCCGGGCGGGGCGTGCGGTGGAATAACCGCGGCCGCCCCGCCCGTTATGGGCGGCAGTAGGCCCGGAGATCCGCCTCTCGCAGGCATCCCCTTCTCAGGAGAGTAGGCAGCGCGGCATGAGCACCCTCGAACTCACCAAGGACAACTTCAACGAGGTCGTCGAGAACAACGGCTTCGTGCTGGTCGACTTCTGGGCCTCCTGGTGCGGCCCGTGCCGGATGTTCGCCCCGGTGTACGAGAAGGCCGCCGAGGAGAACCCGGACCTGGTCTTCGCCAAGGTCGACACCGAGGCCCAGCAGGAGCTGGCCGGGGCCTTCGAGATCCGTTCCATCCCGACACTGATGATCATCCGCGACCGCACGGTGGTCTTCTCCCAGCCGGGCGCGCTGCCGGCCCCGGCCCTGGAGGACCTGATCAAGCAGGCCCGCGCGCTGGACATGGACGAGGTCCGCAAGGAGGCCGAGCAGGCCGGTCAGGCCTGACCGGCCCAGAGGGTTCGGGGCAGAGGGTCCGGCTCAGGGGGTCCGGCCGGACCAGGACCGCTGCGGCCGGTACTCGACGATCGTCAGCGCGAGTTCCACATGCCGGTCCACCAGGGCGTCCAGGCTCAGCTCGCGGTCCGGGCGGAACCACTGGGCGACGGCGTTGCACATGGCGATCACCGCTCGCCGTGCCTCGTCCGGGTACGGGGTGAGGAAGACCCCCGCCGCCACGCCGGCTTCGATGGCGTGGCGGAACAGGTTGGAGGCCTCGGCGTGACGCCGGCTGAAGTGCGCCAGCGTCTCCGGGGTGAGGTGGCGCTCCTCGGACAGCACGATGTTGCTCCGGGCCGGATGCTCGGCCCGGAACCGGGTGGTGGCCGCGACCACCGCCGAGAGCCGGTCGGCCGGCGCGTCGCCGACCGCCGCCAGCGCCTCCGCGCAGGCGGCGAAGTAGGTGTCCATACCCTCTTCGAGCAGCGCGTGGAGCAGGTCCTGCTTGCCGGAGTAGTAGTGGTACATCGCCGAGAGGCTCATTCCGGCGCGCTGGGCGATGTCCCGGATCGAGGCGCTGCCGTAGCCGCGCTCGGCGAACTCCTGGCGGGCGGCCTGCAGCAGCGCGTTCTGTCCCGAGGGTCGCACGGGCATGGGGCCGTCCTTGCTGTGATGACTGATCGATCGTTCAGATTCTAGCGGGGAAACGGCCGTTCCGACCCGTCGGATGGCGTCCGTCACATCACTTCATGGGGCTGGACAGTGACGACGGGCATCCGTAACTTAACGATCGTTCGAGCTGCGGACCCGTGCAGGAGCCTTCGCCATGCCCATCGACCATCTGATCGACGCCTCTCCGGTCGACGCCTCTCTGATCGACGCCTCCGCCCTCGACCCGGTCGAGGTCTACCGGGACGGTCTGGCCCGGGGCGAGCTGCGGTACCGGCGCTGCCGCTGGTGTGCCAGCCGCTCCGCGCAGGTCGGTCTGCTCTGCGTGACCTGCGGCGGCACCGACTTCCGCTGGGAGCGGAGCAGCGGCCAGGGCCGGATCTACCGGATGGCGCTGCCCTCCGCCGCGGCGCCGGCCGAGTGCAGCGCGGTGGTCGAGCTCGACGAGGGCTTCCGGATGAACGCCCGGCTGGCCCCCGCTCCGGCGCACCAGCTGTGGCCGGGGGCCCCGGTGCGTCTTGAGGTGGCCGGCGGCGACGGCGAGCTCCGTCCGAGGTTCCGCCCGACCGCCGCCTGAGCACGGTCGCGGGCCGGCTTCGCTGTGCTGCCGCTGTGTGCTCTCTGCGTGCTCTCTGCGTGGATGCTGGGCAGTCGGGAACCGTCGAGGTTCGCCGTGTGTCGATAGGGGCAGAGCTGGTGGTGCGGCCGATGCAGTCGGTACCGTGCGCCTGCACCGCGTATCACTCGTCCCAGGGGGAGACCTTGCCCAGCACCGCCCGTCGCCTCGGCGCGACCCTCGCCGCCACCGCCGTTCTGACCGGGGGGCTGGTGGCCGGCGCGACCGCCGCCTCCGCCAAGTCCAATCTGGCCGTCGGCGTCCGCAGCCACTCGGTGGCGCACTACGGCTCCATCCAGGTGACGGCGGCCGGCGCCACCGACGACTTCGGCGGCGCGCCGATCCAGCTCTGCATCGACGAGCGGGTCAACGGCGGCGGCTGGACCCAGCTGAGCTGCGCCTCCGCCGGGCATCTCGCAGTCACGGTGAAGGCGACCCGCCGGGGCACCGCGGAGTTCCGCGCCCAACTGATCGGCCTGGTGGGCAGCCACCACCGCCGGACCGTGGACCGCACCTCCGCGCCCGTCTCCGTACATGTGCGCTGACTGCTGACGTTCTGTCAGTCGAGCCCGGTCCCGCTCTGCGGGGCCGGGCTCCGGCATGTCCGGACCCCGGCCTGGACGGCTTAGGGTCGGCTCACTAAGGTATGCCTAAGCTAACTTGATCCAGCGGAGGGGTTCACGCCATGTGGGACGACGCTTTTCCCAGCTTCCTGATCGGGCTCCGAGAGGGGCTCGAAGCGGGACTGGTCGTCTCCATCCTGGTGGCTACCCTGGTTCGCTCCGATCAGAAACATCGGCTTCCACAGGTGTGGACCGGGGTGCTGGCCGCCGTCGGACTCTCCCTCAGTTTTGGTGCTGTCCTGACCTTCACCGCGCACAGTCTCCCCACCACCGCGCAGGAGGCCTTCGGCGGAGCGCTCAGCATCATCGCGGTCGCCTTCGTCACCGCGATGGTCTTCTGGATGCGACGCAACGCCCGCAATCTCTCCGGCGAGATCCGCGACAAGGTCAACGCGGCGCTGGCGGTCGGCGCCGGGATGCTGGTGCTCACCAGCTTCCTCGCGGTCGGCCGGGAGGGGCTGGAGACCGCGCTGTTCATCTGGACCACCGCGCAGACGGCCGGCAGCACCACCGGACCGCTGATCGGCGCGGCCGTCGGCCTGGTCCTGGCGACCGGGCTGTGCTGGGCGCTCTACCGGCGGGTCCTGCGGATCAACCTGACCAGGTTCTTCACCTGGACCGGCGCCGGACTGATCGTCATCGCCGCCGGGGTGCTCGCCTACGGGCTGCGCGACCTGCAGGAGGGCGGCGTGCTGCCCGGGGCGCACGCCTTCGCGGTGGACCTCGGTGGCAGCGTCGACGCCAACTCCTGGTACGCGACCCTGGTGCAGGGCGTGTTCAACCTCACCACGCAGATGACCTGGCTGCAGATCGCCGCCTACGCGGCCTACCTCGCCATCGTGATGACCCTCTTCGTCCGAGGCCTCCGCACCCCCACCGCGACCCCCGCCGCGACCGCCGCCGCCGCGACCGCCGCCGCCGCGCCGACCCCCGCCGCCGCTGAGCCTGCTGCCGCGCCGACCGCCGCCGCCGAGCGGGCCCCCGTCGCCGGACGGCGCCCCGGCGGGGCGGCGCGTGCGCGGCGGTGGGTGGTGCCGACCGCGGTCGTGGCCGTTCCCGCGGTGGCCGCGGCAGCGGTGATCTCGGCCAGCGGGGGCAAGCCCGTCGCCGCCGCGACCGTCTCCGTGTCACCGACCGCCTGCGGGGCCGGTTTCACCGCTCCGCAGCCCGGCCAGCAGACCTTCCAGATGCACAACACCGGCAAGCAGACGTCGGAGGTCTACCTGATCGACCCCTCCAGCAACGCCGTCTACGGCGAGATCGAGGGCCTCGCCCCGGGCACCACCCGCGCGTTGACCGCGACCCTGGGCAGCGGTGAGTACGCCTGGCGCTGCGTCCCCACCGGCGGCACCGCCGTCACCTCCGCCGCCGTGCACGTCTCCGGCGGCGGCGCCGTCGCCAAGGCGGTACTGCCGCTGGCCGCCTCGGACCTGGACGCCCCGCTGGCCTCCTACAAGGCCTATGTGAACGCCGGCCTGGCCGTCCTGGCCACCGAGACCGCCAAGCTCACGAGCGACCTCGACAGCGGCGATCTCACCGCCGCCAAGGCGGACTGGCTGACCGCGCACCTCCAGTACTCCTCCCTCGGCGCGGCCTACGGCACCTTCTCCGACTTCGACAAGAAGATCAACGGCCGGGCCGACGGCCTGCCGGGCGGCGTCCAGGACCCGGACTTCAGCGGGTTCCACCGCCTTGAGTACGGCCTGTGGCACGGCGGGTCGGCGCAGAGCCTGGCCCCCGTCGGCAGCCGGCTGCTCAGCGACGTGACCGGGCTGCAGAAGGCCTTCCCCACCCAGGACTTCGACCCGACCGACCTGCCGCTGCGGACCCACGAGATCCTGGAGAACACGCTCCAGTTCGAGCTCACCGCCGACACCGACGAGGGCAGCGGCAGCAATCTGGCCACCGCCCAGGCCAACCTCACCGGCACCCAGGAACTGCTCGCGGTGCTGCGCCCACTGATCGCCAAGCGCAGCCCGTCCCTGCTGGCCACCGTGGACGCGGACATCGCCCGCGTCACCGCTCTGCTCAACACCGCGCACCAGGGCGGCGGCTGGACACCGGTGCAGCAACTCGACCCGGACACCCGCACCACCCTCAACGGCGCCGTCGGCCAGCTGCTGGAAGACCTCGCCCCCGTCCCCGACCTTCTTGAGATCCGGAAGTCCGCCTGATGACTGCTCAGCACCAGCCCTCGACCGACTCCGTATCCCCCTCCGACCCGGGCCCGGGTCCCGCGGCCCCCGCCGCCGGCAGCTGCCCCTTCGGCTTCGGCACCTCCCGTCGCACCGTGGTGAAGACCGCTCTCGGCGCGGGCGCCGTCGGCGCCGCCGTGGCCGCCGGGGCGATCGGTGCGGGCACCCTCACCGCGACCCCGGCCGCGGCGGCGGGCAACGGCTCCGACGGCACCGGCGGGTCGGTGGCGTTCCAGGGCGAGCACCAGGCCGGGATCACCACCCCGGCCCCGGCCTTCGCCGCCTTCCTCTCGATGACCGTCATCGCCCCCGACCGCAAGGGCCTGGAGCAGCTGCTGCGCACGCTGACCGACCGGATCCGGTCTCTCACCAGCGGCGGTACCCCGCCGGACCTGGGCGTCGGCGCGCCGCCCGCCGACAACGGGATCCTCGGCCCGGTCGTCCCCACCGACAACCTGACCGTGACCGTCGGCGTGGGCGCGTCCCTGTTCGACGGCCGCTACGGGCTGGCGGCGCAGAAGCCGCGCAGGCTCGGCCCGATGCGGACCTTCCCCAACGACAACCTGCAGGCCGCCGAGTGCCACGGCGACCTGTCGCTGCAGATCTGCGCCGACCGCCAGGACACGGTGCTGCACGCGATGCGCGACATCGCCCGGCACACCCGGGGGCTGATGCAGGTGAAGTGGCGCATCGACGGCTTCCAGAACACCCCGCGCCCGAGCGGGGCACAGCGCAACCTGCTGGGCTTCAAGGACGGCATCGCCAACCCGGACGTCGGCTCCGCCCGCGAGATGGACCGCCTGGTGTGGGTGGACGCGGGCAACGGGGAACCGGCCTGGGCCACCGGCGGCAGCTACCAGGTGCTGCGGATCATCCGGATGCTGGTGGAGTTCTGGGACCGGGTCTCGCTCACCGAGCAGGAGAAGATGTTCGGCCGCCGCAAGGACACCGGGGCGCCGCTGGACGGGGCCAACGAGACCGACATCCCCGACTACGCCAAGGACCCGCAGGGTGCGGCCATCCCGCTGGACGCCCACATCCGCATCGCCAACCCCCGTACCGCGAAGACCGACGACTCGCGGATCCTGCGGCGCGGCTTCAACTACGACCGGGGCATCGACGGCGTCGGCAACCTCGACATGGGCCTGGCCTTCTGCTGCTACCAGCAGGACGTGGTCCGGCAGTTCGAGGCGGTGCAGACCCGTCTGATCGACGAGCCACTGGTGGACTACATCTCGCCGACCGGTGGCGGGTACTTCTTCGCGCTGCCCGGCGTGCGGGACGGAAGCGACTGGCTGGGGCGGACGTTGCTGGCGGCGGGCTGAGCCGCCCTCAGCGGCCGCTGCCACCAGCGCGGCTGTCCGTCCGCCGGGGGAAGCGGCTACCGTCTGTCGTTGGTTCGTCACCGCCTCCGGTGCGATCCGGGAACCGAGCAGGGGCGCGCGGCCGTCCCGTACGGCACGAGAACGGGAGTACGCGATGACGAGCACGATGATCGAGACCGCTACCTGTCGGCTCTGCCCGCCGCAGGGGGGCGTGGTCGTGGCGACCTACTCCGGCGACGGCCCGGCCAGCAGGGCGCTGCACCGGGCCTGGCAGGAGGCCAACGCCACCGGAGTTCCGCATCACGACCACTACGATCCGTCCCTGGACGCCTTCGTGGTGGTCCGCCACCACGGCTGACGCCACGGCGCCGAATGTCCACAGCAGCGGTGTCCGCGGAGCCGGTGTTCGCGGATCCGGTGTCCGCAGTGCCGGTGTCCGGGGAGCGGGGGAGCGGGGGGAGCAGGAGCTGGACAGGGGGAGGGGCCGACAGCCCCATCCGCTGTCGGCCCCTGGTGGCCCTTGGGTTGACCCTTCCCGGTCCGCCCACCCACCCGCTCTGGCGCTGGTAGAGCGGGGTGGCGTCGCGGTGGCCGGTTCCGCGAGCTGCCGAGGGCAGGCGTCAGTAGTAGAGATCCATCGCCGTCCGGTCGCTGTTGCGCTGGGCGCTGCCCAGGGTGCCCGAGTCGCCGACGATCCCGGCGGCGTTGTCGGCGTTGGAGGCGCCACCGCCGGTGCCGGTCTGCTGCATGGTGACGGCGTTGCCGTGCACCGCTCCGCCCCGGCCGCCCGAGTTCTGGTTGCTGACGATGCCGGCGTTGGACTGTTGCCCGGCGCCGGCGGCGTTGCCGTCCGCCGAGGCGGTGCCGATGCCCAGACACATGAGTGCCACGAGCACGGTGAACACCGCGAAGGTGCGCATACGGGACACGCGATCTCCCTGAGAGTGAAGGTGGGGTGGTGGCGGAGGGTTGGCCGGCCCGGTCCGCCGATCCTGACGTCGCATGCCCAGCATTCACTAACAAGTCGACATAGTTCCATCTCGACTGGTAAATATCCCCCATATGGGGTCGGTGACCGTTGCGTCGCCCTGTCGTTCCGGGCCTCTACCGTCAATCCAGGATTGACCAGGGGGTCGGTGCTGACATGCGGCGATGGACGGCGGAACCGGGTATGCGCGGCCCCGTGCGTTCGGGCAAGGTGGAGACCGCAGCAGACGGTCGGTTCGGCGAGGAGTAGACGGGTGCCCGAGGGCAGCAGGCCAGATCCAGGCGGTACGCCCAAGGACGCGGAGGACCACGAGGGCTTCGACGCGGGCTTCGACAAAGATGACGACCGGGCCGACGACCGGGCCGACGACAAGCCCGACGACAGGGAGTGGGACGAATCCCGGGGTCCGGTCACGCCGGGCCTGCTCGGCCCCGCCGAACGCGGCGGGACCACGCCCTCCTCGCTGGAACAGGCCACGCCCGGCGCCGAGACCGACCAGGACGAGTGGTCCACCCTCGGCTACACCCCGGCCGCCGGGATACCGGTGTCGCTGCTGCGCGTCGGCGCCCCCGGCGCCGCGCCCTGGCCGGACCGGATGCGCACGCTGCTGCGCACCCCGATGTCCGAGCGCCCGGCCTTCGAGCGCAGCTCGGCGCCCGAACCCGCCGAGGTGGTGCGCAACGTCCCCCGCATCCTCGACCTGACGCTCCGTATCGGCGAGCTGCTGCTGGCCAGCGGCGAGAGCGCGGAGGACGTCGAGGCCGCCATGCTCGGCGTCAGCCACGCCTGCGGCCTGGACCGCTGCGAGCCGCAGGTCACCTTCACGCTGATCTCCATCAGCTACCAGCCCTCGCTGGTGGATCCGCCGGTCACCGCCTCCCGGGTGGTGCGCCGCCGGGGCTCCGACTACACCCGGCTGGCCTCCGTCTACCGGCTGGTCGCCGACATCACCGGCGAGCACGCCAGCGTCGAGGACGCCTACCGGCGGCTCGCCGAGATCCGCCGGAACCGGCATCCCTACCCGGGCTGGCTGCTGTCCGTCGCCACCGGACTGCTCGCCGGGTCGGCGACCCTGCTCGTCGGCGGCCGGGCGGACCCGCAGGCCTGGCTGGTCTTCGTCACCGCCTTCGTCGCCGCCGTCATCGGCGACCGGCTCGCCTGGGCCCTGGCCACCCGGGAGCTGCCGGAGTTCTACCAGTTCGTCGTCGCCGCCATGCCCGCCGCCGCGCTGGGCGTGGTGCTCACCCTGGGCGACAGCCAGCTGCGCGGCTCGGTCGTGATCACCGGTGGGCTGTTCGCGCTGCTGCCCGGCCGGGCCCTGGTCGCAGCCGTGGCCGATGGCCTGACCGGCTTCTACATCACCGCCGCCGCCCGGCTGCTGGAGGTCATCTACCTGGTCGTCGGCATCGTCCTCGGGGTGCTGCTGGTGCTCTACGTGGGCGTCAAGTTCAGCGCCTCGCTGCACCCGGAGCAGACCTTCGCGATCAAGCCCTTCCCGGCCCTGCAACTGCCCGCCGCGATGGCGCTGACACTGTTCTTCGCCATGCTGCTGCAGACCTCCCGCCGGGTGCTGCCCGCGGTCACCCTGTTCGGCGGCATCGGCTGGACCGTGTACGGGGTGCTCACCGTCCAGGCGCACGCCTCCGCGATCATCGCCACCGGGATCGCGGCCGGCATGGTCGGCCTGTTCGGCCAGCTCGCCTCCCGCTACCGTTACGCCTCCTCGCTGCCGTACGTCACCGCCGCGCTCGGCCCGCTGCTGCCCGGATCGGTGATCTACCTGGGGCTGCTCTCGCTCGCCAAGGGCCAGCCGCTGACCGGCCTGGTCTACATCAGCCGGGCCGCGGCGATCGCGCTGGCCCTGGCCGTCGGGGTGAACCTGGGCGGGGAAGTGGCGAGACTGTTCCTGCAGGTCCCGCCGGGCGCGGGCCCAGAGGTGGCGCGCCGCGCCGCGAAGCGCACCCGCGGTTTCTGACCGACCGCAGCGACCGGCACGACCCGTACGAACAGGAGGAGACGAGGTCATGTGGCCCACCTTCTGGGGGTCCTACGCGCGCCACATCCAGGACCCGGGCAAGCAGCCGCTGTTCCTGGTCCTGGTGGGCTTCATCGGCTCCTTCCTGTTCATCCGGCTGAGTGTGCGGATGATCCGGCGCGGCGTGCGCTGGTGGCCCGGCAACGTCACCCCCGGTGGCCTGCACATCCACCATGTGGTCTTCGGCCTGTTCTTCCTGCTGCTCGGCGGCATGGGCGCGTTCGCCACCGCCGGCACCCACCCCTGGCTGGACGTCTTCGGCCTGGTCTTCGGCATCGGCTGCGGGCTGGTGCTGGACGAGTTCGCGCTGCTGCTGCACCTGGAGGACGTCTACTGGAGCGAACAGGGCCGCAAATCCGTGGACGCGGTCATCGTCGGCATCCTGTTCACCGGGCTGCTGCTGGTCGGCTACCTCCCGCTGGGGGTCACCCCCGGCAGCCACGTCCGCTGGGGCCTGATCGGCGTCATCTCCGCCAACGCGCTGTTCACGGCCATCACGCTGTTCAAGGGCAAGTTCTGGAGCGGCATGATCGGGATCATGGTGCCCGGCGTCTCCTGGATCGGGGCGATCCGGCTGGCCCGCCCCAACAGCCCGTGGGCCCGCTGGCGCTACACCGGCCGGGCGCGCAAGTACGCCCGGGCCCGGCGTCGCGAGGCCCGCTGGCACGGGCGCGCCGACGCGGCCCGGCGGAGGCTGTTCGACCTCATCGCCGGCAAGCCGACGCCGGCCGGCGTCCGGCCCACCCGTGCGCACCTGCTCGCCGAGCGGATGGCGCAGCGGGTCGCCGGTCAGCGGACCGGCCGACCGACCGTCAAGCTCTACCTGCCCCAGGACGAGGCCCGGATGCGCCGCCTGGCCCGGCTGCCGGCCTCCCGCCACCGGGGCGCCTTCACCGCCGCCCCTCCGGCCCCGTCGGTACGCCGGCCCGCGCCGGCCGCCGCCGACGCCGGCCGGCGCCACCCCGAGCGACCCGTACCCCGGGCCGGGACGCCCACCCCGGACGGGCGCCGCGCCTCCGCCACCGCCCGCCGCCGCACCATCGCCGCGGGCCGCCGGCGCATCCGCCCCCGCCCCCGCCCAGAACGCGGCTGACCGCCCGGCCACGGCCGACCCCGCGCCCAGCCTCCGGCCGTCCCACCCGGCCACGGCCGACCCCGCGCCCAGCCTCCGGCCGTCCCACCCGGCCACGGCCGACCCCGCGCCCAGCCTCCAGGCCGACCCGACCGCCGCCTCCCGCCCGCCTGACCGCCGCCCGCCCCGACAGCGGAGGCCCGACCCGATCAGGGCCGACCGCGCCCGTCGGGGTTGACCCTCCGGACTGGTCGAGCTGACGGCCAGTCACTCGGATGGTCCGTCAGCTTCTGCGGCGGAGCCGCACCGCGCCGCAGACTGGATCCGTGCTCCTCTCCACCGCTCGCGGCACTGCTCGCGGCACCGCTCGCCGCACCGGGCCGGTCGCCGCGCTCGCTGCCGTGCTGGCCGCCGCGCTGCTCGTGGCCGCTCCGCTGTCCGGCCGGGCCGCCGCCGACAACCCGCCGCCCGGTACGGGAGGGGTGGCCGTCGGAGCGGTCGCCGCCGGAGGGGCGGCCGCCGACGACGTCGCCGCCGTCCAGTCGCGGCTGGACCAGGCCAAGGGCGCGGTGGCGGCGCTGGACATCGAGGCGGGGCTGGCCGTCGAGCGCTACGACGCGGCGACGCTGCGTCAGCAGCAGGCGCAGCAGCAGGCCGTACAGGCGGCGGCCCTGGCCGGACGCGCGGCCGGCGACCGGGAGACCGCCCGCCAGGCGGCCGCCGCGCTGGCCGCCGCGGAGTACCGGGCCGGTGTGCCGGCCGCGCTGGCGGGCGTTCAGGACCTGCTGGAGGCCCGCAACCTGCACTCCGCCGACCTCCAGGAGCAGGCCCTGCGGGCGGTCGGCGACCAGGCCGGACAGATCGTGGCGACCGCCACCGCCACCGCCGCCGGCGCTGTCGCGGCGTCGACCGCCGCCTTCCAGGCCGCCGCGACGGCCGCCCTGGCGGCGGTCGCGGTCGGGCAGGCGGCCGACGAGGTGCAGGCCCGGCTGGCAGCCCAGCGCGCGGCGATGGCGCAGATCGACGCCGCCCGCACCGAGCTGGTGGCCCGGCTGGCCACCGCCCAGCGGGTCCCGGTCGCCCTGGCGGCCCAGCGGGAGCAGTCGCTGGAGGCCACCACCGCCCAGGCCACCGCCGCGGCCGCCCGACAGTCGGCCCTCGCGGTCGCGCCCCCGGCCGCCGTCGTACCGGGCGGACCCGTGGCCGCGTACCGCCCGGCCGCCGCCTCCGTCGCGGTCTCGTATGCCCGCACCCGGCTGGGCGACCCGTACCTCTGGGGCGGCGCGGGACCTGCCACCTTCGACTGCTCAGGGCTGACCATGCGGGCCTGGGAGCGTGCGGGGGTCCGGCTGCCCCACCTCGCCGCCGACCAGTACGCCCGCTCGACCCACCTCGTCTATCGCCAGCTCCGCCCCGGCGACCTGGTGTTCTGGTCCCACGACGGGACCCCGCAGGACATCTACCATGTCGCCCTCTACCTCGGCGACGACCAGGTGATCGAGGCCCCCCGTACCGGCGACGTCGTCAGGACCGCCGACCTCTGGATCATGGGCACCCCCACCTACTACGCCCGCCCCTGACCGGGAGCTGCGTGCCGGCGGCCTGCGGACCAGTCGATCGCCGGCGGGACCACGCGGGCGCAGAGCGGGTGCCCCTTGGCGTCGGTCAGGCCGAGGCGGCCGGTGAGGGTGCCGGTGTCGAGCGCGGCGGTCAGCACCTCCGGCGGCACCGCCGCCAGCAGCAGCTTGGCCCGCCGGAACAGGATGAACGTCCGGTCCGGCGGGAGCACCGTGCCCCAGCTGAGGTAGATGAAGCGGTTGCCCGGGCCGCCCTGGATGTGAGGGCCGGTCAGTTCGACGCCCCCTTCGGCGGCGGGCTTCGCGGTGGCGTCCAGGGTCCAGTTCACCGCGTCCGCGTCGCCGGGCTGCGGCCCGAGCAGTTCGCCGGGACGGTTGCGCCGCTGCACGGCGACCTGGATCCCCGCGTAGCCGGGGAAGTCCGGGGAGCCGCCGCAGGTCAGCCCCGGCAGGTCGTGGCCCTCGATCCGGATCGTCAGCGCGTTCGCCTTCGGCAGTGCCATGCCGTCATTCTGACGCCGAACGCCGCCTCCCGGCCGGGTGTCCGGCAGGAAAGGCGGCGTTCAGTGCGACACCCGCGCGGGGGTCAGTGCGACGTGCCCGAGTCCGCGAGGCGCTTGACCGAAGCCACGATCTCCTCCTCGGCCTCGACCCGGCCGACCCAGTGGGCACCCTCGACCGACTTGCCCGGCTCCAGGTCCTTGTAGACCTCGAAGAAGTGCTGGATCTCCAGGCGGTCGAACTCCGACACGTGGTGGATGTCGCGCAGGTGCTCCCAGCGCGGGTCCGAGGCCGGGACGCAGAGCAGCTTGTCGTCGCCGCCCGCCTCGTCGGTCATGTGGAACATGCCGATCGCGCGGCACTTGATGAGGCAGCCGGGGAAGGTCGGCTCCTCCAGGATGACCAGCGCGTCCAGCGGGTCGCCGTCCTCACCGAGGGTGCCCTCGACGAAGCCGTAGTCGGCCGGGTAGCGGGTCGAGGTGAAGAGCATCCGGTCAAGGAAGATGCGACCAGTCTCATGGTCGACCTCGTACTTGTTCCGCGAACCCTTCGGAATCTCGATCGTGACGTCGAATTCCAAGGCTCCTCCATGTGGTGCAGATGTGCGCAGTCTGACGTTGGCAGCCAATAGTCTCTCCTACGGCATGGGGTGCTCGGGAAAGGGGCAGGTCCGGATGGGTACTGCAAGGGGGGACCTGCTGCGCCGGTTCGCGCTGGCACCGGTGCGGGGGGTCGCGCTGGTGGCGGGGGGACTGGGGCTCGCGCTGGCGGCGGGGAGCGTCGCGGCGGCCGGGCCGTGGCAGGGCGGACAGCGCGTCGAGCAGCGCGGCAGCGCGCACCGTACCGGCGCCGCCAGGGCGGCCGCCGCTGCTTCGGCGCAGGTCAGGCCGGTGCCGCCGCCGTCCTGGCAGCCGGCCCAGGATGTCCTGCTCCCGGCCGCCTCGGCCGTCGGCAGCACCGCCCCGCTGCCCACCGGCGGCGGTCTGGCCGCCTCGCTCTCCACCGCCCTGTCGGCGTCGGTGCTCGGCAAGGTCTCGGCCTCGGTGCTGGACGGCGCCACCGGCCAGAGCCTGTACGCGTCGGACGCCGACAACCCGCTGACCCCCGCGTCCACCAACAAGCTGCTCACCGCCGTCACCGCGCTCTCGCTGCTCGGCCCGGGGCACCGCTTCGGCACCCGGGTGCTGAGCCCCGCGCCGGGTCGGCTGGTGCTGGTGGGCGGCGGTGACCCGACCCTGACCGGGGCGCCCACCGGCGGCGACGACCCGCAGGCCAGCCTGGCCACGCTGGCCGACCGCACCGCCGCCGCGCTCACGGCGACGCACACGGCCACGGTGACACTGACGTACGACATCTCGCTGTTCGCGGGCGGTGCCCGGTCCCCGCGCGGGGTGGACGACAACCTCGCGCCGATCCAGTCGCTCACCGTGGACGAGGGCCGGATCGACCCGCACACCGTGGAGAACGCCCCCCGGTACGGCGATCCGGCCGCGACCGCCGCCGCGACCTTCGTCCGGCTGCTGCGCCAACGTGGCATCACCGTGCTGGGCGCTCCGACCGCGGGCACCGGCCCGGCCGGTGCTCCGGGCACCGCCCCGGCCACCGCGTCGAACGCGGCGGCTCCGTCGGCGCCGCTGGCGGAGGTCAGCTCGCAGCCGCTGAGCGAGATCGTCGAGCGGATGCTCACCGACAGTGACAACGACATCGCCGAGACCCTGGGCCACCAGATCGCGCTGGCCACCGGCCGGACGCCGACCTTCGCGAACGGCGCCGCCGCCGTGCTCCAGCAGCTCAGCAGGCTGGGCGTGCCGCTCGGGGCCACCCGGCTCACCGACGCCAGCGGCCTGGACGGCGGCGACGCGGTGCCGGCCGCGGTGCTCACCCGGGTGCTGATGCTGGCCGCCTCGCCGGCCCACCCGGAGCTGCGGTCTGTGATCAGCGGTCTGCCGGTGCTCGGCTTCGCCGGCACCCTCGACAACCCGAGCTACACCCCGCCGAGCGCCTCGGCCGGGCTCGGTGTGGTGCGCGCCAAGACCGGGACGCTGAAGACCGTGAACACCCTGGCCGGACTGGTCGTGGACCGGGATGGACGGCTGCTGGTGTTCGCCTTCATGTCGAACGGGACCGCCGGGGCGGACGCCGTGCGCGGCCCGCTCGGCAGCCTTGCCGCGCGCGTCGCGGGATGCGGCTGCCGCTAGCGGGCAGGACAACGTACGGTGGCAGCTATGACGAGCCAGAGCGGCGGTGCGAACATGGCGGACTCGGACGGCGCCGGAAACGGCGCGGGCAGCGCTTCGGACACGACGGACATGGTCGACTGGAATCTCGCGGTGGCGACCGCGACCCGGCTCGCGCGGCCGGGCCCTGACGTCACCCGCGAGGAGGCACGCGCCGCGGTCACCGAACTGCGCAGGCACGCGGTGGACGCGGAGGAGCATGTCCGCGCCTTCACCGGGATGAACGCCCCGGGCGCCGGCACGCCGGTGCTGGTGGTGGACCGTCCCGGCTGGATCAAGGCGAACGTGGCCGGGTTCCGGACCGTCATCACCCCGCTCACCGAGCGGATGCAGCAGCGCCGCGCCACGATGCCGGGCGGCGCGGCGATGGGCCTGGTCGGCGGCAAGGTCACCGGCGTCGAGGTCGGCATACTGCTGGCCTTCCTCTCGGCCAAGGTGCTCGGCCAGTACGAGACCTTCGCCCCGGCTGAGGTCCCGTCAGACCTCTCCTCGCTGGACGACGAGCATCCGGTGCAGCCGGGCCGGCTGCTGCTGGTGGCGCCGAACATCGTCCAGGTCGAACGCGAGCTCGACGTGGATCCGCACGACTTCCGGCTCTGGGTGTGCCTGCACGAGGAGACCCACCGGACCCAGTTCACCGCCGTGCCCTGGCTGCGCGACCACATCGAGGGCGAGATCCACGCGTTCCTCGCCGAGACCGACATGGACCCGGCCACCCTGCTGGAGCGGCTGCGCGACGCGCTGGGCTCGCTGCCCGGCTTCGGTGGCGAGCCGCAGGAGGGCGAGGACCGTCCGGGCAGCCTGATCGACGTGGTGCAGACCCCCACCCAGCGGGAGATCCTGGGCCGGCTCACGGCGGTGATGTCGCTGCTGGAGGGCCACGCCGACGTGGTGATGGACGGCGTCGGGCCGCAGGTGGTGCCGTCGGTGGCGGAGATCAGGGAGAAGTTCCAGCAGCGCCGGGCCAAGGGCAGTGGCCGGATGGACCAGGTGCTGCGGCGGCTGCTCGGCCTGGACGCCAAGATGCGGCAGTACCAGGACGGCGCGGTGTTCGTGCGCGCGGCGGTGGACGCGGTCGGGATGGAGGGCTTCAACCGGGTGTGGACGTCCCCGAACACGCTGCCCACGAAGGAGGAGATCCACAACCCGGCCGCCTGGGTGACACGTATCCACAAGTGAGCGGTGCGGCCTCGGGGAGGGCTGCCGGGGCGGGGTGCCGGGGCGCGGCTGGCTGGGCGGTGGGGTGAAGAATCGTTTCACCATTCACCCGTCCGAGCGGACCATGGTTGCCGGGGGAACCGGCGGGGCGCGGAGCACGGAAGACTTCTGCAACGATCCCCTTACGACAATCCGCAATCGCCCGATCACTGTGTGAGACGATTCGGCAACCCCTCAGCTCCCGCCCGCTCCGAGGAGTGATCAATCATGGGTCCGCACCCCGCGGTGGCCGCGATACGCCTGGCAGTACGCCGGGTCCTCAACGACGTCGCCGCCCAGGTTCCCGACACCTTCACCGCCCACCCCGCCTCTGCCACGACCGCCGCCGGCACGTACTCCGTCGGCGCGACCTCCGCCGCCGCGAATCCCGCCGGCCCGTACTCCGACGCCGCGGGAAGCCACGCCGTCGCCGGCGGCGCCGCCCGAGCCGCCGCGCCGATCCCCGCCTCCCGCCCGGTCTTCCGTCCGATCGGCGACGTCGACCCCCGGCACGGCAAGCTGCGCACCCCCCGCCCCCGGCCGGCGCCGGACGCCCCGCTGGTCCTGGTCGCCTGCAGCGGCGGCGCGGACTCCATGGCGCTGGCCGCCGCCACCGCCTTCGAGGCCGCCAAGCTGGGCCTGCGGGCCGGTGCGGTCACCGTCGACCACGGCCTGCAGCAGGGATCCACCGCCCGCGCGGTCGAGGTGGCCGGACGGCTGCGGCTGCTCGGACTGGACCCCGTCGACGCCCTCGGCGTTCGGGTCGGCCGCTCCGGCGGCCCGGAGGCCGCCGCCAGGGACGCCCGTTACGCCGCGCTGGACAGCGCCGCCGACCGCTACGGGGCCCGGGTCATCCTGCTCGGCCACACCCGCGACGACCAAGCCGAAACGGTGCTGCTGGGGCTGGCCCGGGGCTCGGGACCGCGCTCGCTGTCCGGGATGCCGGCCGCCACCGGCCGCTACCGCCGGCCCTTCCTGGAGCTCGACCGCAGCATCACCCGTCAGGCCTGCGCCGTCCTGGACCTGCCGGTCTGGGACGACCCGCACAACGCCGACCCCGCCTACACCAGGGCCCGGGTCCGCCACGAGGTGCTGCCGGTGCTGGAGAAGCACCTGGGCGGCGGAGTGGTGGACGCCCTGGCCCGTACCGCCCGGCTGTTCCGTGACGACGCCGACGCGCTGGACTCCTGGGCGGCCCAGGCCGAGCTGGACGCGGCGGTGCCCGCCGCCGTCCCGGGCGAGGCCGACGGCCTGGACGCCGGCAAGCTCGCCGTGCTGCCGCCGGCCGTCCGCCGCCGGGTGCTGCGCCGGGCCGCGATCCGGGCCGGCAGCCCGCCCGGCGACCTCTTCGCCCGCCATGTCGAGGCGATGGACCTGCTGGTCACCGGCTGGCGCGGACAGGGCCCGCTGCACCTCCCCGGCGCCGTGGAACTGCGCCGTCGCTCCGGCCGGCTGGCCTTCCGCCGCATGTAGTCGCGGCGCGGTGTGGCAAGGTTGACGCAGACACCGGATCTCCAGCACTTGAGGAAGTACCGCGGGTGGACGAGAAGGACATGGGCACCGACCTTGCCAAGGTGCTCATCAGCAAGGAAGAGATCGACGCCAAGCTGGCCGAGCTGGCCGAGCAGATCGACCGCGACTACGCCGGCAGGGAACTGCTGATCGTGGGAGTGCTCAAGGGCGCCGTGATGGTGATGGCCGACCTGGCCCGCACCCTGCACACCCCGGTCGTGATGGACTGGATGGCGGTGTCCTCCTACGGCATGGGCACCAAGTCCTCCGGTGTGGTCCGCATCCTCAAGGACCTGGACACCGACATCAGCGGCCGGGACGTGCTCATCGTCGAGGACATCATCGACTCCGGGCTCACCCTGTCCTGGCTGCTCAGCAACCTGCAGTCGCGCGGTCCCGCCTCGCTGGAGGTCTGCACGCTGCTGCGCAAGCCCGACGCGGCCAAGGTCTCCATCGACGTGAAGTACGTCGGTTTCGACATCGCCAACGAGTTCGTGATCGGCTACGGCCTCGACTACGCCGAGAAGTACCGCAACCTGCCGTTCGTCGGCACGCTCGCGCCGCACGTCTACGGCGGCTGATCCGCGGCGGCGGAGTGACGACGGCCCGGAACGGCCGTCGACGAACGACCGTCGACCCGGTCGCACCGGCGGACTGCGTCCGCTGGTGGGGAACAGGGGAGGGTTTCCCTCCGTTGGACCCGGGGAAGGGCCGTGTGACACCGGTCCGCAGTGGTCGCCTTGGCATTGCCGGGCGGGCGACTGCGGTACCGTCCAATAATCCACCGTTGTCGCGTTGACGGCGGATGACCAACCGGTCGAGGTCATACATAGGACGCGCCCCGGCTCACCGCTGGGAGCGCCGCACAGTGGCAGGAGGGACGGGGCGGCTGATGTCGCCCCGCATGGATGGACGTGAAGCGATACTTCCGTGCGCCGGTGATGTGGATCGTGCTCGCCGTCCTCGCCGTCGTCGTGCTGATGCAGGTGGTGTCCTCCTCGGCCGGTTACAAGACCGAGGACACCAGCCGAGTCGTCGCCGCGATCAACAACGGCCAGGCGGACTCGGTCCAGATCACCACTGGCGACAGTCAGATGATCAAGGTTCAGCTGAAGAGCGGCGTCAAGGTCGACGGCACGGACCAGATCCAGGCCCCCTACGCCTCGGACCAGTACGCCGCGGGTCTGCAGGACAACATGCAGACCCTGGTGAAGAACGGCCAGCTCAGCAGCTTCACCGTGAAGGTGGACAAGCAGAACGCCTTCGTCGGGCTGCTGCTCTCCTTCCTGCCGTTCGTGCTGATCATCGTGGTGTTCCTGTTCCTGATGAACCAGATGCAGGGCGGCGGCTCGCGCGTCATGCAGTTCGGCAAGTCCAAGGCGAAGCTGATCACCAAGGACACGCCCAAGACGACCTTCTCGGACGTCGCCGGCGCGGACGAGGCGGTCGAGGAGCTCCACGAGATCAAGGAGTTCCTGCAGGAGCCGGCCAAGTTCCAGGCCGTCGGCGCCAAGATCCCCAAGGGTGTGCTGCTCTACGGCCCGCCCGGAACCGGTAAGACCCTGCTGGCCCGTGCGGTCGCGGGTGAGGCCGGGGTGCCGTTCTACTCGATCTCCGGCTCCGACTTCGTCGAGATGTTCGTGGGTGTCGGCGCCAGCCGGGTCCGCGACCTGTTCGAGCAGGCCAAGGCGAACGCCCCGGCGATCGTCTTCGTCGACGAGATCGACGCGGTCGGCCGCCACCGCGGCGCCGGCCTCGGCGGCGGGCACGACGAGCGTGAGCAGACCCTCAACCAGCTGCTGGTCGAGATGGACGGCTTCGACGTCAAGGGCGGCGTGATCCTGATCGCGGCCACCAACCGTCCCGACATCCTGGACCCGGCGCTGCTGCGCCCGGGCCGCTTCGACCGCCAGATCGCGGTCGACCGCCCGGACCTGCAGGGCCGCTTCGAGATCCTCAAGGTGCACCAGAAGGGCAAGCCGGTCGCCCCGGACGTCGACATGATGACCGTCGCCCGGCGCACCCCCGGCTTCACCGGCGCCGACCTGGCCAACGTTCTCAACGAGGCCGCGCTGCTCACCGCGCGCAGCGACAAGAAGCTGGTCGACAACTTCACCCTCGACGAGGCCATCGACCGCGTCGTGGCCGGTCCGCAGAAGCGCACCCGGATCATGTCGGAGAAGGAAAAGAAGATCACCGCGTACCACGAGGGCGGTCACGCCCTGGTCGCGGCGGCCTCGCCGAACAGCGACCCGGTGCACAAGGTCACCATCCTGTCCCGCGGCCGGGCCCTGGGTTACACCATGGTGCTCCCGGACGAGGACAGGTACTCGACCACGCGCAACGAGATGCTGGACCAGCTGGCCTACATGATGGGCGGTCGCGCGGCGGAGGAGCTGGTCTTCCACGACCCGACCACCGGCGCGTCCAACGACATCGAGAAGGCCACCACCACGGCGCGGGCCATGGTCACCCAGTACGGCATGACCGAGCGCCTGGGTGCGATCAAGTTCGGGACCGACGGCTCCGAGCCCTTCCTGGGCCGTGAGATGGGTCACCAGCGCGACTACTCGGAAGAGGTCGCCGCGCTGGTGGACGAGGAGGTCAAGAAGCTGATCGAGAACGCCCACAACGAGGCGTGGGAGATCCTGGTCGAGAACCGCGACATCCTGGACACCCTGGTGCTCGAACTGCTGGAGAAGGAGACGCTGAACAAGGAGCAGATCGCCGCGATCTTCGCTCCGATCGTGAAGCGTCCGGCCCGTCCGGCCTGGACCGGTTCCGCGCGGCGGACCCCGTCCACCCGCCCGCCGGTGCAGTCGCCGAAGGAGCTCTCGCTCGCCAACGGCACCGCACAGCTGGAGGCGCCGGCCCCGGTGGACATCGTGAAGTTCCCGCAGGAGCCCACGGACGGCTGAGTCCCTGGGATTTCAGCCGGAATCAACCGGAATGTCAGCCGCTGCCCCAAGGTTCTAACCTTGGGGCAGCGGCTTTCGATCTGCAGGCCACCAACTGGAGGAGACCCATGACCGACCCGGTGACCATCGAGGGCGCGACCGGAGCGGTCCGTGATTTCGACCAGAAGCGGGCCGAGGACGCGGTGCGCGAGCTGCTGATCGCCGTGGGCGAGGATCCGGACCGTGAGGGCCTCCGGGAGACCCCGGCCCGGGTCGCCCGCTCCTACCGGGAGATATTCGCCGGTCTCTGGCAGCAGCCCGAGGATGTGCTGACCACCACCTTCGACCTGGGCCACGACGAGCTGGTGCTGGTCAAGGACATCGAGGTGACCTCGGTCTGCGAGCACCACCTGGTGCCGTTCCGGGGCGTGGCGCACGTCGGCTACATCCCCTCGACCAGCGGGAAGATCACCGGCCTGTCCAAGCTGGCCCGCCTGGTCGACGTCTACGCCCGCCGCCCGCAGGTGCAGGAGCGGCTGACCACCCAGGTCGCGGACTCGCTGATGCGGATCCTGGAGCCGCGCGGGGTGATCGTGGTCATCGAGTGCGAACACATGTGCATGTCCATGCGGGGGATCCGCAAGCCCGGCGCGAAGACGATCACGTCCGCGGTCCGGGGCCAGCTGCGCGACGCGGTCACCCGCGCCGAGGCGATGAGCCTCATCATCGGCCACTGAGCAGCGATCTGAACGGTTGCGGTCACCGCGAACGGCCGCGGTCAGCGAAGCGCGCGCCTCGCTCTTTCGAGCGAGGCGCGGAGCGTCGGCGTGCTGACGTCGCCGACGGAACGTCAGAACGGCGGAACGTCAGAACGGCCGGGGGGCGATCGCCTCGTCGGCGGAGGCGGGCAGGGCCCACGGTGACGGCGAGCTGGGGCTGGACCCCGGCGTCGGCGTCCCCAGCGGCGGCATCCCCGGAGTCGACGTCCCCGGCGTGGTGCCGGGAGCGGTGCCGCCGTTGGCCGGAACGCTCAGCTTGTCCGCCAGCCAGGGCAGCGCTATCGGCGTCTCCTGGTTCCAGGTGGTGAAGTTGTGCCCGCCGCTCGGCAGGTACATCGTCGCGACCTTCAGCGGATCCTTGGCGGCGGCGGCGAACGCCTTGGTGGCCGCGTAGTCGCTCTCGCCCTTGACGCTGCTGGCGACCAGCAGCGAGACGGCCGGCTGCGGCAGGTTCTTCAGCCGCCACATCAGGTCGTTCTCGTTCTGCAGCTGCTTGCTGCCGCCGAAGAGGTCACCGGTGGTGCTGTCCACGGCGGCCGAGTAGTAGCCGGACAGCGAGGCGGCGGCGGTGAACGCCTCCGGGTGACGCATGGTCAGCTTCAGTGCGCAGTAGCCGCCGGTGGAGTCGCCGATGACGCCCCAGCCGGCCCCGGTGGTGCCGACCCGGTAGTGGGCGGCCATCGCCTGGTGCAGGTCCTTGGTGTAGAAGGTCTCGGCCTGCGGGCCGCCGACCGCGTCGACGCACTCGTTGTCGCGGGGCATGGCGACCGACGGACGCATCATCACCAGGATGGTCGGCTGCATCTTCTGCTGGTAGATGGCCTGCGCCGCGATGGTCGGGTACTTCATCCGGCTGATCAGGTTCTCCGGGGTACCCGGGTAGCCGGTGAAGACCAGCACCACCGGGAACGCCCGGTGCGCGTAGGCGGGGTCGCTGTACTGCGGCGGCAGGTAGACGTAGGCCGGCTCGTCCAGGCCCGTGCCGCTGCCCTTGATGTCGACCTTCTGAACGCTGCCACCACTGGCCTTGGTGGGGGCTCCCGGCAGCATCAGCGGGACCGGCTTGCTGCTGAGCACCGACACGTCCGCGGCGGTGTGCGTCTGGGGCCCCTTGGCCGCCTGGCCGTTGTTGATGGTGGCCGGCGCGTTCTGGCCGCCGGTTCCCAGCAGGTCGTCCCAGGAACTGTAGAAACCGCCCCAGTTGTTGGCGGCCAGGCCGAGCGCGGCCAGCGTCAGCACCTGACTGGTCAACAGCAGGCCCACCCGGCCCAGCAATGCCTTCCAGTTCCGCAGGCCGAGCCGCGGCCAGACCCACACCGTCGCCGCGAAACAGAGCACCGCCAACAACGCGATGAGTATTTGCAGTTTCTGACTGGTGAGTCCCATGTTCACTTCCTGTTGCCTGAAGGGCGTGCCGCGTCCGGGGCGCTGTCTGGCCGGGTGGTCCAGTTGGCGGGTGGTCCAGTTGGCCGGGTGGTCTGGCCGGGGGTCTAGACGTTCCAGCATGCCCGCCCAGTTGCCGCGGTTTAGCAAAACGTTATGAGACGAGACGAAACTCATGCTTGCGGACAGGGCTCTCCTACTGGAGTCTGACCGAAGTCCTTACCTGAGGCCCTACCCTGGACACCCATGAGCGATCCCCAGGCCACCGAGAGCCAGAACCGCAAGGGCCTGCAGTTGCCCGATGTCTCCCGCCCGTGGGTCCCCGCCGTGGTCGGATACGCCACGGCCCTGGTGGGACTCGTCAACATCGTCGGCGGGGTCGCTCCGAACTTCAAGGGCAGCCGGGTCCACGAGATCGCCAGCTTCCTGCCCGGCACGGTCACCACGGTGGCGACCGCCGCCTCCCTGGTCGTCGGCATCCTGCTGATCATGCTGGCGCACGCGCTGCGCCGCCGTAAGCAGCGGGCCTGGAAGGCCGTCGCGGTGCTGCTGCCGGTCGGCGGGCTGCTGGAGGCACTGCGCTGGCACCACACCGGAACGGCCGTGGTCTCCTTCGTGGTCTTCGTGATCGTGCTGGTGAACCACAAGGAGTTCTACGCGCTGTCCGACCCGCGCACCCGCTGGCGGGCCCTGTGGAACTTCCTGGCCATGTCGATGATCAGCTTCGGTCTGGGTCTGGTCATCGTCAGCTCGCACGCCAGGACCACGCTGGGCGTGCCCGGCCTGATGGACCGGGTCTGGCAGGTGATCTGGGGCCTGATCGGCATCGGGGGCCCGATCCACTACACCAACGCGCGCACCGAGGACCTGGTCTACTACTCGCTCGCCGGGCTGGGCCTGTTCACCGCGGTCAGCACGGTCTGGCTGGCGACCAAGCCGTCCAAGCCGATCGCCGAGCTGACCCGCGAGGAGGAGGGCCAGGTCCGCGACCTGCTGGTGAAGCACGGGGCCCGGGACTCGCTGGGGTACTTCGCGCTGCGCCGCGACAAGAGCGTGATCTTCTCGCCCAGCGGCAAGGCCGCGATCGCGTACCGGGTGGTCTCCGGGGTGATGCTCGCCTCCGGCGACCCCATCGGTGACGTCGAGGCCTGGCCCGGGGCGATCAAGCGCTTCATGGAGGAGGCCCACCGCTACGCCTGGGTGCCCGCGGTGATGGGCTGCAGCGAGACCGGCGGCGAGGTGTGGACCCGCGAGGCCGGCCTGGACGCGCTGGAGATCGGCGACGAGGCCATCGTCGAGGTCGAGGACTTCACCCTGGAGGGACGCGCGATGCGCAACGTCCGTCAGATGGTGAAGCGGATCGAGCGCTCCGGGTACGAGTGCCGGGTGCGGCGCGTCGACGAGCTGGACGAGGCCGAGCGGGACCAGATCCGGCACGCGGCGGACGCCTGGCGCGGCACCGAGACCGAGCGCGGTTTCTCGATGGCGCTGGGCCGCTTCGGCGACCCGGCGGACGAGGGCTGCGTGGTGGTCACCGCGCACAAGCTGCCGGAGGACGCGCCCGAGGGGGCCAGCGACATCCGCGCGGTGCTGCACTTCGTACCCTGGGGCAGGGACGGCATCTCGCTGGAGCTGATGCGCCGCGACCGCGACGCCGACCCCGGTCTGAACGAGCTGCTGATCGTCAAGGCCCTGCAGGCGGGTCCCGAGCTCGGGGTCACCCGGGTCTCGCTGAACTTCGCGATGTTCCGCTCCGCGCTGGCCCGGGGCGAGCGGATCGGCGCGGGGCCGGTGCTGCGCGCCTGGCGCGGGCTGCTGGTCTTCCTCTCCCGCTGGTTCCAGATCGAGTCGCTGTACAAGTTCAACGCCAAGTTCCGGCCCATCTGGGAGCCCCGTTTCCTGGTCTACCCGACCGCCCGGGACCTGCCGCGGATCGGCATCTCGGCCCTGCAGGCCGAGGCCTTCATCGTGATGGAGCTGCCGAAGTTCCTGCGCCGCCGCCAGGCCGCGGCCGCCGCCCGCCCGCAGGAGCAGCTGGCCGCCAAGCCGGCCGAGGCGCGGTAGCCGCCGCCGTACCGTGCCATCCCGCCGGGAGGGCCGCATGGGCGTGGCGCGCCGCAGGGCGGCCCGGGGGGCCGGGCCGGGGGCGGTTGCCGGGAGAATGGTGCGCATGAACGCGTACACGAGCCCGCTGCCCGGGTTGCCGCACTGGGACTGGGGCCGCTGCGGGGTGATGGGCATCGTCAACGTCACCCCGGACTCCTTCTCCGACGGCGGACTGTGGCTGGACCCGGACAAGGCCGTCGCCCACGGTGTGGAACTCGCCGCCCAGGGGGCCGACATCGTCGACGTCGGCGGTGAGTCCACCCGTCCCGGTGCGGTGCGGGTGACCCAGGACGAGGAACTGCGCCGGGTGCTGCCGGTGGTCCGCGGCCTGGCCGGGGCGGGGGTGCGGGTCAGCGTGGACACCATGCGGGCCGCCGTCGCCGAGGCGGCGGTCGCCGCCGGTGCCGCGGTGATCAACGACGTCAGCGGCGGCCGGTCGGACCCGGGGATGATCGCCGTCGCGGCCGCCACCGGGGTGCCGTTCGTGGTGATGCACTGGCGCGGTCAGTCCACCGTGATGGACGACCTGGCCCGGTACGACGACGTGGTCGGCGAGGTGATCGACGAGGTGGAGCGGCAGATGGAGGCCGTGGTGGCCGGCGGCGTCGACCCTTCGCAGCTGATCGTCGACCCCGGCCTCGGCTTCGCCAAGAGCCGCGAGGACGACTGGGCCCTGCTGGCCCGGCTGGACGCCTGGTCCCGGCTGGGGCGGCCGGTGCTGGTGGCGGCCTCCCGCAAGCGCTTCCTCGGCACCCTGCTCGCCGACCCGGCCACCGGCGAGGTGCGCCCGGCCCGGGCCAGGGACGCCGCCACGGCGGCGGTGTCCGCGCTGGCGGCCGCGCAGGGCGCCTGGGCGGTCCGGGTGCACGAGGTCCCCGCGACGGCGGACGCGGTACGGGTCGAGGCCGCGCTGCGCGGCGCGAAGGGCGGAGCCGGATGACCACGACCGACCGGGACGCGGTGGAGACCGCGAACAGCGCCCTCTACGAGGCCCTGGAGGCCGGCGACCTGGACGCGCTCACCGACGTCTGGGTCTCCGGCGCCGACGCCGACGACGTGAAGGGTGCCGTCTGCGTCCACCCGGGCTGGCCGGTGCTGCGCGGGCGGGCCTCGGTGCTGCGCTCCTACGCGCTGATCATGGCCCACACCGAGTACATCCAGTTCTTCCTCACCGACGTGGAGATCGAGCTGCTGGGTGATGTGGCACTTGTCACCTGCACCGAGAACATCCTCTCCGGCGGCGAGGCGGAGGAGGAGGGCGAGCTGGGCCCGCTGGTCGGCGGCCAGGTCGTCGCCACGAATCTGTTCCGCCGGACCCGGGACGGCTGGAAGCTCTGGTCGCACCATGGTTCACCCGTGTTGACCAGCGGTGACGACGGGGAGTGAGCGCGGTGGCCGGGGCCGGACCCGGCCCCGGGGAATGGCTCGGCGCGTCGGCGGCGTTCACCCGTCCGTCCGGTGCGCGAGTGGCGCCGGACGGCGCTGCCGCGGGCGGGACTGTCGGTCCCCGGAGGTAGCTTGGATCGTGCAGGCATCGTCGCCTGCCGCGTTTCCGCCTGCCTTCCCGGCCGCACGGCCGGGTGCGGACCGGGGCGCTCGACCAGTGTGGGAGTGATTCGATTGCTGGACCGTGTCGCGGTTCGGGGCCTGCGTGCCCGTGGACACCATGGGGTCTTCCCGCGTGAGCGGGAGATGGGCCAGACCTTCGTGGTGGACGTGGTGCTGGGCGTCGACACCCGGCCCGCCGCCTCGGGTGACGACCTCACACGTACCGCGCACTACGGCGTCGTGGCCGAGGAGGTCGTCGCCGTGGTGCAGGGCGAGCCGGTGGACCTGATCGAGACCCTGGCCCAGCGCATCGCCGACCAGTGCCTGAAGCACGAGGCGGTACAGGAGGTCGAGGTGACCGTGCACAAGCCGGACGCCCCGATCACCGTGCCGTTCGACGACGTGACCATCACCATCGTTCGGAGCCGCGGATGAGCAGCGATCCCACCACCACCCCGGTGTCCCCCGAGGTCGAGCAGCAGGTCGACGAGGCGGACAGCACCCTGCACAACCCCCGCCGCGCGGTCATCGCGCTCGGCAGCAACCTCGGCAACCGGCTGGAGACCCTCCAGGGCGCCGTGGACGCGCTGGAGGACACGCCCGGCGTGCGGATCAAGGCCGTCTCGGCGGTCTACGAGACCGAGGGCGTCGGCGGCCCCGAGGACCAGCCCGCGTACCTGAACGCGGTGCTGGTGCTGCGCACCACCCTGCCGCCGGGCTCGCTGCTGGAGCGCGCCAACGCGGTCGAGGACGCGTTCGGCCGGGTCCGCGCGGTGCGCTGGGGCCCGCGCACCCTGGACGTGGACATCGTCGCCTACGAGGGCGTGGTCCAGGACGCCGCCGAGCTGACGCTGCCGCACCCCCGGGCGCACGAGCGGGCGTTCGTGCTCGCGCCGTGGCTGGACGCCGATCCGGCGGCGGAGATCCCCGGCCACGGGCCGGTCGCCGAGCTGCTCGCGTCGGTCGGCGAGAAGGGCGTGCTGCGGCGCGCGGACATCTCGCTGCACCTTCCGGAGTAGCGTCGGGCCCACGGTTGTCGTTGCTCATTGTTAAGGGGAGATCGTGAAGCCGCTACGCCCTGTGGTGCTGGCCGGTATCACCGTTGTCGCAGGGGTGCTCTCCTGGGGGGGCTCGCGGCTGTGGAACTCCGTGGGCTCGCTGCCGGGAGTGCCCGCGGCCGCCCCGATCGTCCTGGCGCTCATCGCCGTGGTGCTCGCCGTGACCGCGATCAACCTGCGCGGACGGCTGCGGGCGCAGCGGGACCGGGTCCCCGGCGCCAAGGGCGTCGACCCGCTGTCGGCGGCCCGCGCGGTGGTCCTCGGCCAGGCCAGCGCGCTGGTCTCGGCTCTGGTCACCGGCGTGTACGGGGGCATGGGGGTGTTCCTGCTGAGCCTGATGGACACCGTCCCGGCACGGAAGGGCCAGGCCCTGACCGCGCTGTTCGCGGTGCTCGCGGGGGTGGCGGTGATGGCGGCCGGTCTGTGGCTGCAGCACATCTGCCGGCTCCCGGACGACCCGGACGCCACCGCCCCCCGCAACTCCACCCCGGCCCAGCGCCCCTGACGGTCCGAGCGCCTCTGATGGTCCGAGCGTCCCTGACGGTCCCGCGGCGGCGGGTGGCCGGATCCGGTTGGCTCACCCAAGCGGGTGATCATCTTCCGATCACCCCGAAATCGGGACGACGCGGGCACGGAACGGTGACTCTGCGTCCCCCAGCCCTGGCTCGATGTCATCAACGGTGGCTGTCAAGACCGTCTTTGGCCCCTCGCCTGACATGGCCGGAGGCGTCACGCTAGATTTCGGGCATGCCTCGTGGTCGCCACCGTCAGTCCTCGCCTCTGAGCAGGCTTCTTCCGCCCACCGCCTGCGGAGTGCTGGCGATCGCCTCGCTGATATCAGCGGCGTTCACCGGTGACCCGACGGTGCTGAAGGTCCTGGTCGTGGCGGCGTCGGTCGGCGCCTTCGCCGGTGCGGTGCTGCTGCGGCTGCGCGAGCACGCCGGGCAGGTCGAGCTGGAGGTCGAGGTCGCCGCGAGGGCGCGGGACGAGGCCCGCTTCGAGGACCGCGTGGCGGAGCTGGAGTATCTGGCCGAGAACGCGGACGAGCAGGTCAAGCGGCTGGAGCGGCAGCTGCTGGCGCAGCGGAGCCAGCTGATGCGGTCGGAGGGCGAGAACGCCCGGCTGCTGCGGGAGCGCGCGCGGCTGGCCGCCGAACAGGCGCTGCGGGAGGCCGAGGAGCTCCGGCGCCGCGAGGCCGCCAAGCGTGGGGCCCGCCCCACCCCCACCGCCTACCTCAAGGCCGCGTCGGCGATGCGCACCCTGGAGCGCCGGGCCGCGGTGGCCCGCGCCCAGCGGATCGCCGCCGCAGCGCGCGGCGGCGCCCTGCAGCTCGCCGCCGCCCCGTCCCCGTCAACCCCCGCCACCGCACCGACCGCCGCCCCGCTGACCCACCCTCAAACCACCGCCACCGCCCAGCCCCCGGCCGTGCAGGCCGCCGGCGTGCCGGCTACCGGCCCGCAGACCCCGCCCGGGCAGGCCCCCGCTGTCGCGGCTGCCGGTCCGCAGACCCCGCCCGTGCAGTCGCCTGTCATGCAGGCTCCCGGTCGGCAGATCGCAGCCGCCCAGACCCCCGCCGCCGAGACCCCCGCCGGGCAGGCCGCCGCTGGGCAGGCCCCGACCGGGCAGGCCCCGGCTGGGGACGTGGTTGTGCAGGCGTCTGGCGGGAAGGGTGGCGGGGGCGAGGCTGTGGCTCAGGGCGGTGGGGTCGCTGCGCGCAGCGCGTCCGCGCCGGTGCCCGGGGCGGAGGCCCGGGCGGCGACCGCCGTCGGGGTGGAGCACAGCGGTCCGCGCTCCCGGCCGGAGGCCGATGCCCCGACGCAGGCGGCCCAGCTGCCGCCGGCGGAGACGCCGATCGTCGGCATGGGCCCCGCCTGGGCCCGCGCGGCGCTGCCGCCGATGCGGCCCGCCTCGGCGGTCGCGCCGTCCTCCCCGCCGCGCCCCGCCTGGGACCTGCGCCGGCAGGCCGGCGGTACCGGCGCCGCCGGTGCCGGGACGTTCAACTTCTTCTCGCGTCAGGAGGCGGCCATCTCCACCGGCCTCAACCGGCTCGGGGACCTGGCCGACGTGGTCGGCGACGAGGCCGCCGCCGCGCAGGACCGCTACAGCGCGGAGCACCCGGCCGAGGCGCGCCCCGCCGAGGCGCCCCCGGCGGAGCCCGCCCTGGTCGACCTCACCGCCGACGACGAGACCGAGGCCCTGGACCTGCGAGCACTGCGCGACGCGCGCTGACCGCACAGCGGGTCCAACCGCACAGCGGGTCCGATCCGCCAGCAGGACAGTGCCGCCGCTCGCCGACCTCGCGGGCGGCGGTTACTTGTCGATGTCGCCGACGACGAAGAACATCGAGCCGAGGATGGCGACCATGTCCGCGACCAGCGTCCCGGGCAGCAGTTCGGTCAGGACCTGGACGTTGTTGTACGAGGCCGAGCGCAGCTTCAGCCGCCACGGGGTCTTGTCGCCCCGGGAGACCAGGTAGTACCCGTTGACGCCGAGGGGGTTCTCGGTCCAGGCGTAGGTCTGGCCCTCGGGGGCCTTCAGGACCTTGGGGAGGCGCTGGTTGATCGGCCCGGGGGCCAGCTCGCCGATCCGGTCGAGGCAGGCGTCGGCGAGGTCCAGCGCGTTGTGGACCTGCTCCAGCAGGCACTCGAAGCGGGCCAGGCAGTCGCCCTCGGTCCGGGTGACCACCCGCAGCACGTCGGCGAGCTCGCCGTACGCCAGGTAGGGCTCGTCACGGCGCAGGTCGAAGTCCACCCCGCTGGCGCGGGCGATCGGCCCGCTCACCCCGTACGCGTGGACGTGGGCGGGGGAGAGCACGCCGACGGTGCGGGTGCGGGCGCGGAAGATCTCGTTGCCGAGCACCAGGTTGTCGAAGACGTCCATCCGGCCGCGGACCGCGGCCACCGCGGCGCGCACCCGTCCGTACCAGCCGGCCGGAAGGTCCTCCTTGAGGCCGCCGACGCGGTTGAACATGTAGTGCATCCGGCCGCCGGAGGCCTCCTCCATGACCGCCTGGAGCTGCTCGCGCTCCTTGAAGGCGTGGAAGATCGGGGTGATCCCGCCCAGTTCCAGCGGATAGGAGCCGAGGAACATCAGGTGGTTCAGCACCCGGTTCAGCTCGGCCAGCAGGGTGCGGGTCCAGGTGGCCCGGACCGGGACCTCCATGCCGAGCATCCGCTCCACGCCGAGCACGACGCCGAGCTCGTTGGCGAAGGCCGACAGCCAGTCGTGACGGTTCGCCAGCATGATGATCTGCCGGTAGTCACGGGCCTCGAAGAGCTTCTCCGCGCCCCGGTGCATATAGCCGACGACCGGCTCGGCGGCCGTGATCAGCTCGCCGTCCAGGTTCAGCCGCAGCCGCAGCACGCCGTGGGTGGAAGGGTGCTGCGGGCCGATGTTCAGCACCATGTCGCTGGTGCCGAACTCGGTGCCGGCGCCGATCCCGACCATGGCCTGGCGTGTGCTACTCGTCATGAGCCAAGAGTGTGCCATCCCCGGCGTGCGCGAGCCCAGGCCACGGCTCGGGGAGCGGGATCCGGACCGACTGCAGGCCCCAGACGAAGGAGCCCAGGCCGCCGGTCGCGGTGAGTTCCGCCGCCTCGCCCGCCGCGGCCAGGGCCCGCAGGTAGCCGGCCGGGTCGGTGCCGGCCAGGGCCAGTGGGGGCCGGTCGCCGCGAACGCCGAGCAGGCGCAGTGCTGCGCGCTGCGTCGTCCACAGGCTGTGGACGGGCGAGGCGCCCCGGGCGGCCGCGTCCAGGCAGGAGTCCAGGGCCACGTGGGAGGTCAGGTCACAGCTGCCGTCCGGCACCGGTCGCACCTCGCGCCCGCCGCGGAACGCGGCAAGGGTGCCGAACGGCGGCCGGGAGCCGGCGCTGTGGGCGTAGTCGATCGCCACGGCGACGCCCTGCCGCAGCGAGCCGACGGCCTCGGCCCAGGCCCGGTCGCGCGGCAGCCCGATCTCTGCGCGCAGGCCCGGCTCCTCCCCGTCCAGCGGCCACCAGCGCCGCAGCCACTCCGCCTCGGCGCCGGAGACCACCGCGCCGAGCCGCTCCCCGCCCGAGGCCGGGTCGACCTCGACCAGCCGGGCCACCCCGTCCGGGTCCACCTCGGCGATCTCCACGGGCACGTTGTCCAGCCACTCGTTGGCGATCAGCACCCCGGCCTCCGCGGGCTCGATCCGCCCGCCCCAGGCCACCCGGTCCGGCAGCCCGGCGGGGCGGGCCGCCTTCTCCACGCCCCGCAGCAGCAGCCGCCGGGCGAGCCCGGGGTGCTCGGCCCCGGCGCGCTCCGCCAGCGCGGTCAGCAGCTCGCCCCGGCCCGCCCCGACATCGGTGACCACCAGCTCGGCCGGTCGGCCCAGGGCCTCGTCGACCTGCCGGACCAGGTCCAGCACCGCGCCCGCGAACAGCGCCGACGCATGTACGGAGGTGCGGAAGTGGGCGGCGGGCCCGTTTCCCGAGGTGAAGAAGCCGCCTGCCCCGCCGCGCCCGTACAACGCCTCATCAGTCGCCTGCCGCCACCCCAGCCACATGTTCACCACAGCACCATAGAGTCACCACGGCTTACTCTCCGACCTGCGGAGGAGCACGACTCAGCCCGGCGGGGGACCCAGCACTCCCCTGAGCTGCATACGCTGGGATTGTGCAACTTCTCTACAGCTGGTTCCGCAGGCACCCCACCGTGGCGGACGCGGTGTGGGCCGGTCTGCTGTTCCTGGTGTGCCTGCTGGAGGGCGTGAGCCAGCTCCACACCAACCGGGACCACGCGGACACCGGTGGGATCCCGTACCCGATGACGGCGTTCGCCGTCATCTCGGTGGTCCTGTGCGTTCTGCTGGTGTTGCGCCGCCGCTACCCGGACGTGACGGTGGGCGTCGCCATCGCGGTCGGACTCGCCCAGGTCGCCTTCCACTGGTCGCCGATAAGCGCCGACGCCGCCCTGCTGGTGATCGCCTACACCGCCGCCGCCTTCGCCCACGTCTGGATGTCGCGGCTGACGCTGCTGGTGGGAACGCTGGCCGGGCCGATGTTCTTCTACCGGTTCGCCACCGGGGTCGACCACCGCACCCTGACCAACGCGGTGCTCAGCCTGATCGCCTCCAGCCCGTTCATCCTCAGCTGGGTGCTGGGCCGGCTCACCCGGATCCGCCGGGCCTACTACATGGAGCTGGAGGACCGGGCCGCCCGACTGGAGCGGGAGCGGGACGCGCAGGCCAAGGTCGCGGTCGCGGCGGAACGCGCGCGGATCGCCCGGGAGCTGCACGACGTCGTCGCCCACAATGTGTCCGTGATGATCGTTCAGGCCGACGGCGCCTCCTACGTCATGGACTCCTCCCCGGAGCAGGCCAAGCAGGCGCTGGGGACCATCGCCAGCACCGGCCGCCAGGCGCTGGAGGAGATGCGCCGGCTGCTCGGGCTGCTGCGCTCGGCCGACAGCGTCGGCGAGTACGTGCCGCAGCCCGGCGTCGAGCAGCTCCCCGACCTGCTGGAGCAGGTCCGCACGGCCGGCCTGCCGGTGGCCTTCAGCGTCGAGGGGGAACCCCGGGAGCTGCCGCGCGGGGTCGAGCTGACCGCCTACCGCATCGTCCAGGAGGCGCTGACCAACGCCCGCAAGCACGGTGGCCCCGAGGCCAGCGCGACGGTGCGGATCCGCTTCGAGGAGCGCAGCGTGGAGATGCTGATCGAGGACAACGGCCGCGGCGCCAGTGCGCAGCTGGCCAGGGACGGCGGCGAGGACGGCTTCGGTCACGGGCTGATCGGCATGCGCGAACGCGTCGGCATGGTCGGCGGCACGCTGGACGCGGGCCCCCGCGACGGCGGCGGCTTCCGGATCAACGCGGTGCTGCCGCTGGCCCCCTCCCGCCGCCCGAGCACGGCCCCCAGCACCTGACCCGTCCCCGCACCTGACACCGTGGCAGTACCCGACACCGTGGCAGCACCTGAACCACTCGCGCAAAGGACCCCCGCCATGCCGATCCGTGTGATGCTCGTCGACGACCAGGAGCTGCTGCGCACCGGCTTCCGGATGGTGCTGCAGTCCCAGCCCGACATCGAGATCGTCGCGGAGGCCGGTGACGGGCTCGCTGCCCTGGAGGCGCTGGCGGCCACCCCGGTCGACGTGATCCTCATGGACGTGCGGATGCCCCGGATGGACGGTGTCGAGGCGACCCGCAGGATCTGCGTGGAGAGCGGCGAGCGCGGCGCCGGGCCGGGCCCCCGGGTCCTCATCCTGACCACCTTCGACCTGGACGAGTACGCCTTCGCCGCGCTCAAGGCCGGGGCCAGCGGGTTCCTGCTGAAGGACGTCCCGCCGGCCGAGCTGGTCGCGGCGATCCACGCGGTGGCCGGCGGGGAGGCGGTGGTCGCCCCGACCACCACCCGCCGCATGATCGACCGCTTCGCGACCGTGCTGCCCAGCTCGCAGCCGCCGCTGGACACCCCGGAGCTGGCCCGGCTCACCGACCGCGAGCGCGAGGTGCTGCTGCTGATCGCGCAGGGCATGTCCAACGGCGAGATCGCCGACCGGCTGGTGCTGTCCGAGGCGACGGTGAAGACTCACGTGGGCCGCATCCTCACCAAGCTGCAGCTGCGCGACCGGGTCCAGGCCGTCGTGCTCGCCTACGAGACCGGCCTGGTCCGCCCCGGCTGAGCGGCGCCAGGAGCGCGTCAGCAGCCCCGGAGCAGTTCCAGGAACTCGCCGACGGAGCTGCGCACATCGTCGGCGGACCACTCCAGGGCCGGGCCGTGCACGGTGATCTCGCACTGCGAGATCCCCGGCAGGCCCCGCTCGTGCCACAGGCCGAACAGCATCCGGCCGGTCCGCTCCGCGTAGCGGACCACCGCCTCGTTCAGGGCGTCCGCGCCGAACGGCAGCCAGAGCTGGAACTGGTGGGTGTGCGGCGGCTCGGGGAACACCCGGGCGCCGGGCAGCTCGGACAGCGCCTCGGCCAGGGCCTGGGCCACCACCTTGGCGTGGGCGACGTACTCGCCGAGGCGGGGCAGCTCCCGGTCGAGACCGGCCAGCGCGCTCAGGGCCGCGGGCCACTGCTCGAAGAGCTGGCCGCCGTAGCGGTGCCGCCAGGTCTTCGCCTGGTCGACGAACGACTCCGGGCCGGCCAGCGCGGCCCCGCTGATCCCGCCCAGCGTCTTGTAGAACGAGACGTAGACCGAGTCCGCCAGCGCGGCGATCTCCGACAGCGGCCGGCCGAAGTGCGGCACCGTCTCCCACAGCCGGGCGCCGTCGAAGTGCACCACGGCGTCCCGCTCCCGGGCCGCCGCGACGGTCGCCTCCAGCTCGGCCCAGCTCGGCAGGACGAAGCCGGCGTCACGCAGCGGGAGCTCCAGCATCAGGGTGCCGAAGGGCTCGGCGAAGTCCTCGATCTCGGCCGCCAGGGCGACCCGCGGCGCGGAGGTCGGCCAGACGCTGCGCAGCCCGCTGAGCTGGGAGTACGCCATCCGCTCATGCCGCTCCGGGTGCGCCAGCGGGTGCATCGCGACGGTCCGGTCACCGGTGCGGTCGGCCCAGCAGCGCAGTGCGACCTGCTGCGCCATCGTGCCGGTCGGGAAGAACGCGGCGGACTCGGTTCCCAGCAGCCCGGCGACCCGTTCCTCCAGCACCTCGACGACGCCGTCCCCGTACACGTCGGGGGCCAGGTCCAGGTCGTACGGGGCGTCGGCGAGCGCGGCGGCCTTCTCGCGCAGGCTCTGCGCCCGCAGGCCGGACAGCATCCGGGTGCTCGACCGGCGCGCCTCGAAACGCCGCCGGCCGGGATCCTTCATCGCGTCGTCCGTCATGCCGTCACCAGGAGTCATAGGCTCGATGATGCCCCAATCCCCGTGCGCCGGTCAGAGGGCCCGGAGGCCCCCGGGCGGGGCTCCCCAGATCGGCGCCGATGTCGTACGATCCCGCAGCCAGGCCAACCCGCAGCCCCCGGAGGACCCGTGTTCGCAGCTGTTGCCAGGTCAGTGCTGGCCCCGCTGGCACGGACGGTCTACCGACCGGTGGTCGAGGGCCGCGAGAACGTGCCCAGGCGCGGGCCGGTGATCATCGCCAGCAACCACCTCTCGTTCATCGACAGCGTGGTCATCCCGCTGGTCGCGCCGAGGCCGGTGGTCTTCCTGGCCAAGGCCGAGTACTTCACCGGCACCGGTCTCAAGGGGTGGCTGAGCCGGGCCTGGTTCACCGCGATCGACGCGGTCCCGGTGGAGCGCGGCACCCACCGCGCGGCGCAGGCCTCCCTGGACGCCGCGCTGGGCGTGCTGGCCGGCGGCGGCGCCTTCGGCATCTACCCGGAGGGCACCCGCTCGCTGGACGGACGGCTGTACCGGGGCCGTACCGGCGTCGCCTGGCTGGCGCTGACCTCGGGTGCGCCGGTGGTCCCGGTGGCGCTGGCCGGGACGGAGAAGATCCAGCCGGTGGGCTCGCGGCTGCCGCGGATCCGGCGGGTCACCGTGCGTTTCGGGGCGCCGCTGGACTTCGGCGACCGGGCGGACGTCCGGCCCGCCGGCCCGGTCCGCCGGGCGGTCACCGACGAGATCATGGACGCCATCCACGCGCTGTCCGACCAGCCCCGTACCGCGGCCTACAACGAGCCGCCCCGCCGGGCCGAGGCCGCCTGACCCGGTCGCCATTTAGGATGGGGCGGTACGTCCGGTACCCACGAGGACTGGAACGGAAGAAGGTGCACCAAGCGTGAGCGCGAACGGATTCGGGCTGCCCGATCTCGGTGACCCCGCCGCGCCCGACAACCGGCCCGCGCGGCTGGCCGTCGGGGTG
Source organism: Streptacidiphilus sp. EB129 (assembly GCF_041262645.1). Classification (NCBI taxonomy): domain Bacteria; kingdom Bacillati; phylum Actinomycetota; class Actinomycetes; order Kitasatosporales; family Streptomycetaceae; genus Streptacidiphilus; species Streptacidiphilus sp. EB129. Next base: position 165,823 of record NZ_JBGCCS010000008.1, read on the forward strand.
GTCGGCACCGGGCGGGTCGGGCCCGCCCTGGGCGCGGCCCTGCAGCTGGCCGGGCACCGGGTGGTGGCCGCCTCCGGGGTGTCGGCGGCCTCGCGCCGCCGCGCCGAGCTGCTGCTGCCGGGGGTGCGGCTGGTGACCCCGCCGCAGGTGATGGCCGCCGCCGACCTGGTGCTGCTGACCGTTCCCGACGACGTGCTGCCCGAGCTAGTGGCCGGACTCGCGGCCACCGGCGCGGTGCGGCCGGGACAGCTGCTGGTGCACAGCTCGGGCGCGCACGGGGTGGCGGTGCTGGAACCCGCCACCCGGGCCGGGGCGCTGCCGCTGGCGCTGCACCCCGCGATGACCTTCACCGGCACCGCCGTGGACGTGGCCCGGCTGGCCGGCTGCCCGTTCGGGGTGACCTCGCCGGAGGAACTGCGGCCGGTGGCCGAGGCGCTGGTGGTGGAGATGGGCGGCGAGCCGGAGTGGGTGCCGGAGGCCGTCCGCCCGCTCTACCACACGGCCCTGGCGCACGGCTCGAACCACCTGGTCACCCTGGTCGCGCAGGCCATGGAGATCCTCACCGACGCGGGTGTCGCGGAGCCCGGCCGGATGCTGGGCCCGCTGCTCGGCGCGGCCCTGGACAACGCCCTGCGCAGCGGCGACGCCGCGCTGACCGGGCCGGTGGCACGCGGTGACGCGGGGACCGTGCGCACCCACATCACACAGCTGCGGGCGGTCTCGCCGCAGGTGCTGGACAGCTACCGGGCGATGGCCCGGGCCACGGCGGACCGGGCCCTGGCCAACGGGATGCTGAAGGCGGAGTCGGCCGAGGCGTTGCTGGACGTCCTCGCGGAGGAGGAGACGTGAGCACCACACTGGTCCGGACGGCCGCGGAGCTGGCCGGTGTCGGGCGCGGCGGCGCCCGCGCGGTGGTGATGACCATGGGTGCGCTGCACCAGGGCCACGCCGCGCTGGTGCGGGCGGCCCGGGACCGGGTCGGCGCCGGCGGCACCGTGGTGGTGACGGTCTTCGTGAACCCGCTGCAGTTCGGCCCGGGCGAGGATCTGGACCGCTACCCGCGCACCCTGGACGCCGACCTGGCCCTCGCCGGGCAGGCCGGGGCGAGCGTGGTGTTCGCCCCGTCGGTGGACGAGGTCTATCCGGGCGGCGAGCCGCGGGTGCGGATCGACGCCGGGCCGATGGGCACCGGGTACGAGGGCGCGTCCCGCCCGGGGCACTTCGACGGGATGCTCACCGTGGTCGCCAAGCTGCTCCATCTCACCGCCCCTGACCTGGCCTTCTTCGGAGAGAAAGATGGCCAGCAGCTGGCCCTGATCCGGCGCATGGTCAGGGACCTGAACTTCCCGGTGGAGATCGTCGGCGTGCCGACGGTCCGCGAGGAGGACGGCCTGGCGCTGTCCAGCCGCAACCGCTTCCTCGCCGCGGAGGACCGGCGCACGGCGCTGGCGCTGTCCCGGGCGCTGTTCGCCGGCCGGGACGCCGCCCCCGCCGGTCCCGAGGCGGTGCGCAGGGCGGCGGACCAGGTTCTCGCGGCAGCCGGCCTGGTGCCGGACTACCTCGCAGTCATCGACCCGGCCGACTTCACCGGGATCGAGCAGGACGGCTTCCGGGGCGAGGCCGTGCTGGCCGTCGCCGCGAAGGTCGGCACCACCCGCCTGATCGACAACGTTCGGCTGCAGTTCGGCTGAACAGCACGTCGGTCGGACCGCGTGGCGAACCGAACCGCGCTGCGGTCCGGACCGAGTCCCCGATGTCCCGCCCGGCATGTACTCACCACAGGAGACGTGACCATGATCCGCACCATGCTCAAGTCCAAGATTCACCGTGCCACCGTCACCCAGGCCGACCTGCACTACGTCGGCTCGGTGACGGTCGACCAGGATCTGCTGGACGCCGCCGACCTGCTCCCCGGCGAGCTGGTCCACATCGTCGACATCGACAACGGCAACCGGCTGGAGACGTACACGATCGCGGGGGAGCGGGGTACCGGCATCATCGGTATCAACGGCGCCGCCGCCCGTCTGGTGCACCCCGGCGACCTGGTCATCCTGATCGCCTACGCCCAGCTGGAGGACGCCGAGGCGCGGACCTACCGGCCGCGGGTGGTCTTCGTGGACGGTGACAACAAGGTGACCCACCTCGGCGGGGACGCCGCGCACGCCCCCGAGGGCAGCGGTCTGGTCTCCGGGCAGACGGATTCCCGTGCCATACCCGGGCAGGCGTACGGTGACCCCGACGGCGCGGCCAACAGCGCGCCCACGTACGCACGGAGCGAAGCATGACCGCAGTGACCCGGCTCACCGCCCCGGCCCCGGGCTGGACCGCCGCCACCGACGTGGTGGTCGTCGGCTCCGGCGTGGCCGGGCTCACCACCGCGCTGCGGCTGCGGGCCTCCGGCCTGCGGGTGCTGGTCGTCACCAAGGCCATGCTGGACGACGGCTCGACCCGCTGGGCGCAGGGCGGCATCGCCGCCGCGCTCGGCGAGGGCGACACCCCCGAGCAGCACCTGGACGACACGCTGGTGGCCGGCGCCGGGCTGTGCGACGAGGAGGCGGTGCGGGTCCTGGTCACCGAGGGCCCCGAGGCGGTACGGCGGCTGATCGCCACCGGCGCGCACTTCGACGCGGACGCCGAGGGCTCGATACTGCTCACCCGCGAGGGCGGCCACCACCGCCGCCGGATCGCGCACGCCGGCGGCGACGCCACCGGCGCGGAGATCTCCCGCGCCCTGGTCGAGGCGGTCCGCGCGGACGCCGACGTCGAGGTGGTCGAGCACGCCCTGGTGCTGGACCTGCTCACCGACGCCGAGGGCCGCACCGCCGGGCTGACCCTGCACGTGATGGGCGAGGGCCAGCGCGACGGCGTCGGCGCGGTGCAGGCGCGCGCGGTGGTGCTGGCCACCGGCGGCATGGGCCAGGTGTTCTCGGCGACCACCAACCCCGCCGTGTCCACCGGTGACGGCGTGGCGCTGGCGCTGCGGGCCGGGGCCGAGGTGACCGACCTGGAGTTCGTCCAGTTCCACCCCACCGTGCTCTGGCTCGGCCCGGACGCCGAGGGCCAGCAGCCGCTGATCTCCGAGGCGGTCCGCGGCGAGGGCGCCCACCTGGTGGACGCCGACGGGACCCGGTTCATGGTCGGGCAGCACGAGCTGGCCGAGCTGGCGCCCCGCGACATCGTCGCCAAGGGCATCATGCGGCGGATGCGCGAGACCGGCACCGAGCACATGTACCTGGACGGGCGGCACTTCGGCGCGCCGATGTGGGAGGAGCGCTTCCCCACCATCCTCGCCTCCTGCCGCGGCCACGGCATCGACCCGGTCACCCAGTTGATCCCGGTGGCCCCGGCCGCGCACTACGCCTCCGGCGGGGTGCGCACCGACCTGCGCGGCCACACCTCGGTCTCCGGCCTGTACGCCTGCGGCGAGGTCGCCTGCACCGGGGTCCACGGCGCGAACCGGCTGGCCTCCAACTCGCTGCTGGAGGGCCTGGTCTTCGCCGAGCGGATCGCCGCCGACATCGTCGCCAGGGACCGGGCCGGCAAGCTGACCCCGCGTCACCAGGACGGCGCGCAGGCGGCCGTCCGGGTGCCGCTGCTGGCGCCGGAGGCCCGCGCCGAGATCCAGCGGCTGATGACCCGGGGCGTGGGCGTGCTCCGCAGTGCCGTCACCATGGCCGAGGCCGCCGACGGCCTGGCCGCGCTGACCGCCGAGCCCGCCGACACCGGCAAGGGCGAGCAGCCGCAGGTGGAGACCTGGGAGGCGACCAACCTGCACCTGGTCGCCACCGCGCTCACCGCCGCCGCCCTGCTGCGCGAGGAGACCCGCGGCTGCCACTGGCGCGAGGACTTCCCGGACCGCGACGACGCCACCTGGCGCACCCACCTGATCAGCAGTCAGCAGGACAGCCTTCTCACGACCCTTCCCCAGGAGCACTGAACCGCATGAGCGCCAACGACCTCCACATCCACGAAGATCTCCCGCTCGTCGACGAGGCCGGCGGCTGCGGCGACGGCTGCGCCTGCGGCGAGGGCGAGTACGAGACCGGCCTCGACCCCCAGCTCGCCGCCCTGCTGGTGGAGGCCGGCCTGGACCCGGTCGAGGTCGAGGACGTCGCCACCCTCGCGCTGGCCGAGGACCTGGCCGGCGGCGAGGACGTCACCTCGGTCGCCACCGTCCCCGAGGACGCCGTCGCCACCGCCGACTTCACCGCCCGCGAGGCCGGCGTGGTGGCCGGGCTGCGGATCGCCGAGGCGGTGCTGTCGCTGGTCGCCGAGGAGGAGTTCAGCGTCGAGCGGCACGTCGAGGACGGCGACCGGGTCGAGGCCGGGCAGGTGCTGCTCAGCGTCACGACCCGCACCCGGGACCTGCTCACCGCCGAGCGCAGCGCGCTCAACCTGCTCTGCCACCTCTCCGGCATCGCCACCGCGACCCGGGCCTGGGCCGACGCCCTGGAGGGCACCGGCGCCGTGGTCCGCGACACCCGCAAGACCCTGCCCGGGCTGCGCGCCCTGCAGAAGTACGCGGTGCGCTGCGGCGGCGGGGCCAACCACCGGATGGCGCTGTCCGACGCGGCCCTGGTCAAGGACAACCACGTGATCGCCGCCGGCGGTGTCGCCGCCGCGTTCACCGCGGTTCGCGCCGCCTACCCGGAGCTGGCCGTCGAGGTCGAGGTCGACCGGCTGGACCAGATCCCGCCGGTGCTGGAGGCCGGGGCCGACCTGGTGCTGCTGGACAACTTCACCGTCCCCGAGCTGCGCGAGGCGGTGGCGCTGGTGGCCGGCCGGGCCCGGCTGGAGTCCTCCGGCGGGCTGACCCTGGACAACGCCCGGGCCGTGGCCGAGACCGGGGTCGACTTCCTCGCCGTCGGCGCGCTCACGCACTCCTCGCCGATCCTTGACATTGGTCTGGACCTCCGCGGATAGTCCTTCGATCGGCCGCCGCACCCCTTCTCCGAGAGAGCCTTCCACCGCCATGCTGCTCACGATCGACGTCGGCAACACCCACACCGTCCTCGGCCTGTTCGACGGTGAGGAGATCGTGGAGCACTGGCGGGTGTCCACCGACCCGCGTCGCACCGCGGACGAGACCGCGGTGCTGATGCAGGGCCTGATGGGGGCGCACCCCGCGCTGGGCGAGGACACCGTCGACGGCCTGGCGATCTGCAGCACCGTCCCCTCGGTGCTGCACGAGCTGCGCGAGGTCACCCGCCGCTACTACGGCGACGTGCCGGCCATCCTGGTGGAGCCGGGGGTGAAGACCGGCGTCCACGTCCTCACGGACAACCCGAAGGAGGTGGGCGCCGACCGGATCGTCAACACCCTGGCCGCCAAGCACCTCTACGGCGGCCCGTGCATCGTCGTCGACTTCGGTACGGCCACCACCTTCGACGCGGTCAACGAGCGGGGCGACTACGTCGGCGGGGCCATCGCGCCGGGCATCGAGATCTCCGTGGACGCGCTGGGGGCGCGCGGGGCGATGCTGCGGAAGATCGAGATCGTCAGACCGCGGAACGTGATCGGCAAGAACACCGTCGAGTGCATGCAGTCCGGCATCCTCTACGGCTTCGCCGGGCAGGTGGACGGCGTGGTCAACCGGATGGCCGCCGAGCTCTCCACCGACCCGGACGAGGTCCAGGTCATCGCCACCGGCGGGCTCGCCCCGCTGGTGCTGGGCGAGGCGAGCAGCATCGACGTGCACGAGCCCTGGCTGACGCTGATCGGACTGCGCCTGGTCTACGAGCGCAACACCGCGGGCTGACCTTCCGTCAGTCCTCCCGGGCGGCAGCGCGTGGGGCCGTTCGGGTGGGTTCGCGCGTCGATAATCACAAATGGGACATCATCGGCATAGTGTCGCTCCATGCCTACGCCTCACGGGTCGCGCGGCGGTATGGCCTTCAGCGCGGACGAGCTGCGGGTGCTGCGACGGGCCCTCGCCCAGGTGCTGCACCCGGCAAGCCCTGCCTCTTCCCTGTCGTCCGTTCCGACGCCCACCCTCAGCGCCCTCGCCACGTTCCCGCTGCCCGGCTCCCGGCTCCCGGCCGCCGCCGTCGACGACTGGGTCCGCGCCGCCTGGGTGGAGGACGTCCAGGACGTGCTGCGGCTCGCCGAGTCCATCGACGAGGCGGTGCACGAGGCGGGCCGGATGCGGGCCTTCGCGCTCGCCGACCTGACCCGCTACCGCCAGGCCCTGCCCGGCAGCGCGTCGGGCTACCTGGAGCGGCTGGAGGACGCCGTCGCGGACGGTTACCTCCCTGCCGCCGACGACCTGTCCGCGCTCCGCGCCCTGACCGCGCTGCCGTGCGCGCACGGCGAGCGCAGCCGGCGGCTGCGGCTGCGCTCGCGCTGCGCGGAACTGGCGGAGGCCGCGGTGCGCCGGCGGCTGCAGCCGGGCCCGGCCGCGCCCGCCGCCGCGATCCCGCCGCCGGCCCCGGCGAGCGACAACGTCGCGGAGTTCGCCCGGCCGTCACGCCTGCGTGACCAGTCACGAGCTGCCGCCCCGGCAGCGGGGGGCCATGCACGCCCCCTTCCGTCCCGACGTGGAGGACCGATCCCCATGGCCCCGTTCGCCGCCACCCCCGGCCCCGAGGACAGCGCCCCCAAGGGCGGCAGCCGGGACGGGGACACCCCCGCCCCGCCGGAGCCGCCGCGCCCGATCCCGACCCCCGGCGACCTCTGGCCCCGCGGGGTGCGCCGCCCCCACGGCGAGGCGCAGCTCGCGACGGGCTGAAAGGGGCGCGGGGAACTGCGCGAGATCGGAAGGCGACGACCTGTGCCCTTCCGCCTCGCGCAGTTCCCCGCACCCCTGTTGTGGCGGAAGGCCGCCCGTGGGGTGGATACCCTGGTGGGGTGACTGATCAGACCCCCGTACCCGCGTCCGACGACCTTCCCGAGCAGATGCGGGTCCGCCGCGAGAAGCTGGAGCGCCTGCGCGCCGCCGGCGTGGACCCGTACCCGGTCGGGTTCCCGCGTACGACGACCCTGGCCGACCTGCGCGCCGCCTACCCGGGCCTGGACGCCGACGTCGCCACCGGCGACCGCGCCGGGGTCACCGGCAGGGTCGTGCTCAGCCGCACCGGCGGCAAGCTGTGCTTCGCCACGCTCCGGGACGGCACCGCCGACCTCCAGGTGATGCTCTCGCTGGACAAGCTCGGCGAGGAGCGCCTCGCGGCCTGGAAGTCCGACATCGACCTGGGCGACCACGTCGGCGTCGAGGGCGAGGTCATCACCTCCAAGCGCGGCGAACTCTCGGTCATGGTGGACCGGTGGGAGCTCACCGCGAAGTGTCTGCGCCCGCTGCCGGACAAGCACAAGGGCCTGTCCGACCCGGAGGCCCGGGTCCGCCAGCGCTACGTGGACCTGATCGTCAACGCCGAGGCCCGGGAGATGCTGCAGCTGCGCAGCCGGGTGGTCCGCTCGCTGCGCCGCACCTTCGAGGAGCGCGGGTTCCTCGAAGTCGAGACGCCGATGCTGCAGCCGGTCCACGGCGGCGCCAACGCGCGCCCGTTCAAGACCCACATCAACGCCTACGACATGGACCTCTATCTCCGCATCGCGACCGAGCTCTACCTGAAGAAGCTCATGGTCGGCGGTACCGAGAAGGTCTTCGAGATCAACCGGAACTTCCGCAACGAGGGCGCCGACGCGACCCACAACCCGGAGTTCACCGCGATCGAGTCCTACGAGGCCTACGGCGACTACGACACCCAGGCCGAGCTCACCCGCGAGCTGGTCCTGAACGCCGCCAAGGACGCCCTGGGCGGCACCGTGGTGCGCGGCCTGGACGCCCACGGCGAGGAGACGGAGATCGACCTCGCCGAGCCGTGGGAGACGGTCAGCGTCTACCCGGGCATCTCCGCCCACCTCGGGGTCGAGGTCACCCCGGAGACCACGGTCGACGAGCTGCGTGCGCTCGCCGAGGAGCACGGCATCCCCTACGAGAAGAAGTGGGGCCACGGCCAGCTGGTGCTGGAGATGGTCGAGCGGCTGCTGGAGCACAACGCGATCCGGCCGACCTTCATCCGGGACTACCCGACCGAGGTCTCCCCGCTGACCCGTGCCCACCGCAGCATCCCCGGCGTGGCCGAGAAGTGGGACCTGGTGATCTTCGGGACCGAGATCGCGACCGCCTACTCCGAGCTGGTCGACCCGGTGGAGCAGCGGGCCCGGCTCACCGCGCAGTCGCTGCTCGCGGCCGGCGGCGACGTCGACGCCATGCAGGTGGACGAGGACTTCCTGCGCGCCCTGGAGTACGCGATGCCGCCCACCGGTGGCATGGGCATGGGCGTGGACCGTCTGATCATGATGCTGACCGGCAAGAACATCCGCGAGACGGTGCTCTTCCCGCTGGTGAAGCCGGACGCCCAGCAGTAGCCTCCGGCGGCCCGCCGCTGCAGCGCCGACCCCGGTCCCTGATCCGTTCAGGGGCCGGGGTTAGCCTTTTCAGGCCAGCAGCGCGCGGTCCGGGCGGCAGCGCGCAGTCGTCCCTCCCCGTAGGCGGTCCGGAACATGCAGTACCTAGAGGCTCTGACGCCCCCCGTCGTGATGGCCATCGCCTTCGCACTGATGATCCGCACCCTGTTCCGCAACCAGGGCGGGGCCAACGCGGCCAAGGAGGACGCCGTCGCGGAGGCGATCACCCTCGCCGGGACCCCGGGTCCGCGGACCGCCGAGGACTGAGCGGGCAGCGGGCAGCGCGGGGGCCGGGCGGGCACGCCCGGTTTCCGGGAATGCGGGTTATCCGGCGGTTTGGCGCGCCACAATGGCTTTGTCCGGTAAAGGTGATATTTGCACGGCCAGGGGGAGAGATCCGCTATGGTGCGCCAGCTCGGTGAACTGGAGAACGAGGTGATGACCCGGGTATGGCAGTGGAACCGCCCGGTCACCGTTCGTGAGGTGCTTGAGGATCTGCTCCGGGAGCGCGAGCTCGCATACACCACCGTGATGACCGTGATGGACAAGTTGTTCCAGAAGGGATGGCTTCGCCGGGAACAGGAGGGCCGCGCCTTCCGATACGAGCCGGTCTCCTCCCGCGAGGCTTATACCGCGGCCTTGATGAACGAGGCGTGGGCGACGAGTGACAACCCGGCCGCGGCTCTGGTCCACTTCTTCGGGATGATGTCCCCGGAACAGCAGGAAGCACTGCGCGACGCATTGCGGGTCGCCGCGCCGCCGCCCGTCGAGGCGAGTAGCGAGCAGAGTACGAGTGACGAGCAGAGTACCGATGCCGGTGTCGATGTCACCACCGAGGCGAGTGGCGCGTCGAGTACGGATCCCGCCGACGGTGATATCGGTGCGCAGCCCCGGGCCGGCACACGATAGGTTCGCCGCATGGAGGTCACGATCCGCCGGGCGCGGACCACTGATGTGCGCGCGGTACGCCGGCTCTTGGACGGCTATGCGCGCGAACGAATCCTGCTCGACAAGCCCACCGTGACCCTGTTCGAGTCCGTTCAGGAGTTCTGGGTCGCCGAGCGGGACGACACCGCGGAGGTCGTGGCCTGCGGCGCGCTGCACGTGATGTGGGAGGATCTGGCCGAGGTCAGGACGCTGGCGGTCGATCCGTCCTGCCGTGGCACCGGTATCGGGCACCAGCTGCTGGTCAAGTTGACGCAGACGGCCCGCTGGATCGGTGTGCGCCGAATTTTCTGTCTGACGTTCGAAGTCGACTTCTTCGCCAAACACGGCTTCGTCGAGATCGCGTCCACTCCGGTGCCCGGCACTGTCTACGACGAGCTGCTGCGCAGCTACGACGAAGGTGTCGCCGAGTTCCTCGACCTGGAACGCGTCAAGCCCAACACCTTGGGCAACACCCGGATGCTGTTGCATCTCTGAGCGGGGTGCCGCGGGCGGTCCGAAGATGCCTCTCACGCGGGGGTTTGAATTTTTCGCGGAAAGAGGGTTTCCTTTCCTACAAGTAATCCATGCTTTTGAGGAAAGGGAAGCCCGTGGCGCAGAAGGTTCAGGTCCTTCTTGTCGACGATCTCGAGGGCGGCGAGGCGGACGAGACGGTGACGTTCGCTCTTGACGGGGTTGCCTACGAGATCGACCTCACGCACACGAATGCGGGGAGGCTGCGCGAGCTGCTCAACCCGTACACCGAGAAGGGCCGCAAGCAGAGCGGCCGGGCCGGCGTCGCACGCGGTGGCCGTGGCGGCCGCGCTCCGCGTCCGGTCGGCGGAAACCCGGACACGGCGAAGATCCGTGCCTGGGCCAAGGAGCAGGGCTACGACATCAACGACCGTGGCCGGGTCCCCAGCACGATCCTCAAGGCGTACGAGAAGGCCAACGACTGACGAGGGTCCGGTCCAGATGGGCCCGGGCGCAGGCGTCCGCCAGGGCGTCCAGCAGCCCGGGCAGGTGCTCCGGGGGCAGTGCGGCGTCCGCCGACGCCGGACGCCGGTGCGGGACCACCACCGGCGGCGGTACGGCCGGCGGCGGCGGGGCCGTGCGGGGTGCCGCGGCCGGGAGGAGTGCGGGGGGTGCGGCGCAGCCACGGCGCGCTCTCAGCACACCGTCCAGATGCCCCCAGCCGAGCCAGCGGAGCAGATCGGGCACGTCCTCGGCGCTGCCGGGGGCCAGCCGGACCGTCAGCCGGTCCCCGTGGACCGTCACGGCTCCGGTGGGCCGTCCGCGTCGGCGCAGCCGGGCCAGCGCGGCCAGGCCCGCGTCCAGCGGCGCGTCCACCCGGTCGCACGGCCCGGTCGGGCCGGGCTGCCCGGCGGCATCGCAGGGGCACTGCCGGGCCTGGCCGGGGACCCGGGGGCCCGCGAGCTGAGGGCTGGTCACAACCGGAACAACGTCCACCGGGGGATCCGGTTACGCAGGACGCCTCACCCGGCGCACAGCGTCACCTGCCCGGCCCGTGCGGGTCGGCCGACTTCTCGGTGGGCGAACAGCTGATGCCCGGAAATCGGTATGGAAGTCCGGGTGGCCCGGGTATGAATGGTTGAGGAGCAGTGCTTACGCAGCAGGTGAGCAATGCTCCGCGGCGTGTCGGGGGAAGCGTTCGCCGTCGGCGTAGCGTTTCCAGGTGGATCTGCCTGGCCTGCGGGAACACCATCCCGCAGCATTCGGTTGGAGTCATTGTGACCGTCACGAGCGTCGCGGGGCGGCGGGGTGTCGGCGGTTGAAGTGAGCTGTTCCGGCCTCCGGGACTAGCATGCGGAAGGACAGGGTGGGGACCGACCCCTCACTGCCCGACCGCTCTGAGGAGCGATTAACGATGTTCGAGAGGTTCACCGACCGCGCGCGGCGGGTTGTCGTCCTGGCTCAGGAAGAAGCCCGGATGCTCAACCACAACTACATCGGCACCGAGCACATCCTCCTGGGCTTGATCCACGAGGGTGAGGGTGTCGCCGCTAAGGCCCTGGAGAGCCTCGGGATTTCTCTTGAGGCGGTCCGCCAGCAGGTTGAGGAGATCATCGGGCAGGGGCAGCAGGCCCCGTCCGGCCACATCCCCTTCACTCCTCGGGCGAAGAAGGTTCTGGAGCTGTCGCTCCGCGAGGCCCTCCAGCTCGGCCACAACTACATCGGGACCGAGCACATCCTGCTCGGCCTCATCCGCGAGGGCGAGGGCGTCGCCGCCCAGGTCCTCGTGAAGCTCGGCGCCGACCTCAACCGGGTCCGGCAGCAGGTCATCCAGCTGCTCTCCGGCTACCAGGGCGGCGGCAAGGAGTCGGCCACGGCCGGCGGCCCCGCCGAGGGCACCCCCTCGACGTCGCTGGTCCTGGACCAGTTCGGGCGCAACCTCACCCAGGCTGCCCGCGAGGCCAAGCTCGACCCGGTGATCGGGCGCGAGAAGGAGATCGAGCGGGTCATGCAGGTGCTGTCCCGCCGCACCAAGAACAACCCGGTCCTGATCGGTGAGCCCGGCGTCGGCAAGACCGCCGTGGTGGAGGGTCTGGCCCAGGCGATCGTCAAGGGCGAGGTCCCGGAGACGATCAAGGACAAGCAGCTCTACACCCTCGACCTCGGTGCGCTGGTCGCCGGTTCCCGCTACCGCGGTGACTTCGAGGAGCGCCTGAAGAAGGTGCTCAAGGAGATCCGCACCCGCGGCGACATCATCCTGTTCATCGACGAGATCCACACCCTGGTGGGTGCGGGTGCCGCCGAGGGCGCGATCGACGCGGCCAGCATCCTCAAGCCGATGCTGGCGCGGGGCGAGCTGCAGACCATCGGTGCCACCACGCTGGACGAGTACCGCAAGCACCTGGAGAAGGACGCGGCGCTGGAGCGCCGCTTCCAGCCGATCCAGGTCGCCGAGCCCTCGCTGGCGCACACCATCGAGATCCTCAAGGGTCTGCGGGACCGCTACGAGGCGCACCACCGGGTCTCCATCACCGACGCGGCCCTGGTCGCGGCGGCGACCCTGGCGGACCGCTACATCTCGGACCGCTTCCTGCCGGACAAGGCCATCGACCTCATCGACGAGGCCGGCTCGCGTATGCGCATCCGCCGCATGACCGCGCCGCCGGACCTGCGCGAGTTCGACGAGAAGATCGCCGACGTCCGCCGGGACAAGGAGTCCGCGATCGACGCGCAGGACTTCGAGAAGGCCGCCTCGCTCCGCGACAAGGAGAAGCAGCTCCTGCAGGCCAAGGCCAAGCGGGAGAAGGAGTGGAAGGCCGGCGACATGGACGTCGTCGCCGAGGTGGACGAGGAGCTGATCGCCGAGGTGCTGGCGACGGCCACCGGCATCCCGGTCTTCAAGCTCACCGAGGAGGAGTCCTCCCGGCTGCTGCGCATGGAGGACGAGCTGCACAAGCGCGTCATCGGCCAGAAGGACGCCATCAAGGCGCTCTCCCAGGCCATCCGGCGCACCCGTGCGGGCCTCAAGGACCCCAAGCGCCCCGGCGGCTCGTTCATCTTCGCCGGTCCGTCCGGTGTCGGTAAGACCGAGCTCAGCAAGACCCTCGCCGAGTTCCTCTTCGGCGACGAGGACGCGCTGATCCAGCTCGACATGTCCGAGTTCAGCGAGAAGCACACCGTCTCGCGGCTGTTCGGCTCGCCTCCCGGCTACGTCGGGTACGAGGAGGGCGGCCAGCTCACCGAGAAGGTGCGCCGCAAGCCGTTCTCGGTCGTGCTCTTCGACGAGGTCGAGAAGGCCCACCCGGACATCTTCAACTCGCTGCTGCAGATCCTGGAGGACGGTCGGCTGACCGACTCCCAGGGCCGGGTCGTCGACTTCAAGAACACGGTCATCATCATGACCACCAACCTCGGCACCCGTGACATCTCCAAGGGATTCAACCTGGGCTTCGCCGCCCAGGGCGACATCACCAGCGGGTACGAGCGGATGAAGACCAAGGTCGGCGAGGAGCTCAAGCAGCACTTCCGCCCCGAGTTCCTCAACCGTGTCGACGACATCGTGGTGTTCCACCAGCTGTCCGAGGACGACATCATCCAGATCGTCGACCTCATGGCCGCCAAGGTGGACGACCGCCTCAAGGACCGCGACATGGGTCTGGAACTGACCCCGGCCGCCAAGTCCCTGCTGGCGAAGCGTGGTTACGACCCGGTCCTGGGTGCCCGGCCGCTGCGCCGGACCATCCAGCGCGAGATCGAGGACGTGCTGTCGGAGAAGATCCTCTTCGGCGAGCTGCGCTCCGGCCACATCGTGGTCGTGGACGTCGACGGCGAGGGAAAGACCGCGAAGTTCACCTTCCAGGGGAACGACAAGGTCCCCATCGCCGACGCTCCGCCGGTCGCCGCGGGCCCGGACCTCAGCAAGGGCTGAGCACCGCAGTCGAACACCGTAGGGCCCGGTTCCCCGACAGGGGGGCCGGGCCCTACGGCGTCCGGCGCTGTGCCGTCCTGTGCTGTGAGGGATCAGGGGATGGTGAGGCTGCGGGCCTCCGGGACGAAGCGTTTGCCGAAGCCGAAGATGGAGGGCGACGCGTCCTCGTCGTGCAGATGCAGTTCGACCTCGCAGCCGTGCAGTCCGGCCAGCTGGGAGAGGTCCAGGGTGTCGATCGCCGAGGCCCGGTCGGCCAGGCGCAGGCTCCGCAGGTCCGGGTAGACCCGGGGCAGTTGGTCCAGGCCGGTGGAGCCGAGGGGGAACTGCAGATGGAGTTCGGTGATCCCGGGGAGCGGTTCCTGGTCCCCGAGTTCGGCGAGCCGCTCGTGGTTGACCCGGAGCGAGCTCAGGTCGCGGAGCCCGCGCAGCAGTTCACGCCGTTCCGAGGGGAGGCTGTGCGCCGTGACGTAGAGCAGCCGCAGGTCGCGGCAGCAGCGGAGCATGTGTTCGACCAGTTCCGGCGAGGCGCCGAAGTTGCCGAGGTACAGCCTGGTCAGGCCCGGGGGGAGGCGCAGTTCGGCCTCGCCGCCGCCGCTGTCCTCGGCGTCGGCGTCGGCGGCTATGGCGAACGAGCGCAGTGCCGCCGCGTCGGCGAGTGATCCCATGTCGCCGAGCGCCGGGTTCCAGTGCAGATGGAGCGTTTCCACCGGGCTGTCCCGCAGCGGGGCGAGGCTGATGGCGCCGGGGCAGTCGCTCAGCCAGAGTTCGGACGGGCGGCACCGTCGCAGCAGCGGTGTCAGCCCGAGCGGGTTGGTGACGCCGCGCAGCCGGAGCGACTCCAGCGGGAAGCTCAGCGCGCCGAGCTCGTCCCCGGCCAGTGGACCGATCCACTCCAGCTTGCGCCACGGGCCGCTGCCCGCGAGGAACTCCAGCTGTTCCAGGGAACTGGCGTAGACGCGCGCGCTGCCGTCCTCGGCCATCCGGGAGACCACCTGCTCGCCGTACGCACGGGTGTCGAACCGGATCCAGGACCGGCCGATCTCCTCCCTGACCTCAAGGCTCGGGTGGTCCGCGTAGCGGGCGAGCAGGGGGATCGCCCGGTGGTCGGCGATCTGGGTGGCGGTGATGACGACCGCGTGCGCCGTCGCGTCGCTGAGCCCGTCGGGGCCGGGCAGCAGGTCCAGCACGATCGGGCCCGCGGTCGCCAGTTTCCTGGCCGTGTCGGGGTCGGTGGGCGGGACGAGCCGGGCGGCCGCGTCCTGGATCTCCTGGCGCACGGCCGGGTCGAGCTCGGTGGCGTGCTGCAGGCAGGCCGCCGCGAGCAGATACATCCGGCTGTCCTGCTCGGCCTCCGCCAGCAGCCGGCGCAGCAGCGTGGCGCGCTCGCGGGGACGGGCGTGGCCGACCGCCATCCGCAGCACGTCCTCCCACTGGTCGTCATGGGCGTTGCGGACCAGCACGCCCAGGTCCTCGTCCTCGACGGCGGCCTTGGCGGCCAGGTAGTCCTGGAAGGTGCGGTGGATGAAGTCCAGGCTCTCGGCCGTGGGCCGGCGGAGCAGGCCGCTGCGGACCAGGAGGTGGTCCAGCACCTGTGCCGGCCCGGAGGTGATCGCGGGCATGGAGGGGAGCACGTCCGCGAGCTTGCGTTCGGCCAGGTCGGTGCCGATCTCGGTGGCGCCGTTGTTGACCAGCCACCAGGCGAGCCGCTGGAGCAGCTGGATCTGCTGCTCCAGGGTCAGTTCCAGCCCGCCGATGCCGCGTTCGCGGTCGCGGCGCACCAGCAGCATCTCCAGGGCGGCCGTGTACAGCTCCATCCGGCCCTGCGGGAGGTAGCCGCGCCGGTCGCGGTTGAGGGCGCAGATCAGCGCGCACATCAGCGGGCTGGTGGCGAGGCGGCCCAGATCGGGTTTGCTGAGCATGGCGGCCGTCAGCGCGTCGCGCCACTCGGTCAGGCGCTCGTCGTTCCCGGCGGCGCGGTGCCACTTGTCGAGGAAGACGGCGACGTCGCCGCGGCTCATCGGCAGCAGGTCGAGCTCGACGAAGCCGCTGTGCGCCAGCCAGCCCTCGCGGACCGCGGAGGGTCGGGTGGTGACCACGTAGCGCGCGTCGGGGTAGGCGTCGAGCAGATCGGTGAGCCAGCCCCCGGTGCGGGCGCGGTCGGCCGCGGGGACCTCGTCGACTCCGTCGACGAGCAGCAGGATCCGGCCGTTCTGCAACTGCTCGGTGACCCAGCCGGCCACCGCCTGCGGGTGTCCGGCGAGGGGCTTGGCGACCAGCCCGAGGAACTCCTCGGGCGAGGGGAGTTCGCCGCGGCCGGTGAGGGCGCGCAGCCGGATCAGCAGCGGGACGCAGTTGGCGAAGTCGGCCAGCGACGGCGGCAGTTCCCGGCGTGCGGTGGCCGTGGCCAGCCACTGCAGCAAGGTGGTCTTCCCCGACCCGGCCGAACCCCGCACCAGGATCCGCCGGTGCCCGCTGAGGGCCTGCTCGGCGCGCTGCGGGACCGGCCCCAGCCCTTCCGGGTCGCGGTGGGAGCCGGGGCCGAGCAGTTCCAGGCTGAAGTAGCTCGCGTCCAGCGGCCAGAACTCCTCGTCGTCGCCGCCCCGGCTGAGGCCGATGATGTGCAGGGTGCTGGACTGCTTGACGATGAAGTCGCGCAGCCGCTGCTCGAACTCGTCGGCGGTCGGGGAGAGGCCGACCGTCCTCGGCCGGTAGCCGAGGTCCTCGCAGAGCGCCAGGAGGCCCGGGGAGTCCAGCACCGCCGCCGCAGGAGTGATCTCCACCCGCCCGTGCCGCCACTGGCGGGGATCGGAGCGGACCACCCCGATGAGACGGTCGTCGAGGAACACGCCCGCGCCCGAGAAGCCGGCCCAGGGCGAGCCGCCGTCCGGGCGCGCGGCGGGTGCGCCGTGCGAGCTGTCCAGGGTCTGCCGGTTCCGCAGCATCCCGCTGGCCGGCTTGAGCGTCCCGACCAGCTGCTCCGCCTCCAACTCGCCGTCGTGGTCCCGCTGGACGTGCGGGTACCCGATGGCATGGGCCCCCGGCCGCGGGACGAGGTCCTCGACCCGTCCCCATACCGGTGCATGCCCCTCCGGAGGGTGCCGCTCCCCGTCGGCCAGGAGGTCGCTCCCGGCGAGGAGCAGGGCCGCGTCGCAGTCGTCGTCGTAGCGGGACCAGACCACCTCGCAGGGCACGGGGCCCGGGCCGCCGGGGAGGACGACCTCCGGGGCGGTGTCGCCGAGGACATGAGCGGCCGTCAGCACCAGCCGGGAGTCGAGCAGGTAGCCGCTGCCCTGACCGGCGCCGACGACCGCGGCGATGCGCTCGCGCTGAGGATGCACGAGCCGTCAGTTCCCGTCCCCGGAACGGCCGAAGCGCGAGACGCCGGCCGGCCGGTGGTCGCCGATCTCGATGTCGCGGCCGGTCGCCGCGTCCGTGGGAGTCAGGGTGAAGGACACCCGGTGGGTGGTGCCCTGCGAGCGCTTCGCCTCGGCTTCGGCACTGACCACCCAGGCCTTCACCCCGCCCTTGGCACCTGCCTCGCGGCGGAGTTCGACGGCGAACTCCATCTGGATCGGCCCGACTCCGAAGCGGATGGGGGAGTTTTCGCCCTCCTGCGCGGCCAGTGTCAGCTGCTCGCGGATGGCGCGCACCGCTGCGGAGAGTTCGATCTCCTCGAATCCGGACATGCCGTCCCCCGTCGGTCGGATTTCCTGTGCTCCAGTGGATCTGAAGGTACGACAGGATATGGCCCGACGTCACCGGAACCGATCGGGAGAGGAGTCCGCCATGGCCGACATCCGACGTGCGACGACCATCGCGGAGGTCGTCGCCGCCGAGGGGCTGTACGACGGCCCCGCGCGGCAGGAGGCAGCCGAACGGTTCCTGGCGTCGCCCGACCACCATCTGCTGCTGGCCCACGAGGACGGCCGCCCGGTCGGCTTCGTCAGCGGTGTGGAGGTGACCCACCCCGACAAGGGCACCGAGATGTTCCTCTACGAGCTCGCCGTGGACCCGGCGTGGCACCGCCGGGGCATCGGCCGGGCGCTGGTCCGGGGGCTCGCCGAACTGGCCCGCGAACGCGGGCTGTACGGGATGTGGGTGCTCACCGACCGGGGGAACCCGGCGGCGCTGGCGACCTACCGCTCGGCGGGCGCCACCGAGGAGGAGGACTGCGTGATGCTGACCTGGACCCTCAACCCGCCCAGCCGCTGAATCGACCCGGACCCTCAACCCAGGCCGCTTCCGGGCCGCTTCCGGGCCGGGGCCGGGCCGGCCCTCAGTCGACCCGCAGTCGCTGCAGCGCGGCCCGCACCTTCGCGGCCACCCGTCCGGTCTGCTCGACGTCGGCCCGGCTGAAGCGGATCAGCTCGGCGTCGACCAGCGGCGCCGCGCCGGCCGTCGCGGGCCGTCCGCCCGTCGGCTCGGTGTCACCGAGCAGCGGTCTGCGCAGACCGCGCCACCAGCACAGATCGGTCCTGGTCAGCCGGTGCCCGTGCCGGTCGACGACCGGGTACTGCAGGTCGTCCGGCGGCACCCCGCCGCGGATGCAGTCGAGCCGCGCCAGCGACTCCAGCGGCGACTCGGCCCTGCCGTCGGCCAGCGGCAGCAGCGCCCGGGCGGCACCGGCGCCACGGCGGTAGCGGATCGCCTGCTCCACCTCGGCGGCGGTCACCAGCCGCTGGTGCAGGGCGGAGTCCAGCAGGCACAGACCCTGCCCCTCGGGCACCCGCAGCAGCAGGTCGGCCAGGGTCCGTACGGCGGAGGTGGTCGGCAGGCCGCGCCGGCGGACCACCTCCCCGGGACCCAGACTGGCCACCCTCAGCCGCAGCCGGATGTCAGGACGCGGATGCCGGCCGCGCGGCAGCAGCACGTCCACCTGCGGCATCTCCCGTGGCAGGCCCTGTAGCCGGAGCAGCCGCGCCGCGCCGCCGAACCCGATCACGCTGCTGGGCCCGCAGCGCAGATGCGCGGCCCAGAGCCGGGCCAGCAGCGGCGGCTCGGACCGGGGCCCGAGCCCGGTGGTGAGGTACACGCCGGTGTGCAGCACCAGCCATCGGCCGCGGTGCACCAGGAGCCGCAGCTGCTCCCTGCTGAGCCCGGCCTCCTGGGCCTGACGCCTGAGGATCACGCCACCCTGACGGTAGGCCAGGTCGGCGATGGTGGAGTGAGTGGTCATGGCCCAAGGCTTTCGCCTGGGACGCCACCGGCGCATCTCCGCCTGTGGATAACCGGTCATACGAACGCCGACCCAGGGGGCGGGCCCCGGGCCGGCGGAGCGATCAGGAGGCGCTGCCCTCGGCGATGGCCTCGGCGACCTCGGCGATGCGGGCGGCCTCCTCGGTGGCGAAGCGCTCGGCGTCGAGCTGCTCGGCGATGTCCTCGTCCTGCTGCATCAGCAGGTCGAGGTTGGAGTCGCCGAGTTCGAACACGCCCATGTCCACATAGGCCTGCTGGAGCTTCGGGCCCCACAGGCCGATGTCCTTGACGCAGGGCACGATCCGGGAGAACAGCAGCTTGCGGAAGAACTGCAGGTACTCGCTCTGCTCGCTGATCTCCTCGGCCTCGCGCAGCGGGATGCCGAAGTTCTCCAGCACCTCCACCCCGCGCAGCCGGTCCCGCATCAGGTAGCAGCCCTCGATCACGAACTCCTCGCGCTCGGCCAGTTCGGCCGAGGACAGCTGGGAGTAGTAGTCCCGCAGCGCCATCCGCCCGAACGCCACGTGCCGGGCCTCGTCCTGCATGACGTAGGCCAGCAGTTGCTTGGGCAGCGGCTTGGTGGTGGTGTCGCGCAGCATCCCGAAGGCGGCCAGGGCCAGGCCCTCGATCAGCACCTGCATGCCGAGGTAGGGCATGTCCCAGCGGGAGTCCCGCAGGGTGTCACCCAGCAGCGCCTGCAGGTTGTCGTTGATCGGGTAGAGCATCCCGATCTTCTCGTGCAGGAAGCGGGAGTAGAGCTCGGCGTGCCGGGCCTCGTCCATGGTCTGGGTGGCGGAGTAGAACTTGGCGTCCAGGTCCGGGACCGACTCGACGATGCGCGCGGCGCAGACCATGGCGCCCTGCTCGCCGTGCAGGAACTGGCTGAACTGCCAGGAGGCGTAGTGCCGGCGCAGGTCGGCGCGGTTCTTGGGGCTGAACTTGTCCCAGTACGGGGTGCCGTAGATGGCCAGCGCCTCGTCCGGGAGCCCCAGCGGGTCGTAGGGGTCGACCTCCAGGGACCAGTCGATGCGCCTGACCGCGTCCCACTGCTTGTCCTTGCCCTTCTGGTAGAGGGCGAGCAGCCGCTCCCGGCCGTCGTCGTACTCCCAGGTGAAGCGGGCGGCGCCGGTGGCGGGGACGGTCCAGGTCCCCTCCGTGACGGCATGGGTGTAGAGCTCGTGGGTCGTCATCGGCTGGCTCCTCGGCGTGTGCTGTGCGGGGTGGCGCACGGGCGCTTGAGCAGGGCTCAACCAGGAGCGTCACACGAAGTTACTGACGGGTCAACAGTGTGGCGGACGGTTGCTGCGGAGGGTGCCGCGGTGACTGCCGGGGCGGTGGCCCGGCCGCTAGCGCGCCGGGTAGAGCGAGTAGCCGGGGAAGTTGCCGAAGAGCTTCTCGTCGTCCCCGCCCGGCCCGTGGGTGACCGCCTGCACCAGCAGGTCGCCGCCGACGAACGCGCCCTTCCAGGAGGCGCCGAGGCCGCCGAAGACCTCCTCGCGGTCACCGCGGGACCGCGGCTTGTTGACGCCGACCTTGAAGGCCAGCAGGTCCGGCGCGATCCGGGCGGCGAAGCCCTCGTCGTCGGTGGCGATGCTGGCGACCAGCGAGCCGTTGCCGGCGTTCATCGCGGCCAGCAGCTCCGACTCGGTGTCGACCAGCACCACCGAGTCCAGCGGTCCGAACGGCTCCGAGTGGTGCAGCGCCCAGTTGGGCGGCGGGTCCAGCACCGAGGCGGGGGCCAGGTAGGCGCCGGTGTCCTGGTCCGGCAGGAAGGCGCCCTCGGCCAGGCTGCCCCGGTACAGCGGGACGGCGCGGGAGGTGACCGCGTCCTCGAATCGGCCGCGCAGTTCGCGGGCCTTGGCGGCGTGGATCACCGGGCCGAAGTCCAGCTCGGGCAGCGGCGCGTCGGGGTCGGCGACGGCCAGCGGGTGGCCGAACCGCAGGTCGCCGAGGACCGTCAGGTAGGTCTCCAGGAACGCCGGGAACAGCCGGCGCTGGACCACGTAGCGGGGGTAGGCGGTGCAGCGCTGCTTGGCGTACTCGAAGCCCTTGCGCAGATGCGCCGCGAGCGTGGGCCAGTCGCTGAAGTCCCAGACGCCCCAGGTGTTGAGGCCTTCCTGCTCCAGGAAGTGACGCCGGTTCAGGTCGGCCAGCGAGGTCGCCGCGCGGCGGCCGTTGGCGCGTCCGCCGACGAAGGCCAGCGCGCCCAGGCCGGGGGAGCGGATCAGTGAGTCCGCGATCTGCGAGCCCATCCCGGACAGCAGGGTGACCGGGAGCCCGGCCCGGCGCATCAGCGCGTGGGCCAGGGTGAGGCAGTGGAATCCGCCCTGCGAGGGCGTCTTGGCCACCACGGCGTTGCCGGCCAGCAGCTGCACCAGCTCGGCGTGCACCTGGACGCTCATCGGGTAGTTCCAGCTGGCGATGTTGGACACCGGGCCGGGCAGCGGGGTGCGCGGGGACGCGGTGTCCACGCCGAGCTGGCGGTCGATGTTCTCCAGGTACCAGCGCACCCCGTCCAGCGCCCGGTCCACGTCGGCGCAGGCCAGCCGCCAGGGCTTGCCGATCTCCCAGACCAGCAGCATGGCCAGCAGGTCGCGCTGTCCGGCCAGCGCCTCGACGGCGGCGGCCACCCGGGCCTTGCGCTCGTCCAGTGGAGTCGCGGACCAGCCGCGGTGCTCGGCGATGGCGAAGTCGACGGCGGTGGCGGCCTCGGCGAGGTCGACCCGGGGCGGCCCCGGGATCGGGTGGCCGTCCACCGGGGTGGTGTGGGTGCCGGGGGTGCCGACGGCGTGCCAGTCGCCGCGGACCAGGTTGAGCAGGCGGTCCGGGGTGAACGCCTCGGGGGCGGCGGCCAGGCAGCGGGCGTAGGTGTCGGCCCAGGACGTTCCGGGCTTGAGTCGGAGGGTCACGGTGGCGCTCCCGTCGGTGGGGGAAAGGAGGTGCGCGTGCCAGTGCGAAAAGCGTGCCAGTGCGAAAAGAGTGAACGTAGTCGAGAAAATCAGACTGGCATGAGTTGCGCACCCCCGGTATCGGGCGCGGTGCCGTGTGGCCCTTCTCACGGGCCCTGCCGCCGGCCGTCCGGAGCCGGCGGCCAGAGCTCCGTGGGCGCCGGGTCAGGCCGTGCTGTCGGGCTTGCCGATCCGCTCGGCGATGTCCAGCGCCACCCGCAGCGCGACCTCACGGCGGGCCTCCGGGCCCGGCAGCGTCGTGACCAGCTCGGTGTCCTCGGCGCAGGCCTCGGTGATGAACTGGGTCACGTTGATGGCCATCAGCGAGATGGCCGAGCGCACCCGGTCCTCGAAGGTCGGCTCGGGCCCCTGCATCAGCCGGGTGAGTTCCATCATCCGCTCCTTGAAGCGGGTGCCGACGCTCAGCTCGCGGATGGTGGGCTGGTTCTCGTGGAAGAACCGCAGCAGCGGCTGCCGGTCGGCCATGCCCTCGGCGAAGCGCCGCACGATCTCGTCGCGTACCGCGGGGCTGTACGGCTGCTCCCGGCCCCAGGCGATGGCCTCCTCGATCGGGGCGGACATGGTGTCCACGATCCCGGCGAGGATGTCCTCCTTGGTCCGGAAGTGGTAGTACAGCGCGGCCTTGGTGACGCCGAGGCGGTCGGCGATCTCGCGGAGCGACGTCTTGTCGTACCCGTGCTCGGCGAAGAGCTCCAGGGCGACGTCGATGATGCGCGCCCGGGTGTCTCCGCGAGGTGTCTGGGTAGTCATCTCTTCGCCTGTGTACCTGTCTGATGGGGGGTGCGGCCGCTCCGGGAGTCGTTCCCGCGGCTCCCGCCTGGGACGGGTGAAAACGGGTTGACGACTACCGGCTCTTGAGCTTACCGTGCGCCTGGCACGGGTACTAGCCGGGCGGCAAGTAAGTTCGGGTGTGGGGAGACAGTCGGATGGCTCAGGACCAGATTTCGGGGCAGGCGGGGCCGGGGGGACCGGCCGGACCGGGGCGGTCGGATCCGCCCTCGGCGGCGGAGCCGGACGCCGGCGCGGACCCGGGCGTGCAGGAGGTGCGCAGTCCGCGCGAGATCCGGATCGTGCTCAGCGGCCTGCTGATCGCCATGCTGCTGGCGATGCTCGACAACATGATCGTGGGCACCGCGATGCCCACCATCGTCGGCGACCTGGGCGGCGTCAACCACCTGTCCTGGGTGGTCACCGCGTACATCCTGGCCACCACCGCCTCCACGCCGATCTGGGGCAAGCTCGGCGACCTCTACGGTCGCAAGGGCATCTTCATGGCCTCGATCGTGATCTTCCTGATCGGCTCCGCCCTCTCCGGGCTCTCCCAGAACATGAACGAGCTGATCGCCTTCCGGGCGCTGCAGGGGCTGGGCGCGGGCGGCCTGATCGTCGGCGTGATGTCGATCATGGGCGCGCTGGTTCCGCCGCGCGACCGGGGCCGCTACCAGGGGATGTTCGCTGCGGTGATGGCGGTCGCCATGATCGGCGGACCGCTGGTCGGCGGCGCGATCACCGACCACCTCAGCTGGCACTGGATCTTCTACATCAACATCCCGCTGGGGGCGCTGGCGCTGGTCGTCATCGCACTGACGCTGCGGCTGCCGCAGCAGCGGTCCACCGCGCGGATCGACTACCTCGGTGCAGGGCTGCTCACCGTCGGCATCGTGGCGCTGGTGCTGGTCACCACCTGGGGCGGCCAGACCTACGCCTGGGGCTCCTGGCAGATCGCCGGGATGCTGGTGCTCGCGGCGGTCGCCCTGGCCGGCTTCCTGCGGGTCGAGCAGCGGGTGCAGGCCCGGGGCGAGGAGCCGGTGCTCCCGCTGCACGTGTTCCGCAACCGCAACTTCAGCCTGATCTGCGGGCTGGCGTTCGTGGTCGGCTTCGTGATGTTCGGGGCGATCACCTTCCTGCCGCTGTACCAGCAGAGCGTCCAGGGCGCCTCGGCGACCAACTCGGGGCTGCTGCTGATGCCGATGATGCTGGGGATGCTGGTCGTCTCCCTGGTCGTCGGCCAGGCCGTCACCCGCACCGGCCGCTACAAGGTCTTCCCGGTGATCGGCAGCATCGTGATGACCGTCGGCATGCTGCTGCTCTCCCGGCTGGACGTCGGCACCAGCCGGTTCACCTCCGGGCTGTTCATGGTGGTGCTGGGCGCCGGCATGGGCTTCCTCATGCAGATCACCATGCTGGTCGCGCAGAACAGCGTCGCCCTCAGGGACCTCGGGGTGGCCTCCAGCAGCTCCACCTTCTTCCGCACCATCGGCGGGTCCTTCGGCGTCTCGCTGTTCGGCGCGCTCTTCAGCGACCGGGTGGCCGGCACCATGACCTCCCGTCTCGGCGCGGGCGGCGGCCAGGTCGTGGCCGGACACGCGCAGCTCTCCCCGGCCATGCTGGGCCACCTGCCGGCACCGGTACGGGACGCCTACGACCACGCCGTGGCGAGCGGGGTGCACAGCATCTTCCTGTGGGGCGCGCTGGTCAGCGCGGTGGGGATCGCCGTCTCGGCGTTCCTGGTGGAGGTGCCGCTGCGGGCCACCCCCAAGGCGGCGCCGGAGGCCGCCCCCACGATGGCCGTCGAGGCCTGACCCGGCCGGGCGTCGTCGGGCCGTTGGCGGCGGCCCGGTGGCGTCAGCCGGGCAGGCGGTAGACGCCCGGGGCGACCGGCTCGACCAGGCCGTCGGCGACCAGGCCGTCCAGGGCCCGGGCCCGCTGCACCTGGTCCGGCCAGACCGCGTCCAGCGCCGCCTGCGGGACCTCCGCGTGCGCCTCGCGGAGCACCGCCAGCAGCTTGCCGCGCACCTGGCGGTCGGTGCCGGCGTAGGTCTGCCCCTTGCGCGGCGGCCCGTCGTGCGCCGGACGGCCGGCCTGCAGCCAGGCGCAGTCCGCCGCGACCGGGCAGCGCCCGCAGTCGGGCGAGCGCGCGACGCAGACCAGGGCGCCCAGCTCCATCACCGCGACCGCCCAGGTCGCCGCCGTCTCCGGCTGCTCCGGCAGCAGCGCGGTCGCGGTTCGCCGCTCGGCGGCGCTGGGCGCCGTCGGCGGGAACTCGCGGCCGTCGACCAGCCGGGCCAGGACCCGGCGGACGTTGGTGTCCAGCACCGTGTGACGCCGCCGGTACGCGAAGGAGGCGACCGCGGCCGCGGTGTAGTCGCCGACGCCGGGCAGCGCCAGCAGCGCCGCGTGGTCGGCCGGGACGACACCGTCGTGCTGCTCGGTGATCGCGGTGGCGGCGGCGTGCAGCCGCAGCGCCCGGCGCGGGTAGCCGAGCCGGCCCCAGGCGCGCACCGCCTCGCCGGCGGGCTCGGCGGCCAGTGCCGCCGGGGTGGGCCAGCGCTCCATCCAGGCCCGGTACATGGGCAGCACCCGCTTCACCGGCGTCTGCTGCAGCATGAACTCGCTCACCATGACCGCCCAGGCCCCCGCGTCCGGTTCGCGCCACGGGAGTTCGCGGGCGTTGGCCGCGTACCAGGCCAGTACGGTGCGGTGCAGGGCCGCGGCGTCCTGTACGGCGGCGTCCTGTACCGCACTGTCGTGCGCCGCGCGGGTGTTCACCGCAGCGGTGTTCACTGCGCGGGTGCCGACCGGGCTCCGGCGCGGGGGGCTCTGGTTCACGGTGCTCTCGTTCATGGCGCTCTCGTTTGAGGTCACTTCGATCCTCGCACACGCCGTCCCCCGGCCGGGTCCCGGCCGTTGCGACCGGCCAACCGCCGCCCACGGCCGACGAATCGCGGGGGGGGGTAGCCGAAATGGTGGCAGAGAACCATCCATCCGGTCGATCAGGACGATGATGTGAAAGAAGAGACGCAAGGTACGGCGGTGTTGTGCTGACCGGGGGGTGAACTCTCGTAAGGTTTGCTCGTGCCTTCTTTGCGCAATCCCGTCGGGCCGCTGCCCTCGTCCATCTACTGGCGGCGGCGTCTTGTCGTGCTGGTGGTCCTCGCCGCGGCGTTCGCGCTGCTGATGTGGCTGCTCTTCGGCGGTGGCAACGGGACGGCGAAGGTCGGATCGGCGTCGCCCTCGGGTTCGCATCCGGCCACTTCCATCACTCCCGGGCCGACCGGTTCCGGCAACGGCGGTTCCAGCGACGGCTCGACGGCCGGCAACGGCGGCAAGGGCCCGACGCCCAGCGGCAGCGCGAGCGCACCGGCCGGTACCACCGGCGGCGTGGTGTCCGTCGACGGCGGCACCGGATCGGGCCCGGGCTCGGGTTCTGGCTCGGGCTCCGGTTCCGGCGGATCAACCGCCGCCCCCGGCACGGGCGGTGGCGCCACGCCGCCTCCGGCGAACGCCGCGGGCACGATGAACCTGCCCGCCTGCGCCGCCGCCGACGTCGAGTTGTCGCTGACCAGCACCGAGCAGTCCTACAACTCCTCGCAGTGGCCCGCCTTCCAGCTGGCCGTGAGCAACACCAGCGGGGCCGCCTGCCGGGTGGACCTCGGGGCCGAGTCCGCGGTCGTGGTGGTCAGCAGCAGTTCCAGCCCCCACGTCTGGTCCTCCGGGGACTGCCCGCGGGTGACCGCGGCCCAGTGGTACGCCGTCCCGGCGTCCGGTGCGCCGATCACCGCGGTGTTCCAGTGGGCGCGCACCACCTCCGCCCCGGGCTGCACCCCGGGCCACGGCGGCGCGGCGGCCGCCCCCGGTACCTACGTCGCCCGGGTCGGGATCACCGGCGTCACCGTCCAGCCCTCGCACCAGTTCAAGCTGGCGCCCTTCGGCAGCTGAGGGGACGAGGCCCGCAGGGCGCCGCGACCGGGGGGCGGCGCCTCAGACGTAGCGTTCGAGGATCGAGGACTCGGCGAGCCGGGAGAGGCCCTCGCGGACCGAGCGGGCCCGGGACTCGCCGACGCCCTCGACGGTCTGCAGGTCGTCGATGCTGGCGGCGAGGAGCTTCTGCAGGCCGCCGAAGTGCTCGACCAGCCGCTCGATGACGGTGTTCGGCAGCCGCGGCACCTTGGCCAGCAGCCGGTAGCCGCGCGGGCTCACGGCGGAGTCCAGCGCCTCCGGGGTGCCCGGGTAGCCCAGCGACTTGGCCACCGTCTGCAGGTCCAGCAGGTCGGCGTGGGTGAGGCCCTCCAGATCGGTGAGCACCTCCTGGACGGTACGGCCGCGCTTCGCGGCGCGGTCCGGGAAGTAGTCCCGGGCGACCAGCTCACGCTCCGGCTCGACACCCGCGATCAGCTCGTCCAGCTGCAGCGACAGCAGCCGGCCGTCGGTGCCCAGCTCGATCACGTAGCCGGCGATCTCACGGTTGATCAGGCGGACCATCTCCAGCCGCTGCGCCACCGCCGCCACGTCACGGACCGTCACCAGGTCCTCGATCTCCAGCGCGGAGAGGGTGCCGGCCACCTCGTCCAGTCGCAGCTTGTACCGTTCCAGCGTGGCCAGGGCCTGGTTGGCGCGGGACAGGATGGCGGCGGAGTCCTCGATCACCCGGCGGGTGCCGTTGACGTAGAGGGCGATCAGCCGCATCGACTGGCTGACCGAGACCACCGGGTAGCCGGTCTGCTTGTTGACCCGCTCGGCGGTGCGGTGCCGGGTGCCGGTCTCCTCAGTGGGGATGTTGGCGTCCGGCACGAGCTGGACGCCGGCCCGGACGATCCTGGTGATGTCCTTGTCCAGGACCACCGCTCCGTCGAGCTTGCAGAGCTCGCGCAGCCGGGTCGCGGAGAACTCCACGTCGAGGACGAAGCCGCCGGTGCTGAGCGACTCCACCGTCTTGTCGAAGCCGACGACGATCAGCCCGCCCGTACGGCCGCGCAGGACGCGCTCCAGGCCGTCGCGCAGGGGGGTGCCTGGGGCTACGGCGCTGAGCGAGGCCCGTAGAAGGGCCTCCTCGCGGGAGGAGCGATCCGCCCGTTCGTTGGCTGCCACGGGACGACTCCTCCGGTGGGGGGTGCGGTGTGCGGCTCCGAGTTTACCGGTGGGCGCGCCGGGGCGTGCCTGGTTATCGCTCCGCGGCCCTTTCCGCCGCCCTGGCGGCCCGGCCGCGCCCCGGAATGGCGGCCAGCGCCTCGCCGATGGTGGCCACCTCGACCACCTTCATGCCGCGCGGCACCTTGCCCGGATCCGGCGGAACCAGGGCATGGCTGAAGCCGAGCCGGGCGGCCTCGGCCAGCCTGCGTTCGACGCCGGTGACCCGGCGGACCTCGCCGGCCAGCCCGACCTCGCCGATCGCGACCAGGTTCGGCGGCAGCGGGGTGTCCGCCGCGGAGCTGGCCACGGACAGGGCGATGGCCAGGTCGGCGGCCGGCTCGGTGAGCTTCACCCCGCCCACCGTCGCCGTGTAGATGTCGAGCTTGCCGAGCCGGACCCCGCCGTGCCGCTCGACCACGGCCAGCACCATCGCGATCCTGGGCGACTCCAGGCCCGAGGTGGTGCGCCGGGGGGAGGGGATCTGCGAGTCCACCATCAGCGCCTGCACCTCGGCGACCAGCGGGCGGCGGCCCTCCAGGGTGACGGTCAGGCAGGTGCCGGGCACCGGTTTGTCACGTTTCGTCAGGAACAGTCCGGACGGATCGGCGACCCCGGTGATCCCGGAGTCGTGCAGCTCGAAGCAGCCGACCTCGTCGGTGGCCCCGTAGCGGTTCTTGACGCCGCGGATGATCCGCAGCCGGGCGTGCCGGTCGCCCTCGAAGTGCAGCACCACGTCCACCAGGTGCTCCAGCAGCCGGGGTCCGGCGATCGAGCCGTCCTTGGTGACATGGCCGACCAGCAGCGTGGACATGGCCCGGGTCTTCGACACCCGGATCAGCGCGGCCGTCACCTCGCGGATCTGGGCCGGGCCGCCGGGGGCGCTGTCCAGCTGGGCCGAGGCGATGGTCTGCACCGAGTCGAGCACCAGCAACGAGGGCTGCACCTGTTCGATGTGGCCGAGGACGGCGGCGAGGTCGGTCTCCGCCGCCAGGTAGAGGTGCGGGGAGAGGGCGTTGATCCGGTCGGCGCGCAGCCGGACCTGGCTCGCCGACTCCTCGCCGGTGATGTACAGCGTGCGGTGCCGCTCGCTGGCGGCCTTGGCGGCGACGTCCAGCAGCAGCGTGGACTTGCCGACGCCGGGCTCACCGGCCAGCAGCGCCACCGCGCCCGGGACCAGGCCGCCGCCGAGCACCCGGTCCAGCTCGCCGATGGTGGTCGGGCGGGAGGCCGCGACCGTCGCGTCGACCTGCCCGATCGGCCGGGCGGCGGTGGTCACCGGGCCCGCGGCGGTGGTGCGGACGGCGACCGCGCCGTACTCCTCGATGGTCCCCCAGGCGTTGCACTCGGTGCAGCGGCCGGTCCACTTGGGCGGCGTGGAGCCGCACTCCGTACAGCGGTACGAGGCGCGGGCCTTGGGCGTGGTCGTTCGGGCTGCCATGCCGTGCACGCTACAGGGCAGCACTGACAACGCGGCCCGGGACGGCGGGCGGAGCGGCGCGGCCGGGCCCGGGGCGGGTCGCTGTCCTGCACCGTCACTCGAAAGGGGTACCCCGGGCGTATCGGCCGGTCGGAGCCCGCCGCCGGCCCTACCGTCGATGGGGTGACCACCGACGCGCAGATCAGGCCTCAGCACGGTGCACACGCGGCCCGGACCGGCCCCACCGTCCGGGGCGGCGGACCGCGCTCGCTGGACGACTGCTGGGAGCTGCTGGGCGACGCCCTGTTCACCTACTGCCTGTCGGCGCTCTGCGACCAGGAGGAGGCGGTCGCGGCCGTCCGCGAGGTCCGGCAGCTGTCGATCCGGCACCGCCGTCGGCTGCGCCGCCCCGAGCAGGCGCGGGCGTGGCTCTACGCGCTGGCGCGCTACACCTGCCTGCTGCGGACCGAGGCGGCCCCGACCGGGGCCGACCGGCACGGGGTGACCGGGCGTCACAGCTCGCAGCAGTCCCGGCTGGCCGCGCTGTCCTGGCCGGAGGCGGCCGGGATCCCGCCGCTGCAGCGGGAGGTGCTGGAGCTGGCCGGGCGGCACGGTCTGGACGGGGTGGAGCTGGCCGCCGTGCTCGGCCTGCGGGCCGACCAGGCCGGGGTGCTGACCGCGCAGGCGGTCTGCGAGCTGGAGCGGACGGCGGCGGTGCTCACCGTGCTCGGGGCCGAGGACTGCCCGGAGCTGGCCCGGCTCGCGGCCCGGCGCGGCCCGGTGCTCGGGGCGGCGCTCCGCGGTGAGCTGGTCCGCCATGTCGACGACTGCCCGACCTGCCGGGGCACCGCCGAGCGCGCGGCGGCGGCCGGGCCCTGGCCGGGGACGCTGCGCACGCCGGAGACGCTGGGGCTGGTGCAGGCCCCGCCGGAGACCTGGTCCGCCACGGGCGGGGACGGCTTCTTCGCCGTGCTGGGCGGCGGGCGCTGCCGGCGCGGGCCCTCCGGCGCCACCGGGGCGCCGGAGGCGCGCAGGACCGGCGCGGCGCGCTCCTCTGCGCCGGGGCCGAGGACCGGTGCGGTCGCCCAGGAGATCCGGTTCGACCGGCGCGGCTTCCCGGTGCACCGCACACCCAGGAGCGAGCGGGCGGCGCTGCTGCGGCAGCGGACGATGACCGGCTCGGTGATCGCCCTGGTGGTCGCCGCGCCGGTGGTCGCGCTCTGGGTCGCCCACCAGGGTCCGGGGCAGAGCCCGGAGGAGTCGCCGGTCTCCTCGGTCCAGGTCGACAGCACCCCGACCGGCGGCACCCCGCCGGACGCCGCCCGGCCCGGTGATCCGCTGCCCCCGGGCCCGCCGCACGGCACCGGCGGACACCACGGCGCCGCCCTGGGCCCGCTGCTCACCGGCCCCTCGTCGTCCGGGACCGGAGGGGTCACCCCGCTGGTCGCGCTGAGCGACCCGGCGCCGGGGCTGCTGACGGTCACCGCCGGCGAACTGAACGGCCGCACCGTGGTCACCCTGGCCAACCCCGGCCGGACCGCGGTGGCCTGGCAGGCCGCCACCTCGGCCGACTGGCTGCGGCTGAGCCGCAGCTCCGGGACGGTCCAGCCGGGCGGGCAGTTCACGCTGCTGGTCACCGTCGACGAGGCGCGGCTGCCGGACGCGGCGTGGACCGAGCAGCTGACCGTCGAGCCGTCCGGGTCGGTGGTCGTGCTGCAGGGACCGGGGACCGGGGGACGCCGTGGCCTGCCCCCGCCGGTGGGCGCCCCGTCGACGCCGCCGCCGAGCAGCGCGCCCCCGGTGACCGGTTCCCCGTCGGGAGGACCGACGCCGGCCCCGTCCGGCTCCGTCACCAGCCCGGGTTCGGGTTCGGGTTCCGGCGCGGGCTCGGGCGCGGGCAGTCACCCCCCGAGCCCGTCGGCCAGCCCGTCCGCCACCGCGACCCCCTCCGCCACCGCCTCGGCCACCGGGGCGGGGTCCCCGTCCGGGGCCGCTCCGTCCGGACGGCACCGCGCGCCCTCGGTCGTGACCGGATAACGGTCGGGTAACGGCTGTCAGGCTCGTGCAGCGGGACCGCACCGTCCCACCGTCAGGTCGGGTACGGGGGAAGCGGGGACCTGGAGTGGGGGGATCGGATGCGTGCCGCTGAGACGGCGGAGTTCGCCGAGTTCGTCCACTCCAGGTCCGCTGCGCTGTTCCGGACCGGACTGCTGCTGACGGGCAGTCGGGAGGTGGCGGACGACCTGGTGCAGTCCACCCTGGAGCGGGTCTGGCGGCACTGGGGGCGGGTCGCCCGGGCGGACTCGCCCGAGGCCTACGCCCGGCGGGTGCTGGTCAACCTGGCCAACGACCGCTGGCGCGGGCAGCGCGGTGGCACGGAGGTGCCGCTGGAGCAGGCCGGAGCACACGACCGCGGCGTCGACCCGTACCGGCAGGTGGTGCAGCGGGACGAGCTGATGCGCGCGCTGCACCTGCTTCCGGTGCGCATGCGCACCGTGCTGGTGCTGCGCTACTACGACGACATGTCCGACGAGGGCATCGCCGATCTCCTGCGCATCTCGGCCTCCACGGTCAGGTCCCAGGCCGTCCGGGGGCTGGCCAAGCTGCGGGAGGTCGTGCGCGGAGCGGAAGACGTTCGAGGAGCAGAGGGCAGGGTGGCGGGCAGTGAACGAGCCGGGTGACATCGAGGTGGAACGGGAGCTGGTGAGAGCCATGAACGACAGTGCCGGGAACGAGCCGGTACCGGCCTACGACCCGCAGCAGCTGGCCGCGTCCGGGCGGCGTCACCGCCGGCAGGTCTGGGCGCTGGCCGCGTCGGTGGCGGCGGTGGCCGCGCTCGGGGCCGGGCTCGCCGCGCTGCTGTCCGGCGGAGGCCCGTCGCACACCGTTCCCGTGACGGCCGGCCCCGCCGCCCCCCGGCCGGTCGGGTCGCCACCGGCCTCGGCGCCGGACGCCGCTCGGGGATGGGCCACGATGAGGACCGTCCTCCTCGCCGCCGAGCGGTACGAGAACCCGGCCACCCGCGGGACGGTGCAGCTCGGCCAGGTGGCGGCGCTGTTCACGGACCAGGCCGCGTTCACCCGGGTCTGGGGCAGCGGCGGGCTCGGTGCCACCTGCGGGGCGGTGGCGGACGGCGCGCTGACCATGGACCACAGCGGCGTGCTGCTGTACCGGGGCTCCGTGCAACTGCCCGACCACGCGGCATTCACCTTCGACGACCGGACCGGCAGGATCAGCGGAGTCTCCTGCGGCAGCGGGCAGCTGCCCGGAGGCCTCGGGCACCAGACGATCGCCGCGGTCTTCGGTTCGCAGGTCTCCGGCGGGAAGGCCGGTGACGGTCTCGTCGGCCCGCAGGTCAGCAGCCTCGACTGCTCCCCCGCCGACCGGCCCCTGACGAACTGGTACGGCGACATCGCGACCGGCGGCGGCCTCGCCGTTCCTCCCACCTGGCAGTGGCAGGTCACGCTGAACGGCGACCAGGCCGACGGCCCCCTGTCCGCCGTCGTCGACCACACCGGGCTGATGACGCAGGCCACCTGCCCGACGTCGTCGCCGTAGCCGCTCGCTCTGGCCGGGCCCGCCCCTCCGGGCCGCCGTCTCAGTCGGCGGGATGCGGGGCCAGCGGGCCGCCGGGGGCGGCGAGGTGCTGCTCGCACAGCCGGGCCAGGACGGCGTAGCCGCCCGCGCCCATCAGCTCGGTCAGCTCGGGCCGGTAGCTGAGGTAGACCGGGTCGGGGCCGACGTGGGCGTCCGGGCTGCCGGTGCACCACCACTGCAGGTCGTGGCCGCCGGCGCCCCAGCCCCGGCGGTCGTACTCGCCGATGGTGACCTGGAGGTAGCGGGTGTCGTCGGGCCGGTCGATCCAGTCGTAGGTGCGCCGGACCGGCAGCTGCCAGCAGACGTCCGGCTTGGTCTCCAGCGGCTCCTTGCCCTCGGCCACGGCGAGGGTGTGCAGCGAGCAGCCCTCGCCGCCGGGGAAGCCGGGCCGGTTCAGGAAGATGCAGGCGCCGTCGACCCGGCGGGTGCGCAGGTCGCCGTCCTCGTCGGGCTCGCTGATGCCCTTGGGGCCGTTGCCCTGCTTGTGGAACTGCCAGGTCTCCGGGGTGAGCCGGGCGGCGTGGCCGAGGACCCGCTGCCGGTCGTCCTCGTCCGACCAGTGCGCGCCGAGGGTGCAGCAGCCGTCGCCGGCGCGGCCGGGCCGGATGCCGTGGCAGCCGCGCCCGAAGACGCAGGTCCAGCGGGAGGTCAGCCAGGTCAGGTCGCAGCGGAAGACCTGCTCGGCGTCCTCGGGGTCGGCGAACTCCACCCACGCCCGGGGGAAGTCCAGCGGGACCTCGCGCTTGCGGGCGGCGGCAGCGGCCTTCTTCGCAGCCTTCTCGACTGCCTTGCGATCGGTGAGCGTCACGTCTACTGCTGGCACCTGGCCAACCCTACGTCCTACCAGCGGATCCCTCCGGAACGGATCGCGTTCGGGGCCGGTTCCGGCGGTGCGGGTGAGTCGCCCGCGCCGATCGCGTAGCGTGGCCGATTATGCGACTCGGCGTACTCGATGTGGGATCGAACACTGTCCACTTCCTGGTGGTGGACGCGCACCCCGGTGCTGCCCCCGTGCCTGCGTACTCGCACAAGATCGAGCTGCGGCTGGCCGAACTGCTGGACGAGGGCGGCGCGATCAGCGAGGAGGGCGTGGAGCGGCTGGTCGACATGGTCGCCTCCTCCATGCGGGTCGCCGAGGACAAGGGCGTCGAGGAGGTCCTGCCGTTCGCCACCTCCGCGGTGCGGGAGGCGGTCAACGGCGAGGAGGTGCTGAAGCGGGTCCAGCGCGAGACGGACGTCGACCTGCGGGTGCTCTCCGGCGGCGACGAGGCCCGGCTCACCTTCCTCGCGGCCCGGCGCTGGTACGGCTGGTCCGCCGGCCGGCTGCTGCTGCTCGACATCGGCGGCGGCTCGCTGGAGATCGCCTGCGGGCTGGACGAGCAGCCCGACTCGGCGGTGTCGCTGCCGCTCGGCGCCGGGAGGCTCACGGCCGGCTGGCTCCCGGGCGACCCGCCCGAGGCGGACGCGGTACGGCGGCTGCGCCGCCATGTCCGCGCGGAGATCGCCCGCACCGTTGCCGAGGTGTCGCGGCTCGGCACGCCGGACCGGGTGGTCGGCACTTCGAAGACCTTCAAGCAGCTGGCCCGGATCACCGGCGCGGCGCGGGAGGGGGAGGGGCCCTTCGTGCCGCGCCGGCTGACCCGGGCGGGCCTGGCGGCCTGGATGCCGCGGCTCGCGTCGATGACGGCGGCTCAGCGGGCGGTGCTGCCGGGGGTGTCGGAGGGCCGGGCGAGACAGTTGCTGGCCGGCGCGCTGGTCGCCGACGGCGCGATGGACCTCTTCGGTGTCGAGGAACTCGACATCTGCCCCTGGGCCCTCCGTGAGGGCCTGATCCTGCGCAGGCTGGACCAGATGTCCGGCGAGTAGGCCGAGGTCGGGCCCGGATCCGCCTCCGGCGTGGACCGGCGGCGGACCCGGTGCGGACCCCGTACGGAGGGCCCCGGGTAGCGGAACCTTCCGTGTGCTGCCCGGCGGACGCGCATACGCTGTGTCCGTGGCGGATCCAGCGGGCGAGAACCGGAATGTGGAGGACCGCGCCGAGGAGCAGCCGCCCCGCCGGGCGCGGGCGGCCAAGGCGGGGGCCGCGAAACGGGCGGTCGCGGTGAAGGCGGCCGCGGCGAAGAAGGTGGCGGCGAAGAAGGTGGCGGCGAAGAAGGTGGCCGGAACGGCCCGGAAGACCACCGCGGTCAAGCGGTCGGCCGCCCCCGCGGCGAGCGACCCCCAGCAGGACGCGCCGCAGGAGCAGCAGGCCCGGGGCGGGCGCCCCAAGCGCAAGCAGGCACCCGACCAGGACACGGCGCGCGGCTCACAGCCGGAGCGGGACCAGCGGCAGGATCCGGAGCAGCACCCGGACCGGGCGCCGCAGCAGGCCCCACAGCCGCAGCCGGCGGAGGCGGAGCCGTTGCTGGGGTTGCCCAGTCCCGCCGTGCTGGCGCGGGCGCGGGACCGGGCGCTGCCGCCCGGCCGCCGCACGTCCCCGCTGCTGGTCCCGGACGCCAAGGTCGCCCTGTCGACCGCCTCGGTCTACCCGGAGAACACCGCTGCGGCGTTCGAGATGGCCGGTCGGCTCGGCTACGACGGCGTCGAGGTGATGGTGTGGACCGACCCGGTGAGCCAGGACATCGACGCGCTGCGCCGCCTCTCCGACTACCACGGGGTGCCGATCCTCGCGGTGCACGCGCCCTGCCTGCTGATCACCCAGCGGGTCTGGGGCACCGACCCGTGGCAGAAGCTGGTCCGGGCCCGGGCCGCCGCCGAGAAGCTCGGCGCCTCCGCGGTGGTGGTGCACCCGCCGTTCCGCTGGCAGCGCCAGTACGCCCGGGACTTCGTGCAGGGCATCTGGCAGATGGCCGGGGAGACCGACGTCCGGTTCGCGGTGGAGAACATGTACCCGTGGCGCTACCGGGACCGTGAGGTGGCCGCCTACGCGCCGGACTGGGACCCCACCACCGAGGACTACCGGCACTTCACCGTGGACCTGTCGCATGTCTCGACCGCCCGTACCGACGCGCTCGCCATGCTCGACCGGATGGGCGACCGGCTGGCCCACGTGCACCTGGCGGACGGCAGCGGCTCGGCCAAGGACGAGCACCTGATCCCCGGCCGGGGCACGCAGCCCTGCGCGGAGCTGCTGGAGCGGCTGGCCCGCTCCGGGTTCGGCGGCCATGTCGTGCTGGAGGTCAACACCCGCCGCGCGGCCGGACCGGTCGAACGCGAGGCCGACCTGGCCGAGGCGCTGGCCTTCACCCGGCTGCACCTGGCCGCCTCCGCCCAGGTGGGTTCCGGACGGCACTGACCCGGGCGGGGACCGCGGGCCGGGGGTCGGAGAGCGACCGGACGGGTCCCGCATCGCGGACACGGTGTCCGACTCGCGGGATCGCGGCGTAGGCTCGTTCGTCACAGACGAAGGAGATGAGCACAGTGCCCGAGCTGAGGTCGCGTACGGTCACCCACGGTCGCAACATGGCAGGAGCCCGTGCCCTCCTCCGGGCCGCAGGTGTGGCCCGCGAGGACTTCGGCAAGCCCATCATCGCCGTCGCGAACAGCTTCACCGAGTTCGTGCCGGGGCACACGCACCTCCAGCCGGTGGGCCGGATCGTCTCCGAGGCGATTCAGGCCGCCGGCGGCATCCCGCGCGAGTTCAACACCATCGCGGTGGACGACGGCATCGCCATGGGCCACGCCGGGATGCTCTACTCGCTGCCCTCCCGCGACCTGATCGCCGACTCGGTCGAGTACATGGTCGAGGCGCACTGCGCGGACGCGCTGATCTGCATCTCCAACTGTGACAAGATCACGCCCGGGATGCTGATGGCGGCCCTGCGGCTGAACATCCCGACCGTGTTCGTCTCCGGCGGTCCGATGGAGGCCGGCAAGGCCACCCTGGTCGACGGCACCGTCCGCAAGCTCGACCTGGTGAACGCGATCTCCGACGCGGTCAACGAGAACGTCTCGGACGAGGACATCGCCCGGATCGAGGAGAACGCCTGCCCGACCTGCGGGTCGTGTTCGGGCATGTTCACCGCCAACTCGATGAACTGCCTGACCGAGGCCATCGGCCTGTCGCTGCCGGGCAACGGCTCGGTGCTGGCCACCCACACCGCGCGCAAGGCGCTCTACCAGGCGGCCGGCCGCACCGTGGTGGAGATCACGAGCCGCCACTACGGCCAGGACGACGGCACCGTGCTGCCGCGCAGCGTCGCCTCCCGGGCCGCGTTCGAGAACGCGGTCGCACTGGACATCGCCATGGGCGGCTCGACCAACACCATCCTGCACCTGCTGGCCGCCGCGCAGGAGGCGGAGCTGGACTTCGACATGGCCGACATCGACGCGCTGTCGCGCCGGCTGCCGTGCCTGTCCAAGGTCGCGCCCAACGGCGAGTACTACATGGAGGACGTGCACCGCGCCGGTGGCATCCCGGCCATCCTCGGCGAGCTGTACCGGGGCGGGCTGCTCAACGAGGACGTGCACACCGTGCACAGCCCGTCCATGGCCGACTGGCTGAAGAACTGGGACATCCGCGGCGGCTCCCCGTCGGCCGAGGCCGTGGAGATGTTCCACGCCGCACCGGGCTGTGTCCGCTCCGCGAGCGCCTTCTCCCAGTCCGAGCGCTGGGACACGCTGGACACCGACGCGGTCGGCGGCTGCATCCGCGACATCGAGCACGCGTACTCCAAGGAGGGCGGCCTGGCCATCCTCTACGGCAACCTGGCCGTGGACGGCTGCGTCGTGAAGACGGCGGGAGTCGACGAGTCGATCTGGACCTTCCAGGGCCCGGCCGTGGTGGTCGAGTCCCAGGAGGACGCGGTCGAGGCGATCCTGACCAAGCGGGTGAAGGAGGGCGACGTCGTCGTCATCCGCTACGAGGGCCCCAGGGGCGGTCCGGGCATGCAGGAGATGCTGTACCCGACCTCGTACCTGAAGGGCCGCGGCCTGGGCAAGGCCTGCGCGCTGGTCACCGACGGCCGGTTCTCCGGCGGCACCTCGGGCCTGTCCATCGGCCACGCCTCGCCCGAGGCCGCGTCCGGCGGCACGATCGCGCTGGTCGAGAACGGCGACCTGATCACCATCGACATCCCGGCCCGCTCGATCCGGCTGGAGGTCTCCGACGAGGAGCTGGCCGCGCGCCGCGCCGCGCTGGAGGCCGGTGACGGCTACCGCCCGAAGGCGCGGGACCGCAAGGTCTCCGCAGCCCTGCGGGCCTACGCGGCGATGGCCACCAGCGCCGACAAGGGCGCGGTGCGGGACGTCTCCCGCCTCGGCTAGCGGCTGCGCCCGCAGGCGAGGCAACTGAGAGCCACAGCAGGGGCGCGAGGAACTGCGCTGCCAACCATGCACCTCCGTAGAGGGCTGGCAGCGCACGCAGTTGAACCAGCAGAGCCCCGCGCCCCTGCTGCCGCATACTCGGAGGCGTGTCCGACACCGAACCCCGCCCCGACCCGATCCGCTACTTCGGCACCCGCTGGGTCACCCACGACACCGGCTACTGGCTGCGCCGGGTAACGGTGAGCGTCGGCGCGCTGGCCGCCGCCGTCGCCGGGGCGCTGCTGATGCGGCTGGGCGTGCAGGGGGTGTTCGACTCCGGCGCCGGTTCGTCGGTGAACCTGCTGCTGGTGGTCGCGGTGCTGATCTGCTCGACGGTCGCCGCGATCCGCAGCTGGAACGTCTTCAGCAGGGGCAGGGAATCGCTCACCGGCTGGATGGCCGACGAGAAGTCGGTCGGCCCGATGCTGCTGATCGGCTGCGTCGGCGCGCTGCTGGCCTACTTCTGCCGCAGCCTGCTGGAGGCCCCGGGCGAGGCGGAGAAGCGGGCCCGCTACGAGCTGGCGCTGGCCGCCCACGCCCGCCGCCGCGCCCCCGCCCCTGCGGGCGGGAAGCGCAAGCGGCGCTGACGTCCGGTCAGGTACGGGAGAGCTGGCCGCAGGTGCCCGGCTGCTGGGCGGTCGGCGGCTTGCTGCGGTCGTACGGGTCGACGGCGGGGCCGCTCGCGGACGGCTCCCCGCCGGTACCCTGCGGCGCTGCCAGCGGGAACTGCGGGTTGATGAACCCGTTGGAGACGCCGCAGGCACTGTTGGCGAGGTCCTGGTTCATCTGGCTGATCCACAGCGTGTGCGGGGTGTGCTGGTACTGGACCCCGTCCGGGATGTCGACGTCCAGGACCCGGCGGATGATGCTGCGGGCCACGTCGGTGTCGTTGCCGTTGCCGTCCTGCAGCCAGGAAGCCGGGGCCACCGTGCTCAGCGGGGCGGCGACATCCGGGTGCGGTCCCGGGCGCAGCGGGTAGACGAAGCTGTAGTCGGCGTGGATGGCCAGGCCGTTCTTGCCGTCACTGGTGAAGGTCATCTCGCCCTGGACCTTCACCACGGTGCCGTCGAGCACCGCTTGGTCCGGGTTGAACCGGGTGAACAGCTCGGTTCCGTCGCCGTCCTTGGCGTTGGGGTGCGCCAGCTCCGTGCGGAGCGAGCTGAGCAGCTTCTGCTCCAGCGGGTCGATCAGCCCCATGGCCGCGGTGGGGGCCGCGCCCGCCAGCAGAGCCGGGTCCAGGTTGGAGTCGACCAGGAACTGCTTGGTCAGGTTCAGGTAGGAGGCCACGCTGGTGCTGCTGTAGGTGCCCACCGCATGCGCTGTGGGGACGACGATCGCGCTCGCGCCCTCGGGCCAGTTCGCGGCCGGGGAGCCGACGAAGGGGTGGGCGACCGTGGGGACGGCCGGGTCGGCCACCACGGTGGGGGCGGCGGTGGGCGGCGCGGTCTCCGGGGCCTGCAGGCTGGGGGTCGCCTGAGCCTGGCCGGCCGCGTAGTCGGGGGCCTTGCCCGACAGGTGCTTGCTCAACCAGTCGTGCACGGCTCCGGCGTTGAGGCCGACCAGCACCAGCGCGGCGGCGAGCAGCGCGATCACCGGCGCCTGCCAGCGTCCCCGGGGCTTCCGGGATCCGACGAGGGACGGTTTGGGCGCCCGCCGGTACCAGCGGCGCTTGGGCGCGGTGGGTTCCGCGCGCCAGGAGGTGTCGGCGGGCGGCGAGTGCTTCCACTTGGCGGCCAGGCCACGGGCCCGGGCCGATCCCTCCTGTTTCGTGGCGCCGCGCACGAAGTCCTCGTCGAGGACAAGTCCTTCGAACGGGTCGGAGCCTTCGGAGGGAGGTGGCTGGGGATCGTCGAGTGTCGGCACCGCGACAGTATCCCGAAGATCAAACATCTGTACCAATAAGAGTCCGGTAAGAGCCCGACGCTCAGCTGTTGCGGCGACGCGCTCCGGCCACCGCGCCGACCACGCCGACCACCGCGCCGAGGATCGCCGCGTGCCACAGCCCGGTCAGGATGCTGGCGAAGACCCCGCTGCTGCTCAGGAAGAACTGGCTCAGCGTGTTGGTCACGAACAGCGCACCGGCCGGGACCATCGCGGTCTGCCAGGGATGGTCCGAGGCCCAGCGGCGCAGCCTGCGTTCGCCGCCCTTGCTCAGCACCGAGCCGACTCCGCCGACCAGGAAGAACAGGAACAGGGCAATGCTCGCCGGGCCCGCCAGGATGCTCAGCGACCAGTGCAGGGAGATCAGGTCGACGCCGAGGGCCGCTGCGCCGCCGACGACGCCGACCGCGCCGGCGGTGCGCCACGGCCCGTGCGTGGCCGAGGCGACCGCGAGCTGGCGCGATTCGCGGGGCGAGACATCACTGCTAGTCATGCTTCAACGGTGCGCTCACGGGGGCCCGAAAGCCATAGGGGACAACCCTGAGTTTCCCGGGCTCCGGTCTCCTCCTGGGGACCGATCAGGCGCGGCACGCCCCCGGCCGTGGCCGCCCCGCCTAGGCTGGGCCCGGACCCGAGGGAGTTGCCCCATGCTGTCGCGCCTGCTGCTCGCCGCCGCCCGCAGCCCCGCCGCACGTCAGGCCGTCCTGGTCGCCCCGGTCGGGCGCGACCTGGTGCACCGCTTCATCGCGGGCGAGGAGCGCGAGGACGCGGTGCGCGCGGTGGACGAGCTGATCGTGCGGGGGCTGCAGGTGTCCCTGGACTTCCTCGGCGAGGACACCACCGACGCGGCCCACGCCGACACCGTCCGGGACGAGTACACCGGGCTGCTCGCGCGGCTGGGCGCGGCCGGTCTGGGCCGCCGCGCGGAGGTCTCGGTCAAGCTGTCCGCGCTCGGCGCGAACCTGGGCCGGGGGAGCGGCGCGGAGGCGCTGGACCGGGCCCGCGCCGTCTGCGCCGCCGCCGCGCCGGCCGGCACCACGGTCACCCTGGACATGGAGGACCACCGCAGCACCGACGCCACCCTCGCCGCGGCCGCCGCGCTGCGCGCCGACTACCCCTGGGTCGGTGTGGTGCTGCAGTCCTACCTGCGCCGCACCGAGGCCGACTGCCGCGAGCTGCTGCAGACCGGCTGCCGGGTCCGGCTGGTCAAGGGCGCCTATCTGGAGCCGGGCGGGGTGGCCTTCCAGAGCCGGGGCGAGGTGGACCGCTCGTACGTCCGCTGCCTGCGGCTGCTGATGGAGGGGGACGGCTACCCGATGGTGGCCACCCACGACCCCCGGCTGATCGACATCGCCGGCGCCCTGGCGGTACGGGCCGGCCGGGGGCAGGACGGCTACGAGTTCCAGATGCTCTACGGCATCCGCACCGAGGAGCAGCTCCGGCTGGCCGGAGCCGGCGAGACGGTGCGGGTGTACGTGCCGTACGGCGGCGACTGGTACGGCTACTTCATGCGGCGGCTCGCCGAGCGCCCCGCCAACGTCGCCTTCTTCCTTCGGTCGCTGGGGCACGGCTGACCGGGGCACGGCTGACCGGCTGGTGGACGGCCGCCCCGGCGCACCCGCCCCCGGTGCGAGGATGAACGCGCAGCCGAACCGACCGGCGTGGCACGAGTCGGCGCGGCGATTCCGCAGCGGTACGGATCTACGGAGGCCCTGAGATGACCCAACGAGTCGCCGTCCTCGGCACCGGCAAGATCGGCGAAGCGCTGGTCTCCGGACTGCTGCGGGCCGGGAAGCCCGCCTCGGACGTGCTGGTGACGGCACGGCGCCCGGAGCGCGCCG
Source organism: Streptacidiphilus sp. EB129 (assembly GCF_041262645.1). Taxonomy (NCBI): domain Bacteria; kingdom Bacillati; phylum Actinomycetota; class Actinomycetes; order Kitasatosporales; family Streptomycetaceae; genus Streptacidiphilus; species Streptacidiphilus sp. EB129. The sequence goes on from NZ_JBGCCS010000008.1 coordinate 207,673, forward strand.
CGGAGCTGCGCGAGCGCTACGGGGTGGAGGCGGTGAGCAACGCGGAGGCGGCCAAGACCGCGGACACGCTGATCCTCACCGTGAAGCCGCAGGACATGGGCACGCTGCTGGAGGAGCTGGCGCCGCACGTGTCGGCCGACCGCCTGGTGATCTCCGGCGCGGCCGGGGTCCCGACCGCCTGGTTCGAGGAGCGTCTCGCCCCCGGCACGCCGGTGGTCCGGGTGATGACCAACACCCCGGTCCTGGTCGACGAGGCGATGAGCGTCATCTCGGCTGGCTCGCACGCGTCGGAGGAGCACCTGCTCCGTACCGAGGAGATCTTCAAGCCGGTCGGGAAGACGCTGCGGGTCCCGGAGTCGCAGCAGGACGCGGCCACCGCGCTCTCCGGTTCGGGACCGGCCTACTTCTACTTCCTGGTCGAGGCGATGACCGACGCCGGCATCCTGCTCGGCCTGCCGCGCGCGGTCGCCGCCGACATGATCGTCCAGGCGGCGGTGGGTGCGTCGGTGATGCTGCGCGACTCCGGCGAGCACCCGGTGAAGCTCCGCGAGGCGGTGACCTCCCCGGCCGGGACGACCATCGCCGCGATCCGGGAGCTGGAGAACCACGGGGTGCGGGCGGCGCTGCTCTCGGCGCTGGAGGCGGCCCGCAACCGCTCCCAGGAACTCGCCTCCGGCGGCAACGGCAAGTGACCCGCCCGTAGGGTGGCCGGATGCGCTACGACCTGGTGATCTTCGACAACGACGGGGTGCTCGTGGACAGCGAGCCCCTCTCCAACCGGCTGCTCGCCGACTACCTGACCGAGCTCGGCTACCCCACCACCGTCGAGGAGTCGTACCGCGACTTCATGGGTGCGGCGGCGCACACCATCCACGAGGTGATAGCCGCGCGCTACGACGGCGCGCGGCTGCCCGACGGCTTCGACGAGGACTTCCACGCCCGGGTGTTCGCGGCCTTCGAGGAGCGGCTCACCCCGGTGCCGGGCGCGGCGGAACTGGTCAAGCGGGTCCAGGAGTCCGGCGTGCGCTACTGCGTGGCCTCCTCGGCGCACCACGCGTGGATCCGCGCCGCGCTGAGCGTGACCGGGCTGTCCGGATTCTTCACCGAGGAGCAGCTGTTCAGCGCCCAGGACGTCGGCCGGGGCAAGCCCGCCCCCGACCTGTTCCTGCACGCCGCGCGGACCATGGGGGTGCCGCCGGAGCGCTGCGCGGTGCTGGAGGACAGCCCGCTGGGCGTCGCCGCGGCGCGGGCCGCCGGCATGGACGTCTACGGCTACACCGCGCTGACCCCGCGTCAGCGGCTCGCCGACGCCACCGCGCTGTACGGCGACACGGCCCAGGCCGCCACCCTGCTCGGCCTCCCCGGCTGACCTGCGGCCGGTCGGGGCGCGGGTCCCTGCCTGCCGGATGCTGCGGTCAGGCGGGTGGTGCGGTCAGGGGCGGCGCGGACTGCCGGCGCGTTCAGTCGGGCAGGGTGAAGCGGCTGCCCCGGTGCGGCGGGCGGCGGAGCTCGCTGAGCCGGAACGGGAGCCCGACGCCGTCGCCGACGCCTCCGGGCGCGCCCGAGGAGGTACGGGTCTCGGCGCGCAGGTGCAGGCCGGGCTCGGTGCCGTCGCCGGAGTTGCCGACCGCGCCCACCGGCGTGCCCGCGCCGACGTGCTGGCCGCGCCGCACCTGGACGCTGTCGTGCCGCAGCCGGGACAGCACGATCACCGCCCTGCCGGTGTCGATGGCCACGTGGTTGCCCTCCGGGTGGTCCACCGAGGGCATGCCGGGCGGATGGTCGGGGAGCCCGTCGACGGCGGCGACCACCACGCCGTCGACCGGGCTGAGCACCGGATGCCCGAAGATCGCATAGCGCTCGTTGACAGCCGGAGCCAGCCCCAGCGCGCGGCGGCCGCGCCACTGCGCGCCCTCGCCGAGCTGGACCAGGTCCACGGCGTAGCGCCGGGTGCGGCCCGCGCCCGGCGTCAGCGACTCCTGCGCGTAGCGGTTCAGGGCGGGGCCGCCGCCCTCGGTCGCGGCGAAGCAGCCGCCGCGCAGCGGCGAACGGAGCGTCAGCGGGTAGGCGCTGGGCGCCGGCCGGACCGGCCGGACGCGGGGGAGGGTCCAGCAGGCCAGACCGGACACCGCGAGGAACAGCGCCAGCTCGGGCAGGCCGGGGACGTCCCAGGGCAGCCCGGGGCCGAGCAGCGGCAGGGCCCGCAGTCCCGCCAGCACGGCCAGGGCCGCGGCGGCCAGGGGCAGCGCGCGGAACCACGGCGGCAGCGCGTGGGTGGGCCCGCAGGTGCGGGCGTACCAGGCGAGAACGGAGGTGACCGCGGTCAGCAGCAGCCAGCCGGTCGCCGTCCCGGTGAGGTACGGCAGCAGCGCGGCCGCCGTCGCGGCGGCGAGGTAGGCGCCCACCAGCCGCCGCAGCGCCAGCGCCGCGGCCGCGCAGCGGGGTCCCGCAGCGGCGGCGGAGGGGGCGTCCGGTGTGGCCGGCGGCGGGAGGGCACGCAGGGACTCCGCGACCGGCATCCTGCCCTGCGTGGGCACCCCCTCCGCGCGGGCGGTGAGCGCGCCGGGACCGGTCACCAGCGTGCTGAGCCGCCCGTCCAGGTCCAGCTGGGCCCAGACCAGCTCGGTCCCCCGACTGAAGCGCAGCTGGTACAGCTCGCGGTGCCGGCGCACCGCGCGCACCGGGCCGTGCCGCTCCCTGAGCCCGTCGATCGTGGCCTGCAGCCGGTCCAGCGGCACCCGGGCCAGCAGGCCCGGACTGACCGCCTCCGGGCTCAGCTCGGCGGCGCCGAAGGCCGCGGCCAGCGCCTCCGTGACGGCATCCGCCGGCGGGGTCTGCCGCTTCATCGTGGATCCGGTCTCATCGTGCGTCCGGGCTCATGGTCGGGGCCCCTTCCTGGCGGGCGCCGCAACGTGCGCTCTGCTCTCACCGTAGGGAACGGGACCGCCGGGGACCGGCAGCGACGTGGGTTCCAGGATCTGATCTTTTCCCCGGAAGGGGTTCCGGTCCGCGCGCCGAGTCCGTACGCTCTCGCCAACCTGTTCGGATACCGGTCAGTAAGGGCGTGCGGGAATGTCAGCAGAGGCGGCGGCAGCCACCGAGGTGTCGGTGCGGCTGCGCCAGGCGCGGATCGCGCTGCTGGTCAGCTACGTCGCCCAAGGGACCGTGTTCGCCCTGCTGGTGACCCGGATCCCGGACATCCAGACCCAGTACGGCATCAGCGACGGCGCGCTGCCGGTGTTCCTCGCCGCCGTGCCGATCCTGGCGGGCGTCGGCAGCATCTCGATGGAGTGGGTGGTCAAGCGGACCTCGCCGCGCGCGGTGCTCCGCATCGTCCAGCCGGTGGTCTGCCTGACCCTGGTCGGGGTCGGCGCCGGCGACCGGATGTGGGAGGCGGCGGTCGCGCTGGCCGCCTTCGGCCTGATGGTGGGCGGCCTGGACGCCAGCCAGGCGATGTCCGCGGTGGCGCTGCAGCACCGGTACGGGCACAGCATCATGCAGGGCTTCTACGCCGCCTTCAGCCTCGGCGGCATCCTCGGGGCGCTGCTGGCCTGGGCCGGTGCCAACTGGCACATCAGCCAGCTGGCGCTGTTCGGCACCACCGGGCTCGCGGTCGTGCCGGTCGTGGTGCTGGCGAGCCTGCGCTACGCCGGTCCCGCCGAGCTGGGCGACGCGGTGGCCGAGGCCGCCGCCGCGGCCAACCGGTCCATCCCGTGGAAGCCGCTGCTGCCGCTGTGCCTGGCCATGTGCGTCGCCTACATCGCGGACGCGACGGTCTCCAACTGGAGCGCCAAGTACATGCAGGACCTGCTGCACAGTTCGGCCCGGATGCACTCGATGCCCTACGCCGCGTACATGGTCGTGATGCTGCTGGGCCGGGTGCTCGGGGACGGCCGGGTGCAGCGCTGGGGCAGCGTCCGCACGGTGCGGCTGGGCGCGGTCGTCTGCGCGGCCGGCTTCCTGCTGGTGTCGCTGGCACCGTCGGACTGGACCGCGGTGGTGGCCTTCGCCGTGGTCGGACTGGGGATCAGCGTGGTGGTCCCGCAGGTCTTCGCCGCCGGGGGGCGGCTCTTCCCGGGCGCCTCGGACGCGGCCGTGGCCCGGCTCAACATCTTCAACTACGTGGGCTTCCTGGTCGGCTCCCCGCTGGTGGGCGCGCTGGCCGGCGGGCTGAACTACCGGATCGCGATGCTGGTGCCGATGGTGCTGGTGCTGGCGATCCTCGGCGTCAGCAAGGCGTTCGGGTCCCGGACGGAGGAGCCGGTCGAGGCCGCTACCGTGGCGGTATGACTCTGCCCGAGCAGGCGCCCGGCGCCGCCGCCCCCGCGCCCGCCGGCCGCCCCGTACCGATGCGGCTGCAGTGGGACGACGCGGTCACCCGCTACGACTTCGGCCCCGGCCACCCGATGGACCCGGTCCGGCTGCGGCTGACGATGGCGCTGGTCCGGGCGTTCGGCCTGGACCGGCTGCCCGGGGTCACCGTGGACGCGGCGCCGCCCGCCGGTGACTCGACCCTGGAGCTGGTGCACGACCCGGCCTACATCGCCGCCGTCCGGCAGACCGCGGCGACCGGCGTCCCCGACCCGGCCCGCGGCCTGGGCACCGAGGACAACCCCGCCTTCGCGGCGATGCACGAGGCCTCCGCGCTGATCGCCGGACAGTCCGTGGCCGGGGCGGAGGCGGTCTGGCGCGGCGGCGGCAGAGCGGTGAACGTGGCCGGCGGGCTGCACCACGCCATGCCCGGCAGCGCCTCCGGCTTCTGCGTCTACAACGACGCCGCCCTGGCCGTGGCCCGGCTGCTGGAGCTCGGCGCCCGGCGGGTCGCCTACGTCGACGTGGACGTGCACCACGGCGACGGCGTCGAGCGGGTCTTCTGGGACGACCCCCGGGTGCTGACCATCTCGCTGCACGAGCACCCCCGCACGCTGTTCCCGCAGACCGGCTGGGCGGAGGAGGTCGGCGGCCCGGCCGCGCCCGGCGGTGCGGTCAACCTGCCGCTCCCGGCCGGGACCGGCGACGCCGGCTGGCTCCGCGCCTTCCACGCCGTCGTCCCGCAGCTGCTGGCGGCCTTCCGGCCGCAGGTGCTGGTCACCCAGCACGGTGCGGACACCCACATCGAGGACCCGCTGGCCCACCTCGCGGTCAGCCTGGACGCCCAGCGCGCCGTCGCCGCCGCGCTCGCCCAACTGGCCGACACACATGCGGAGGGCCGCTGGCTGGCGCTCGGCGGCGGCGGCTACGCGGTGGCCGACGTGGTCCCCAGGAGCTGGACCCACCTGGTCGCCATCGCCGCCGGACACCCCATCGCGCCGGAGGAGCCCACCCCGGAGGAGTGGCGCGCCGAGGTGCACCGGCTGACCCGGCAGCACGCCCCGGAGCGGATGACCGACGGGATGACCGCGGCCTGGCGGGACTTCGAGGCCGGGTACGACCCCGCCGACCGGCTGGACCAGGCGGTGCTGGCCACTCGCAAGGCCGTCTTCCCGCTGCACGGGCTGCACTTCTGACGCCGCCTCCGTGGCGGTCCCCGGGACCGCCCGGCCGGCATCACCCCGTCGGCACCGCCCCGCGGATACGGCCCCGCGGCCCGGCTCCCCGCTGCGACACTGGCCGGGTGATCGCAGCCGAGGAACTGTACGCACACCTGATGGCCTGTCGGATCGCCGGCCAGGTCGCCACCCCCCGTGAAAACAACCTCAGGAACTACTCCCGGTTCGCCCGCCGCGACCCCGGGGTGATGTTCGGCCTCGACCCCGAGGGCAGTTGGGACGAGGCCGAGGTACTGGAACTGATGGCCCGTCGCTGCGGCGTCTCCGCGGACCCGGAGCACCGGCACGGCCAGGACACCATCGACCCGGACCTGACCGTCCGTGCGCTGGACCGGCTCGCCGGGATCGTCGCCGACACCGCCGCGCGGCGCGGGGCGGTGCTGCTCGGCACCGGCCACCCCCGCCCGCTGGGCGGCTTCTACGCCGACCTCGGCGACGCGCTCGGCGCCGCGGGCTGCGCCGTCCTCACGCCGGCGCACAACTCGCCCTTCCTGATGCACTTCCCGGACGGCGCGCGCTCCTGTGCGCTGGGGTACGTGCGGCGCACCGCGGTCCTCCGGGTGTATGAAGAGGCACCGCCGAACGGAGCGCCCCGCTCCGGCGCGGACGGCGGGCCGGGGCCGGGGGCCCTCTCGGAGCCGGTGCACACCCACTCGCCGCAGCCGGTCAGGTTCGCCCTCGCGGCCCTGGCGGACGGCGGCGACCCCCGCCCTGACCTGGTGCTCGGCGACCACGGCTGGGCCTGCGGGGCCGGCCGACTGGGCGTCAGGGCGGCGGGCCTGGCGGACTCCAACGACCCCGGGGTGTTCGTCGCCGAGGCAGAGGGCGACGTGGAGCTGGCCGTTCCGCTCGACGACGGTGTGCGACCGGAGTGCTACGGATTGCTGAGTGCCTACGTACTGCAACAGGCCGGTATGTCTCAGTAATCTCGGGCGGCTCCTCCCTCTTCCCACTGGTACCACCCGCACCTACTCTGGGTATACGCGTGTGCTGGCTGGAGTCACCGGAGGGGAAGCCGGTGCCCGTCACACGGATAAGGGTCGGTGTTGTCATGGCGTCTGGAGAGCGGCCTTTGAACGAGGTCAACTTCCTCACCGTGGCGGAGGTCGCCTCGGTGATGCGAGTGTCGAAGATGACCGTGTACCGCCTGGTGCACAGCAGTGAGCTGCCCGCGATCCGCGTGGGCCGCTCCTTCCGGGTACCGGAGCAGGCGGTCCACGACTACCTTCGCGAGTCCTACGTGGGACGGGAGACCGCGTAGGCGAGGGCTGGCAGAGCGGCTGAGCCAGGACGGAAGTGACGAGAGCGCAGCGCGACGACGGTCCGGCCGGGGCTCTCCTGCCCCGGCCGGACCGTTTGCGGTCAGGGGTGGATTGCCCCCGGGGGCGGGTGCTTCGGCGGACCTGAACACCAGGCGGACGGCACTCGGGGGGCGGATTAACGTCCTGGACCCAGGTTTCGGTACGCTGGTGGCTTACGTCAGTCGTTTGGACTCTGACTCCCGCTCCTGCGGGTTTGTCCAGTGAGTGAGGGTTGTCAGTGGGTTCCGTCATCAAGAAGCGTCGCAAGCGTATGGCCAAGAAGAAGCACCGGAAGCTTCTGAAGCGGACACGCGTTCAGCGTCGCAACAAGAAGTAAGCCGCCCGCGGTCGCAGCAGTGCGCCGACGAGGTGTCCCGCCGCCCGCTCCGACGCTACTGTCGGAGCGGGCGGCGGCGTTCTGTCCGGTGGCCGTTCACCGGGACGACGGGACCACGTCCTCGCGCGTCGGGCGCCTGACACTGCCTCGCAACATCGGCGCGATACGGTGCAGCTGAGGCCGGGCGCCATCCGTGCCGCAGGCGGAAGGGACTGTCCGTTGGGAAAAGTCGTGCTCGTCACCGGGGTCGCCCGGCACCTGGGCAGCCGCTTCGTCCGGGCCGTCCGCCGCGAGCCGGGGGTGGACCTGGTCGTCGGTGTCGACGTGCAGCCCTCCACGCACGACCTCTCCGGACCGGCCGACCGTTCAGGGACGGCGGACCGTGCAGGGACCGACGCCGCGCTCGCCGAGTACCGCTTCGTCCGCGCCGACATCCGCAGGCCCACGCTGGCCCGGGTGATCGCGGAGCACGCGGTGGACACCGTGGTGCACCTCAACGTCAGCACCACGATGCTGGGTTCGACCAGCCGGTCGACGGTCAAGGAGACCAACGTCATCGGCACCATGCAGCTGCTCGCCGCGGTGCAGAAGGCCCCGTCGGTGCAGCGGCTGGTGGTGAAGTCCACGACCAGCGTCTACGGGTCCGCGCCGCGGGACCCGGCGGTCTTCCACGAGCGGATGCAGCCCAAGGTGTTCCCGACCGGCGGCTTCGCCAAGGACGCCGTCGAGGTCGAGGGCTATGTCCGCGGCTTCGCCCGGCGCCGGCCCGACGTCGCCGTCTGCGTGCTGCGCTTCGCCAACATCGTCGGCCCGCAGGCCGACACCCCGCTGAACGAGTACTTCGCGCTGCCGGTGCTGCCCACCGTGCTCGGCTACGACCCCCGGCTGCAGTTCGTCCACGAGGACGACGCGGTCGAGGTGCTGCGGCTCGCGGCGGCAGAGCCCAGGCGCGGTACCACCAACAGCGGGACCTTCAACGTGGCCGGCGAGGGCGTGCTGGTGCTGTCCCAGGCCGCGCGGCGGCTGGGCCGGCCGACGGTGCCGATGCTGCTGCCGGCGGTCAGCTGGGTGGCCGGACTGGCCCGGCAGACCGGGCTGCTGGACTTCTCCCCGGAGCAGATGCGGATGCTGACGCACGGCCGGGTGGTCGACACCACCCAGCTGCGGGAGACCTTCGGCTACACCCCGCGCTACACCACCGACGCGGCGCTGGCCGACCTGGCGGGCAGCACCCGTCCGGGGCTGTTGCAGCCGGACCAGGTGGCCAGGTGGACGACCCGGGTGGCGGAACTGCTGCCGATCGGTGGAGGGAAGACGCGATGAGTTCCGCGACGGAACAGCCAGGTACCGGCAAGCCGCGCAGGCGCGGGGTGGGCCGGCGGTCGGCGGCCGGTGCCGCGGCCGCACCGGTGCCGCAGCCCGCGGCGGAGCCCGCGGCCGGGTTCCCGGCCGAGCCGGGCGTGGAGCCCGGCGCCGAGCCGGCTGCCGTGACCGCCGCCGAGCCCGCCGCCGCGACGGACCAGGACACTGCCGCCGGGCTCGACCCCGTCGAGCAGGACGGCGTGGCGCGGGTGATCCCGATCAGCGCCGGCCGGACCCGCTCCGGGCGGGGCCGCCATGAGCGGGACCGGACGCGGGAACAGGCGGAGCCGGCGGGCGCGGAGGCGCGGGCCGATAGGAGCACCGATCAGGGTGGCGACGAGAGCGCCGAAGAGAGCGCCGACGGGAGCTCCGACGACGGCATCCCGGTGCCATCCGGCGGCGGGCTGGCGGAGGCGGTCGCGGGCGCTGTGGGCCAGGCGCTGGCCGGGCCGCTGGGCGGGGTCGCGGACCGGCTGCTGGGCAAGGGCTGGGAGCAGCGGGCCGCCGGCGGTCTGGGCTTCCTGCGGCGCAGGCTCACCGGCGAGTACCAGGTCGACGAGTTCGGCTTCGACCGGGAGCTCACCGAGCAGGTGTTCCTCAGCGCGGTGCGTCCGATCGCCGAGAAGTACTTCCGGCTGGAGGTGCGCGGCGCGGAGAACCTGCCCACCACCGGTGGCGCGCTGGTCGTCGCCAACCACTCCGGGGTGCTGCCCTGGGACGCGCTGATGACCCAGGTCGCGATCCACGACCACACCCCGACCCGGCGTCACCTGCGCATGCTCGCGGCCGACCTGGTGTTCGTGCTGCCCGGCGTCAACGAGCTGGCCCGCAAGGCCGGTCACACCCTGGCCTGCAACGAGGACGCGCAGCGACTGCTGGAGCTGGGCGAGATCGTGGGTGTCTGGCCGGAGGGCTTCAAGGGCATCGGCAAGCCCTTCGCGGACCGCTACAAGCTCCAGCGGTTCGGCCGCGGCGGCTTCGTCTCCTCGGCGCTGCGGGCGGGCGTCCCGATCGTTCCGTGTTCCATCGTGGGCGCGGAGGAGATCTACCCGATGATCGGCAACGCCAGGACGCTGGCGCGGATCCTCGGCCTGCCGTACGTGCCGATCACCCCCACCTTCCCGTGGCTGGGCCCGCTGGGGGCGATCCCGCTGCCGACGAAGTGGACCATCCAGTTCGGCACCCCGATCCCCACCGACAGCTACCCGCCCGAGGCGGCGGACGATCCGATGCTGCTCTTCAACCTCACCGACCAGGTCCGCGAGACCGTGCAGCACTCGCTCTACAAGCTCCTGGTGCAGCGCCGTTCGGTCTTCTTCTAGGGTCCGTCTTCTTCTGGGTTCGGCCGTCTGCCGACGGGTGCGCGCCGGAGGGGAACCTCCGACGCGCACCCGGCCGGTCAGCTGCCGCCGGAGACGCCCAGCCCGATGCCCGGGAGCAGGCCCGGGAGCAGCGGGGGGATGCTGACGCCGTTGCCCGGGGTCGGCGAGGCCGCCTCGCCACCGGTGGCTCCGGCGCCCCCCGGCGCCGTCGCGGACGGGGACGTGGTCGGCGCGCCGTTGCCCAGCAGCCCGCCGGTGAGCGAGCCGACCAGGCCGCCGCTGCCGGAGGTGGTGCTGGGGCTGGCCCCGGGGGAACTGTTCCGGAGCGTGCCGGTGCCGCTGGTGGTGGCGCCCTGCGGGGCCGTGCCGGCGGTCTGGCCCGCAGTGGCCGCACCGGTACCGGTGCCCGCGTCGGTGCCGCCGCCGTCGCTGCCGCCGGGCTGTGGTGCGCCGGTGTCGGCGCTGCCGGGAGCGGGAGCCAGGTGCAGCGGCGCCAGGTCCGCGTTTATCCCGGCGAGCAGGTTCTGGACCTCGCTGGTGACCGGTGCCAACTGGCCGTCGAGCCGGGGCTCGATGGCCCGCAGCTGCTGCTGCTGGGTCTCGGCGAACCGGGCCAGCCGCTGCATCGGGGCCAGCGCGTGGTCCTGCTGGTAGATGGCCTTCAGCAGGTCGCGGCCCGCACTGCCCTCGGCGTTCATGTCGGTGAGCGCCTGGGCGACCTCGGCCAGCACGTGCGGGCTCAGCGCCTGCCCGTTCTGCGGGCGGGACGTCAACTCCTCGGCCTCGGACATCCGGTGGGATGCCTGGTCGAGCAGCAGCCGGCCGCGCTCGGCGTCCGAGCCGGCCAGGTCCAGCTGCCAGTTCTCCAGGCCGCGCTTCATGCCGTACAGCGAATCCCCGGGAACGGCCGAGGAACTGGCCGCGGCGACCCCGCCGAGCGCCCCCATCGCCACACCGGCGGCGAGTCCGCTGACGGCCAGCCGACGGCCCCAGCGGGTGCTGGGACGGAACCGGCGGGCGGCCTCGGTGGCGCGGTGCGCGCCGCGGCTGCGCTGGCCGGGGACGGCCGCACCGCCGCCGCCCGCGAAGGCACGCTCGAACTCGGCCACCAGCAGCGCCCGCTGGGTCATCCGCACCTGGGGGTCGAGGGCGGGCAGGGGCTCCTCGGCGAGCGCGTCCACCAGCGCCAGCAGTGCGCCGAACTCGCCTCTGAACTCGCCTCTGTGCTCTCCCGGCCCGCTGGGGGCCGCAGTGCTGGGGCGGTCCTCCACAGCGTCGGCGAAGGCTCTCGCCCTACGGTGCTCAAGCACGTTGGCTGTCATGGGCAGCACCTCCTCTCGTCGTTGTCGACAACTCGGCCGACCGGACGGTTGCGCAGTCGTGCCTGAGACCACCCCAAAGGGTGATGCACAGCCCCGCCGCAGCGTTTCCGGTATCGCAACGAGGACTTTGCACTCTGCGCAACGAGCGTCGGGGATGCTCGGTTACGCCCGCAGGATCTTGAGGGTGAAGGACTTGGGGGTGAAGGGTCATGAGGGGAGACGGCTACCTGGCGTCGCTGGGCAGCAGCCGGGCCAGCGTGCGCACCGCCCGGTACTGGAGCGTCTTGATGGCGCCCTCGTTCTTCCCCATGATCCGCGCGGTCTCCGCGACCGACAGGCCCTGCAGGAAGCGCAGCCGGACGCACTCCTGCTGCTGCGGGTTGAGCCGGTGCACCGCGTCCAGCAGCGCCGCGTTGGACAGCGACTCCAGCACCGACTCCTCCGGGCTGCGCTCGCACTCGTTGGAGTCGAGCATCTCGCCGGTGGTCACCTCCAGCCGGAAGCGGCTGGACTTGAAGTGGTCCGCGACCAGGTTGCGGGCGATCGTCACCAGCCAGGCGCCGAAGTCGCGTCCCTGCCAGGTGAAGGTGCCGATCCGGCGCAGCGCCCGCAGGAAGGTCTCGCTGGTGAGGTCCTCGGCGGTGGCCCTGCTGCCGACCCGGTAGTAGATGTAGCGGTACACCGTGTCGGAGTAGTGGTCATACAGCCGTCCGAATGACTCGCTGTCGCCGTCCTGGGCCCGTTCGACCAGCTTCATGATCGGGTTGTCGGCGGAGACCTGGGGCTCGGCCCGGTCCCAGGACGAGTTCCGGGGGCGTGAGGAGGCGGGTGAGGTGCGGGTGCGCAGCGCCATCGAACCGCGTGGCGGGGCGGTCGTTTCCAGGCCGCCGACACCGCCGGCCACGGCGAGCGCGCTGAACGACGAGAGTGGGGACAACTGCTCGCGTACCAGGGTGCGCAGCAGATCCAGGCCACCCGCGGCGGTGCCGTCGGGGGCCAGGGAGGGTGCAGGCGCGTCGTTCCGGACGTGTGGGTACACGGGACTCCCAGAGGCAGAACTGTTTACGTGCAGTGCGGGCCCGCTTACCCAGCGTGGGACACATGGGCTCCGGCGTGCGTCTGACGAGAATAACGCTTCGTGCAACAACAGCTACACCCTGTCGCCAAATTCGCCGCTTCAGTCACATCGGTTACTGCTTGGTGGCAGTATGTGATCGGCTATGCCCGATGGGATCCGCGCAGGTCTGCTCTCAACTGATCAGATGTCAGCGCTTGATGATCAAGCCGCGGCGGACCTCCTCCGCGGGGGCCGTCCGGCCACAGGGCCGGCGCCGGTTCGCGCGAGGGTTCGCACGGAGTTCGCCCCGGTGTTCGCGCCCGGGGCGCGGCGATCGGAACCGATCAGGCGCGGCGTCGCCGGTTCCGGTACAGGGCCAGCGCGGCGGCGGTGCCGCCGGCCGCGGCGCCCAGACCGGCCGCTGCCGGGATCCCGACCCGGGCCGCCTTGCGGCCGGTGCGGAAGTCGCGTACCCGCCACCCCTGCTCACGGGCGTGTCGCCGCAGCTCCGCATCCGGGTTGATCACGTACGGGAAGCCCACCAGGGACAGCATCGGGATGTCGTTGGAGGAGTCGCTGTAGGCCGCGCAGCGGGCCAGGTCCAGCCCCTCGCGCGCGGCCAGCTCCTTGACCGCCTCGGCCTTGGCCGGGCCGTGCAGGGTCTCGCCGACCAGGCGGCCGGTGTAGATCCCGCCGATCGCCTCGGCGACCGTGCCCAGCGCCCCGGTCATCCCGAGCCGGGCCGCGATCACCCGGGCCGCCTCCAGCGGCGCCGCGGTGACCAGCCAGACCCGCTGCCCGGCCTCCAGGTGCATCTTCACCAGGGCGCGGGTTCCGGGCCAGATCTTCTCGGCGATGTACTCCTCGAAGATCTCCTCGCAGATCGCCTCCAGGTCCTCCACCCGGTGCCCCTGCACGATGGACAGCGCGCTCTCCTTGGCGTCCGCCATGTGCCCGGCGTGCTCTGCCCCGTGCAGCCGGAAGTACGCCTGCTGCCAGGCGAAGCGCAGCAGCTCGCGCTTGCTGAAGAACTTGCGCTTGTAGAGGCCGCGGCCCAGGTAGAAGATCGCCGCGCCCTGCACGATGGTGTTGTCGCAGTCGAAGAACGCCGCGGCCTGGTGGTCGGCGGCCTCCTCCGGCCCGCCGTACGGAGCCGTGTTCGCGCCGGGCGCGGCGCCGGCGGCCCCGGCCCCGGCGCCGTCGGTCGCGGAGTCGCTGTTCGCGGCCTCTGGGGCGGTGGTCCCGCTGGCGGTGGCCTCGGCGGCCCTTGCCTCGTTGGCCGTGGCCTCGGTGGTCTGGGCGGCGGTGGCCGCCTGCGCGGCGGCGGTGCCCGCCAGTACGGCGGAGGAACGCTTCTCCTGCGGGAGCTTTCGCAGCCTGGACATACGGCGAGCATAGCCAGCGGAGCGGTGCGATCCCGTATCGGCGACCGGGCAGAATGGCGCGGGTGAGCCCTCTGCTGCGTCGTGACCCCCGGAAGAGTCCCGCCGATCACCTGATCACGCTGATCGGCAAGCCGGACTGCCATCTCTGCGACGACGCCAGGGCGGTCGTCGCCCGGCTTGCCGGGGAGCTCGGCTTCGCCTGGGAGGAGCAGGACATCACCCAGGATCCGGAGCTGTTCCGCAAGTACTGGGAGCAGATCCCGGTCACCCTGATCGACGGCCGCCAGCACGACTTCTGGCGGGTGGACGAGTCCCGGCTCCGCAAGGCGCTGGGCGCGTAGCCGCCGCGCCTCCCGGTTCGCGGTCAGCGCTGGGAACGATCGCGCCGGGAACGATCGCGCCGGGAACGATGTGGTGACGATCGCCCGGGGCACCGGCTCGAACTTGGGGGATCGGCGGTCGGTGTGCTTACCATCTAATTGATCGATGCCGAGGGGGGCGGAGTGCGTCGTACCGGCGCACTCCCCGAATCCCCGAGGAGTGGAAACCGTGCTGTCCGGCCCTGGCTCCGCTCGCGGCATCGCGGTCGTCGACGTCGAGATGAGCGGGCGAAGCCCCTGGCGGCACCGGGTGGTGGAGGTCGGCGTGGTGCTGCTGGACCACGCCTCGCTGCGGGTGCGGGCGGAGTTCAGCACGCTGATCGACCCGGCCGGGCCGGTCGGTCCGACCGAGGTGCACCGGATAGCGCAGCGGCACGTGGTGGGCGCGCCCGCCTTCCGCGAGATCGCCCCGTTCCTGCTGGAACTGCTCGGCGGGCGGCTGCTGGTCGGTCACCAGGTCCGCAGTGACCTGGCCTTCCTGGTGCGGGAGTTCGCCCGGATCGGGGTGGTGCTGCCGGCCGCGCCCTCGCTCTGCACCATGGCGCTGGCCGGACGGGTACTGCCGGGCGGCACCGGGCACTCGCTCCGCGACTGCGTCGCCGCCGTCGGGCTGCCGCCGCATGCCGCGCACACCGCCCTCGGCGACGCCAGGGCGACCGCGGCGCTGCTCCGCCGCTGCCTGCGCGGCTCCGACGCCGACCTGGCCGGGGCGGTGGCCGCCGCCGCGACCGTCCCCTGGCCGCGACTCCCGCCCGCCGACCGGCCGTTGCGCACGCTTCAGCGGACCGCCGCGGCGCGGCTGCGCGCGGACGGGCCGCTCGGCGTGCTGACGGGGCGTGCGTGATGCGCGTCACTCGGCCGGGACAAAACGGACACCATCTTTGTGCACACGTTCACAAACGCATAGCCTGGCGTTCGCAGCACAGCTTCACCCTCAGGAGCACCGTGGCATCTGGACGTTCCACCCCAGCCTCGCCGCCCGCAGGCGGCGCCCCCAGGCGCACCCGCGGCCGGGGGATTCCCGATGCGACGGTCGCGCGGCTGCCGCTCTACCTGCGTGCCCTGACCGCGCTCTCCGAGCGCTCGGTGCCCACCGTCTCCTCGGAGGAACTGGCCACCGCCGCCGGGGTCAACTCGGCCAAGCTGCGCAAGGACTTCTCCTACCTCGGCTCCTACGGGACCCGGGGCGTGGGTTACGACGTCGAGTACCTCGTCTACCAGATCTCCCGTGAGCTGGGCCTGACCCAGGACTGGCCGGTCGTCATCGTCGGCATCGGGAACCTGGGCCACGCCCTGGCCAACTACGGCGGCTTCGCCTCCCGCGGCTTCCGGGTCGCGGCGCTGCTGGACGCCGATCCCGCGCTGGCCGGGCAGACCGCGGCCGGCCTGCCGGTCCGGCACATGGACGAGCTGGAGGAGATCATCCGGGCGGAGCACGTCTCCATCGGCGTGATCACCACTCCGCCCGGCGCCGCGCAGCAGGTCTGCGACCGGCTGGTCGCGGCCGGGGTCACCAGCATCCTCAACTTCGCCCCCACCGTGCTGTCCGTCCCGGAGGGGGTGGATGTGCGCAAGGTCGACCTGTCGATAGAGCTGCAGATCCTCGCCTTCCACGAGCAGCGCAAGTCCGGCGAGGACCACCTCGCCGACGAGCCGCCCGCAGTAGTCTCACGCCCTGGGGCGGGAGCGAAGGCCGTGGCCGCTGCCGCCGCCCGTGCCGTGACCCGCGCCAGGGGCAAGGCCGCTGCGACCGCCGCGACCGAGGCGGACCGCGGGGACGACGGCGACGTGTCGGCGGTGGTGCCGGCATGAACGCCCGGAGAACGAGCCTGGGAAGCGAGGCAGCAGCGTGAGCCTTCTGGTACTTGGCCTCAGCCACCGCACCGCACCGGTGGGGCTGCTGGAGCGCGCCTCGCTGACCGGGGACGCCCCGCAGCGGCTGCTGCACGCCGCCGCGGCGGCCGCGCCGGTCGGCGAGGCGTCGCTGGTGGCCACCTGCAACCGGATCGAGCTCTACGTCGACGTGGACAAGTTCCACGCCGGTGTGGCCGATCTGTCCGTGCTGCTGGCCGAGCACACCGGAGTCGACCTGGAGGAGCTGACCGCGCACCTCTACGTCCACTACGAGGACCGCGCCGTGCACCATCTGTTCTCGGTGGCGTGCGGGCTGGACTCGATGGTGGTCGGCGAGGGGCAGATCCTGGGCCAGCTGCGGGACGCGCTGTCCCTGGCGCAGGAGCAGCACACCGCCGGGCGCGGCCTGAACGAGCTGTTCCAGCAGGCACTGCGGGTCGGCAAGCGGGCGCACAGCGAGACCGGGATCGACAAGGCCGGCCAGTCGCTGGTCACCTTCGGTCTGGAGCGGATCGCGGCCGGTGCCGGCCCGGTCGCCGGGATGCGCGCCCTGGTCGTCGGGGCCGGCTCGATGAGCTCGCTGGCCGCGGCGACGCTGGCCCGCGCCGGTGTGACCGAACTGGCCATCGCCAACCGCACGCCCGAGCGGGCGGAGCGGCTGGCCGCCACGCTCGGCACCGCTCTGTCGGGTACGGGTGCCGGCGCGCGCACCGTCCCCTTCGCCGAGGTCGGCACCGCGCTGGCCGAGGCCGACCTGGTGATCTCCTGCACCGGCGCGGCCGGCATCGTGCTGTCCGCCGAGGCGATCGCCGCCGCGGTGTCCAAGCGGAGCGGCACGACGCCGCTGGCGCTGCTGGACCTCGCCATGCCGCGCGACGTCGACGCGGCCGCGCACGGCCTGGACGGGGTGCACCTGGTCGACCTGGAGACCCTGGCCGAGGCGGCCCGCGAGGTGGAGGACGCCGCCGGGGCGCTGGACGTCGAGGCGGTGCGCCGGATCGTCGCCGAGGAGGTCGACTCCTTCGGCGCCGCCCAGCGGGCCGCCGCGATCACCCCGACCGTGGTCGCGCTGCGGGCGATGGCCTCCGAGGTGGTCAGTACCGAGCTGGAGCGGCTGGACGGTCGGCTGCCCGAGCTGGACGCCAGGGCCCGGGCCGAGCTGGCGCAGACCGTGCGCCGGGTCGTCGACAAGCTGCTGCACTCGCCGACCGTGCGGGTCAAGCAACTGGCCGGGGAGCCGGGCGGGGCCTCCTACGCGGAGGCGCTGCGCGAGCTGTTCGACCTCGACCCGGCTGCGGTCCAGGCGGTGGCCGGGGCGCCCACCAGCCGTCCGAAGGGCGGTGAACGGGGATGACACACCGTCACCAGCGAGGCGGCGCAGCCGTGTCGACCGCCGGAGCGGCGGCGCTCGGAGGCCTGCCCAGCACGCTAGCAGTGCCGTCCGGGCAGAACTCCGGCGGGGGTGCCTCCGAGCACGGCCTGCCGCAGCACAGTACGCCGAACATCCACATCGAGCACGACCGGGATGATCATGTCATGAGTGGCCAACTCAGCATCAACACCAGCGAATTGAGGCGACCCGGGCCCAGTGGCGCGGTGCTCCGCCTGGGCACCCGCCGCAGCGCGCTGGCGCTGGCCCAGTCCGGGATGATCGCCGAGGCGGTGTCCGCCGCCACCGGCCGTCCGGTCGAGCTGGTCGAGATCACCACCTACGGCGACACCTCGCGCGAGCAGCTGGCGCAGATCGGCGGCACCGGGGTCTTCGTCTCGGCGCTGCGCGACGCCCTGCTGGCCGGCTCGATCGACTTCGCGGTCCACTCGCTGAAGGACCTCCCCACCGCCGCCCCGGACGGGCTGGCGCTGGCGGCCGTGCCGCTCCGCGAGGACCCGCGGGACGCCCTGGTCGCCCGGGACGGGCTGACCCTGGAGGAGCTGGTGGAGAAGAGCCACCCCGGCCCGGCCCGGGTCGGCACCGGCTCCCCGCGCCGGATGGCCCAGCTGAACGCCTGGGCGGCGGAGCGCGGCGCGGCCCTGGAGACCGTCCCGATCCGCGGCAACGTGGACACCCGGATCGGCTACGTCCGCTCCGGGGAGCTGGACGCGGTCGTCCTGGCCGCCGCCGGACTGAGCCGGCTGGGCCGGCTCGGCGAGGCCACCGAGCTGCTGGACACCGCACTGATGCTGCCCGCACCCGGACAGGGCGCGCTGGCCGTCGAGTGCCGCAGCGGCGACACCGAGCTGGTCGCCGCCCTGGCCGTCCTGGACGACGCGCCCACCCGGGCCGCCGTCACCGCCGAGCGCGCGCTGCTGGCCGCGCTGGAGGCGGGTTGCTCCGCCCCGGTCGGAGCCCTGGCCGAGGTGCAGCGTCGCAGCTCGGACCCTTCCACCGCCGAGCTGTCCCTGCGGGCACTCGTCGGCACCGTTGACGGTTCGTCCGTCGTGCAGTTGTCCGCCACCGGCGCCTTCGGGCCCGAGGCGGCGTCCGAGCAGGCAGCGGCGGCCCTGGGCCGCGAGCTGGCGGCCCGGATGCTCGCCGAGGGCGCGGCCGGTCTGATGGGGGAGCAAGCCAAGTGAGCCCCACTAAGCAGTCCGATGTCCTTCCGACCGGTCGCCGTCCGGTCGGCCAGGTCACCTTCCTGGGGGCGGGGCCCGGCGATCCGGGCCTGCTCACCCTGCGCGCGGTCGAGGTGCTCGCCTCCGCGGACGTGCTCCTCGCCGACCCGCTGACCGCGGCCGCGGTACGGGTCCACTGCCCCGAGGGCGTGGAACTGCACGAGGCCGAGCCGGCCGCCGAGAGCCCGGACCCCGACCGGGACCCGGCCGGCGGCGTGGCCGTGGCCCGGCTGTTCCCGGCCGTGCTGGCCGGCCGGCACGTGGTGCGCACCGTCGACGGCGACCCCGGCCTGGACGGCCGGGCCGCCGAGGAGATGCTGGCCTGCGCGCAGGCGGGGGTCCCGTTCCAGGTGGTGCCCGGCGTCGCCCAGTCGGTGGGGGTCCCCGCCTACGCGGGCGTCCCGCTCCGCGACGGCCTGGGCACCGACGTGCGTTTCGTCGACGCCTCGCACTGCGCGCCGGACGCCTACGACTGGTCCAACCTGGGCGCCTGCGACGCCACCCTGGTGGTCCGCACCCGGCTCGGCGCGCTGCCGCTGTCGGCGACGGCACTGGTCGCGCAGGGCCGCAAGCCGGACACCCCGGTCTCGGTGACCCTGGAGGGCACCACCACCCGGCAGCGCACCTACACCGCGACGCTGGGCACGCTGGCCGCCGAGCTGAAGGCGGCCCGGGTGCTGCCCTCGCCGGTCTCCGCCCCGGTGAACCCGGCGAGCAGCGTCATAGCCGTGGTCGGTGAGCAGGTCAACCGCCGGGCCACGCTGTCCTGGTTCGAGACCAAGCCGCTGTTCGGCTGGAACGTGCTGGTGCCGCGCACCAAGGACCAGGCCGGAGCCCTGTCCGAGCAGCTGCGCTCCTACGGGGCGGTGCCCTCGGAGGTGCCGACCATCGCGGTGGAGCCGCCGCGCACCCCGCAGCAGATGGAACGCGCCATCAAGGGCCTGGTCACCGGCCGTTACGAGTGGATCGCGTTCACCTCGGTGAACGCGGTGAAGGCGGTCCGGGAGAAGTTCGAGGAGTACGGCCTCGACGCCCGGGCGTTCGCCGGGATCAAGGTCGCGGCGGTCGGCGAGAGCACCTCCCAGGCCCTGATCGCCTTCGGCGTCAAGCCCGACCTGGTCCCCAGCGGGGAGCAGTCGGCGGCGGGTCTGCTGGAGGACTGGCCGCTGTACGACCCGGTGTTCGACCCGATCGACCGGGTGCTGCTGCCGCGCGCCGATATCGCCACCGAGACGCTGGTGGCCGGCCTGGTCGAACTCGGCTGGGAGGTCGACGACGTGACGGCGTACCGCACCGTCCGCGCGTCGCCGCCGCCGGCCGAGACCCGCGAGGCGATCAAGGGCGGCGGCTTCGACGCGGTGATCTTCACCTCGTCCTCGACGGTCCGCAACCTGGTCGGCATCGCCGGCAAGCCGCACAACGTCACCGTGATCGCCTGTATCGGCCCGGCCACCGCGAAGACGGCCGAGGAGCACGGGCTGCGGGTGGACGTACTCGCCCCGGCCCCGTCGGTCGCGGCCCTGGCCGAGGCCCTCGCCGAGTTCGGCGCGGCCCGCCGTGACGCGGCGACGGAGGCGGGCGAGCCGGTCTACCGTCCCAGCGAGCGCCGCCCCGGCTCCCGCCGCAAGGCCCGCTAGGCGGTGCCACCGTTACCACCCAGGGGCGCGGGGCTCTGCTTGACTTACACAGCATGCGCTGCCAACCATGCACCTCCGTAGAGGGTTGGCAGCGCAGTTCCCCGCGCCCCTGTGTAGCGCATGGTCAGTCTCACTTGAGAAGAGAGCGCGTGATGGGAATCGAGAGCCCCTACGTCCGTCCGAGGCGGCTGCGGGTCACCCCCGCCGTGCGGCGACTCGTCGCCGAGACGCGGCTGCACCCGGCGGAGCTGATCCTGCCGCTGTTCGTACGCGAGGGCGTCAGCGAGCCGGTGCCGATCAGCGCGATGCCCGGGGTGGTCCAGCACACCCGGGAGACGCTGCGGAAGGCCGCGGTGGAGGCGGCGGCCGCCGGCGTCGGCGGGCTGATGCTCTTCGGCGTCCCCGCCGTTCAGGACGCCGTCGGGTCGGAGGGCACCAACCCCGACGGGATCCTGCAGCAGGCGATCCGGGACGTGGTCGCCGAGGTCGGCGACCAGCTCGTGGTGATGTCGGACCTCTGCCTGGACGAATACACCGACCACGGCCACTGCGGCGTCCTCGCGCCCGACGGCTCGGTGGACAACGACGCGACGCTGCTGCGCTACGCCGAGATGGCCGTGGTGCAGGCCGACGCGGGCGTCCACATGGTCGGCCCGTCCGGGATGATGGACGGTCAGATCGCGGTGGTCCGCAGGGCGCTGGACGAGGCGGGGCACCAGGATGTGTCGGTCCTCGCGTACACCGCGAAGTACGCCTCCGCGTTCTACGGTCCGTTCCGCGAGGCGGTCGGCTCCTCGCTGAAGGGCGACCGCAAGAGCTACCAGCAGGACCCGGCGAACGCCCGCGAGGCGCTCCGCGAGCTGGAACTGGACCTGGCCGAGGGGGCCGACCTGGTGATGGTCAAGCCGGCCATGGCCTACCTGGACATCCTGCGGCAGGTCGCCGACCTGAGCCCGGTGCCGGTGGCCGCCTACCAGGTGTCCGGGGAGTACTCGATGGTCGAGGCCGCGGCGGCGAACGGCTGGATCGACCGGGAGCGGGCGATCATGGAGACGCTGACCTCCATCCGCCGGGCCGGCGCCAACCAGGTGCTCACCTACTGGGCCGTCGAGGCCGCCCGGATGCTGCAGGCCTGACACGAAGGCGGGCCGAGGACGATGTCCTCGGCCCGCCTCTCCGTACCTGGAGGGTCAGTCGTGCACGGCGGAGCAGGTCAGCCGATCAGGTGCGAGACGCCCGAGTCGCCGGTGCCCTGGGTGGTCTGGCCGACGTCGCAGATCTGCTTCGGGGTGCTGTTCAGGATCGGCACCTCGACCGGCACCGCGACACCGACGACGGCGACCGCGATGTTGTGGACCTCGGGCAGGCAGATGTTCGGGTTGTCCAGGGTGTGGAAGTTCGGGCTGTGGTCACCGGCGGTGCCGGTGGCGTTGGTGCCGCCGTTGCCCTGCGAGGACATCGACGAGCCGTCCGAGTTGCCGATCGCCGAGGCGGGGCCGGCGACCATGGCGAGACCTGCCGCAGCGATGCCGCAGGCGGCGAGAGCCTTCTTGTACATGATGTGCTTCCTCATTTGTTGGGTGTGAGTGTTGGAGAGGGGTGGTCTGTCAGCCGATGACGTGCGAGACGCCCGAGTCGCCGGTGCCCTGGGTGCCCTGGCCGATGGCGCAGTACTGCTTCGGCTGGCTGTTCAGGACGGGGACCTCGACCGGGACAGCGACGCCGAGCACGCCCACCGCGATGTTGTGGACCTCGGGCAGGCAGATGTTCGGGTTGTCCAGGAAGTGGAAGTTGGGGCTGTGGTCGCCCCAGGTGCCGGTGACGTTGGTGCCGCCGTTGCCCTGGTGGGACATGGAGGCCCCGTCCGCGTCGCCGAGGGCGCTGGCGGGGGAGGAGGTCATCGCCAGAGCGGCGGCGGCGACGCCGGCGGCGGCAAGGGCCTTCTTGATCATGGGAGATCCTTTTCTCGGTGATGTCAACGCTTCGGTGATGCCGCCGGGGCGATTCACGAGCGATCGGTGCACGAACACCGCCCGGAACACCTGCCGCGGTCCGGAACACCTGCCGCCGACGAGCATCTGCTCACTGAAAACGACCAGATTCCGGGCCGGTTACCGTTCCTGCTGATCCGGCATCGAACTTCACCCGTTCTGTGCAGGTATCCGGTCGGCTGTACGGCAATCAGGTGACCTTGCGTGATTCGGGGATTCCCGGATCGTTCACGCAGGACAGTCGGAGGAAATTCTGGAAACGAACGGGAATCATATGAATGTCACTGCGCGGGCTACCTGGGTCGCCCTTGCGGCGTGCGCGGGACTGGGGGCATCGGTCCAGGCCGCTGCCGCCGAACCACTGAGTCCGAGTCAGGTCGACGCGATGGAGCAGGGGGCGGCCGCCTCGCGGGTGCCGATCGACCTGCCGCTGGGCACCGCCGTGCAGACGGTGACCGGGGAGGGCTCCCTGGACGGCGTGCACGGCTCCGTCCCCGGGATGCCGTTGGTGCCGCCGTCGCCGCAGACGAACGACCCGCAGGCGTTGCTCCCCGATCCGCTGGTGCCGCCGCTGAGTTCCGCTCACGGCTCCCCTGACCTGCACGTGCTGGGTCCGGCCCCGGGCGGGGACGGTTCGGTGCGCCCGGGGGGGCTCGCGGTCTCGCTCCCCGAGGCGCCGGTCCGGGCGGTGGGGGCGGCCGCCTCCCTCGGCAAGCCGCTCACCCTGCCGGGCGGGGTCGGCTCGACGCAGGGTCCGCAGCTCGACCTCGCGCACCTGGACCCCAAGCTGAGTGCCCCTCGGCTGGAGAGCGCGCCCACCGGTTCGGTGACGGTGGACCAGAGCGGCGCGAAGGGTCACGTCGGTCACACCGTGAAGGACTTCCTGGACACCGCGGCGGGGATGGCCCAGGAGCTCAGGGGCTGATCGAGGCCCACGGCCGCGCGGAAGCAGCAGTACGACGAAGGGTCCGACGAGTCCGCCCCCGCGGCGGAACCGTCGGACCCTTCGCCGTGCGCCGCACCGGCCGCCGCGCGCCCATCGCTCGGGGTCGGGGCGGGGCCGGGGATCGGGCGGGATCGAGTCAGCCGGGGATGACGCCGTCGACCCGGTTCACCAGCGGCAGGCTGGCGACGCCGCCGCCGTCGCTCAGCGGGGAGGTGACGGCGGCGGTGGAGACGGGGGGACTGCCCTTGCCGTCCGGCTGCAGCGCCACCGCGTTCGACAGCGGGTCGGCCGACGAGGCGGCGAACGGGTCGAGCCGCAGGGTCTTCAGCGGTGCCACCGCGTAACCGGTCGCGCCGCTCAGACCGCCCACCGCGGGCAGGACCTGCGGGTCCTGCAGACTGGTCGACGGTTGGCTGCCGCCGGTGGACCCGGCCGGGCCCACCGGAAGCGCGGCGGAGTCGGCCGCCCAGGCCGTGGACGGGGCGGCCAGCAGGCCGAGCAGCAGCAGCGCGCCGGTGGCGATGCCGTTGGTGGAGGGTGACGCCATGGGAGTTCCTTTGTCGCCGGGAAAGTACGGGGCCGCCGGGGAATTCGGGTGCGGCCGGGGCTGTACGCGGGTGCGGCAATGCCCCCCGATGTGTGGACATCGGGGGGCAGCGGCCGTTCGGCGCGAATCGCTCAGCAGTTGTCCGTGGTGTTCACGCAGGTGTTGCCGAAGGCGGGGTTCAGCGCGCCGATCACGTTGACGCTGTCGCCACAGAGGTTCACCGGAATGTGGATCGGGACCTGGAGCAGGTTGCCGGACAGGACGCCAGGGGACTTGGCGGCCTCGCCGACGGCGGTGCTGTTGGCGGAGGCCGCACCAGCGCCGGCGATGACGGTGGCGAGGGCGGCCGCGGAGAAGCCTGCGACCTTCATGACCTTCTGCATGGGAGTCTCCTTCATACGTGTTCAGGGAGCGGTGCCACGGGGGTGCCCGGGCACCGGGGACGCCGACTGGGTCAGCGGTTCGTGCAGGTGTTGCCGAACGCCGGGTTCAGCAGCGCGATCACGTCGACGGTGTTCCCGCAGAGGTTGATCGGGATGTGGATCGGGATCTGGATCACGTTGCCGGACAGGAACCCGGGGGAGTCGGAGGCACCACCGACCGCGTCGGCGTCGGCGAACGCTGCACCAGCGCCGGACAGGGCGATGCCGACGGCGGCGACGGAGAGAACGAGGGCTTGCTTCACGTTGCGCATGGAGGATCCTTTGCTTTCCGTCCGTCCCCGTTTGGGCGGACGATGTGCGAACGAGGGCGGTCGCGTCGGGGGCACGTGCCGTCGGCCACAACCGCTCGTGTGGCCGACAGCGGGCATGGGCCGCTCCGACAGTGCGCAGCCGCGGTGAGGCGCGTTGCGCACTCCTGCGTGCCGGCGGGTGCGTGCGAGAGCTTCGGGGAAGCCGATCAGCCCGCGTTGGTGCAGGTGTTGCCGAAGGCCGGGTTCAGCAGGCCGATCACGTTGACGGTGTCGCCGCAGACGTTCACCGGCACGTGGACCGGCACCATGACCAGGTTGCCGGAGAGGACGCCCGGGGACTTCTCCGCCTCGCCGGTCGCGATGCTGCTGGCCGCGGCGGTACCGGCGGCACCGGCCAGGATCCCGGCGGCGGCCGCGACGACGAGGATTCCGCGCTTGGTCTTCATCATGTCCAGTTCCTTTCACGAGGCACCCGGTCCTGGGCGCCTTCTGCCGGTGACAACGCAGGTCGGGTCGGCCCGGGAACGGCGTGGCAAGGAAAGGCACTCGATAAGCCGAATAGTATGGAAATTCATTCACCAGGGTGAATGATGGGTGCTGGCCGGATCCATCGGTGCGGCTGCGGCGTTGAGTGGTTTGTCCGTATCTGCACGGCACCGCCTCTGCAGACCAATTGATGGAGTAACACAATGAAGAATGTCGTCAAGGGTGCCCTGGTCACCGTTGCCGCTGCCGGTGTCCTCACGGGTGGAGCCGGTGCCGCCTTTGCCAGCGCGCAGTCCGCGGGCGACGCCGAGCGCTCTCCGGGCGTCGGCTCCGGCAACAACATTCAGGTGCCGGTCCACATCCCGGTCAACGTCTGCGGCGTGAGCGGCAACGTGATCGGCGCGCTCAACCCGGCCTTCGGCAACACCTGCACCAACGCGGGCTGACGGTACGACACCCACGCGGCGCGTTCGGCGCGCGGCAGCACCCCGGTGCATCCTCTGCCGGTGGCCACCGACCTCCTTGTCGGCCACCGGCAGGGCGCCGTCATGTCAGCAGAATCGTTTCGCCCATGGCTCCCCGCGGCGTCCCCTGATGCCCGCGGTGCCCGTGACCTCGGACGTTCCCGCTCGTTGCACCGCTCATGAACGCACGTCACTTCCTCGCCGCCGCCATGGCCGGCTCCGCGATTCTCGCCGTCACCGCAACGTCCGCCCAGGCCGCCACCGACCCGGGCCGCCGCGCCGGCGGCCCCGGCGGTCTGGCCGCTGCCGCCGCCAAGACGGCCGTACCGGTGGTGCAGGGTGCCGTCGCCGACAGGGTCGGCCAGAAGGTGGGGGCGGTGCAGAACACCCTCGAAGCCGGGGAGTACGCCGCCCGGGCGGTCAACGGCCTGGTCGGCAGTTGACACGGCGGACCCTCCGCCACGGGGCGGAGGGTCCGTTTACGCGAGGTGCGGATGAGATCCGGCCATGGACTCGGACCGCAGACTCAGTGGTCGTCGCAGTCGTCACCGTGGTGGTGGCGGGCCATGTCCCAGAAGTGCTGGTGCCAGCTGGAGGGGTGCCAGTCGGACTTCGGCCCCCCGCCGTTGACGCAGGTGTTGCCGAACGCGGGGTTCAGCAGGCCGATCACGTTCAGCGAGTTGCCGCAGACGTTCGCGTCCACGTCCACGGGGATCTGGACCACGTTGCCGGAGAGCACACCCGGCGAATCGAACGCGGCGCCGACCGCGGTGCTGTCGGCGCTGGCCACCCCCGCTCCGGCGACGATAACGGCACTGGCAGCGCCGAGCAGCAGCCCCGCCTTGCTGATGGAACGCATGGAATCTCCTTCGTAGTGACGGTGCACCACGGTGCGACCGGTCCGACGGTCCGCACAGTGGTGTTGTCCTACAGGTCATACTTCGGGGCGGTCGCTCAGGGTGCCCGCTGCGACACGGTCCGTTCACACGGATGGACCCCGCCGGGGCGACCCCGGGGCGGGGGACGATAATGCCCGGTATGCGAAACCGAGGTCTTCTCCCGCGCACCGCCTGCGCCGCGCTGCTCGCCGTCACCCTGCCCGTACTGGTCGCCGGCTGCTCCTCGGGGACCGGCGTACAGCGGGAGGCGCCCGGGGAGGTGCAGTCCACCGCGCGTACCGACGCCACCGGGGCCTCGCTCAGCATGCGCGCCCGCAACGTGGATCTGTCGATCACCGCCGCGACGGTGCGGGTGGACTCGTCGGGCACGGCGCGGCTGGAGTTCACCGTCCGCAACGCGGCGCCGGAGGCCGAGCACCTCTCCACGGTGACCGTGCCCGGTGGCGGTCAGGCCACGCTGCAGGGCGGCGGGTCGGCCACGTTGTCGACGGCGGGTGTCCTGCTGGCCGCGGGCGGCAGTACGACCTTCGGCTCCACTTCGCCGTCGATCGTGCTGCCGCCCGCCAAGGGCCTGACGGTCGGGTCCACGCTCCCGGTGTCGCTGTTCTTCGGCGTGGCCGGACTGGTCCGGCTGGACGTCCCGGTCAAGGCCGCCTGACGCCGGTTCAGCTCACCGAGAGGTCGTCGGCGTAGACGTTCCCCTGCGCGTACCAGCCGTGGACGTAGACGGTGACCGTGCCGTTGGCGCCGGTGGTGAACGGCACCGTCAGCCTGGTCCAGCCGCTGCCGCTGGCCCAGGTGCTGCCGCCGGCTCCGCCGCTGACGCCGAGGTAGGCGTAGTTGCCCTGGACCCAGCCGCTCAGTGTGTAGCTGTGGTTGGGGGCCAGGGTGACGGTCTGGTCGCATTCGCCGGTCTGCGAGTCGGTCGGGGTGACCTGCAGGGCGTGGCTGCCGGAGTGGACCGGGCTGCTGACCACGGCGTCGCCGGGCCGGCAGCTCCACGGGTTGAGGCCGCCGGTCTCGAACCCGCCGTTGACCAGTGACCCGCCGCCTCCGCCGCCGGACCCGGTGACGGTCAGCGAGTAGCTCGCGGTGTGGCTGCCGGAGGCCGCGCTGCCGGTGAGGGTGATCGGGTAGGTGCCCGCCGCGGCCGAGCTGGACGCGGTCAGGGTGAGGGTGGCACTGCCGCCGGCCGTCACCGGGGTGGGGCTGACGCCCACGGTGACCCCGCTCGGCGCCCCGCTCGCGGTCAGGCTGACGGACTGGGCGGTGCCGGAGGTGACGGCGGTGCTCACGGTCGCGGTGGTCGAGCCGCCGGGGGCGACGGAGCCGGAGCCGGGGGCCACGGACAGCGAGAAGTCGTTCGCCGGGGTGCCGCTGCCGCTGGTGAAGGGCTCCAGCGCGTGGCTGAAGTCCCAGGTGCCCTGGGCGATCCCGGAGCAGGTGTCCGAGCCGGCCGTACCGACGCAGCCGCCGTTGTCGCGCTGCATCGCCCAGAACGACAGGCTGGCCAGGCCCCTGCCGGTGGCCCAGCTCTCCACGTTGCTCGCGTCGGCCACCGTGGTGGTCTCCGCCGCGCCGTAGTCGTCGATGCCGGGCATCAGCGTGATGCCGACCATGCTCCACAGCTGCGCGGCGCTCCTGCCCGGGTAGAGCGACGCGAGCTGGCCCTCCAGGCCGGTGGCGGCGTTCTCGGCGTCCGTGCCCATCTCGTGGTTGGCGCCGTCGTAGTAGTCGAAGGTCATGATGTTGACCACGTCCACGCGGGCCTTGTTCTTCACCGCGTTCTGCAGCACGGCCAGCCCGCTGGAGGCCAGGCCGCTGGTCGTCGTGGGCAGGGTGTAGGAGAACTGGACGGTGCGCCCGCTGCTCGCGGCCCAGGACTCGACCTGGGCGATGGCCTTGTTGCGGCGGTCGATCCCGGCCGAGTCGGTGAGCGAGTTGTCCTCGGTGTCGAGGTCGATCCGGGTGATGCCGTAGGTGGTGACCAGGCTCTCGTAGGCCGCGGCGATGGAGTTGACGTCGGTACAGCTGTCGGCGATCTCGGTGCCGCCGTTGTCGGCCGCGTAGCCGCCGAAGGACGGCACCACGTCGCCGCCCCTGGCCTGGATCGCGGCGATGTCGCCGCCGAAGCTGGAGCCGGCGATCGGCTTGCCGGTGTCACCGTTCCAGTAGGGGGTGCAGGACCCCTTGGTCGCGGCCTGGACGAAGGCCATGGTCAGGTAGGTGGCACCGGACTGGGTGGACAGCGTGGCGGGGCTGTCGCCGTTGTACGCCTCGAAGTACGGCGCGAACACGTGCACCGGCAGCGGTGTCGCGGCCTGCGCGGCGCCGGCGCCGGTGGCCACCGCGCCGACCGAGGCGGCGACGGCGACCAGGCCGGACAGCAGGGCGCGGAGGGGACGGGGATGTCTCATTGCGGGGCTCTCCTGTGGGGGTGTGACTCATGGAGACCACTGGCTGGACATCGACAATCTTTGGACTAGACCACTAGGACTGTCAACACTCTTTCCAGTTCCCGCGCGGCCTGCCTTCCGGTGCCCCCGACGGACCGTCAACTCCCCTTCGTGGCGGCGCGCTCCGCGGCACTGCGCTCCACGCAGAACTCGTTGCCCTCGACATCGGCCATCGTCGCCCAGCCGGTGCCGTCCGGGTTGCGGTGGTCGCCGACCAGGGTCGCGCCGAGGGCGAGCAGCCGCTCGACCTCCTCGTCCCGGGAGCGGTCCTGCGGCTGGAGGTCCAGGTGCAGCCGGTTCTTCACCGACTTCGGCTCGGGGACGGTGAGGAAAAGCAGGCCCGGGCCGCTGCCGGTGGAGATCAGCAGCTCCACCGCGCCGGGGCTGGGGTCCTCGTCCTCGACCACCGGGCGGTCCAGGACCGCGCCCCAGAACGCGGCGACCGCGTAGGCGTCGGCACAGTCGACCGTGATGTTGCGTACCAGAGAAGTCATGATCACCACTATCCGTCAGGCCCGCCGCCCGGTCCACGGGTACGCGGGTCGCGGTGCGCGATCCACGGGTGCGCGGGCCTCAGGTGCGAAACGGGCCTCCGAGGGAGCCGAGTGACCAGTCGTCAGCGCTGCCGTGACCGGGAGCGCCAGAGCCGCCGGGCGGTGAGCACCATGGTGCAGTAGCAGCCCACGATCAGCGCCAGGTACGGCAGCCAGGAGAGCGGCAGCGCTCCCAGGCCCAGCGCGGGGGCCAGCGGCGAGCGGGGCAGGCCCAGCGCCGCCGCGATCAGCGCGGCGGCGGCCAGCCAGACCGGCCAGGCGGCGACCCGCTGACGCCAGGGCCCGGACCACGGCCCGGTGTCCGCGTCGGGCCGCAGCAGGTGCAGCGCCAGGGCCTGGGTGACCAGGTTCTCGGTGAGCCAGCCCGAGCGGAACACCGCCTGGGCGGCGGGATCGTGCTGATGTCCGGTCAGATGGCCCAGCAGGGCGAA
Source organism: Streptacidiphilus sp. EB129 (assembly GCF_041262645.1). NCBI lineage: Bacteria > Bacillati > Actinomycetota > Actinomycetes > Kitasatosporales > Streptomycetaceae > Streptacidiphilus > Streptacidiphilus sp. EB129. The sequence goes on from NZ_JBGCCS010000008.1 coordinate 237,260, forward strand.
GGTGATCAGGTCGGAGAGCGAGTTGAGGACGCCGAAGCAGACCATGAACGCCATGGTCCGACGCCGGTCCAGGATGCGCGGGGCGCACTGTGCCGAGGGCTGCGGGCGGTCGAAGGCGAGGGTCAGCTGCGCGGCGTCGAAGCAGAGGTTCTGCACCAGGATCTGCGTCGGCAGCATCGGCAGGAACGGCAGCAGCATGCTGCCGAGGATCATGGAGAGGGTGTTCCCGAAGTTGGACGAGAAGGTGATCCGCAGATAGGTCGCGATGGCGCCGACGGACCGGCGGCCGACCGTGAGCGCCTCGCCCAGCACGGTCAGGTCCTTGCTCACCAGCACCGCGTCGGACGCCGACCGGGCGGCCGGGACCGCGCTGTCCGCGCTGATCCCGACGTCGGCCGCGGCCAGCGCCGGGAGGTCGTTGACGCCGTCGCCGAGGAAGCCGACGGTCCGGCCGTTCCGGCGCAGCGCGGCCACCACCCGGGCCTTCTGGTGCGGGGTGGTCCGGGCGAAGACGGTGCTGCGGGCCGCGAGTTCGGCGAGCTGCATGTCGTCCAGGCGGCCGATGTCGGCGCCGGTCACCACGGTGTCCGGGTCGGCACCGGCGATACCCGCCTCGCGGCAGAGCCGGGCGGCCACGGCGGGGTGGTCCCCGGTGACCACCTTGACCTCGACGCCGGCGTCGGCGAGGGCGGCCAGCGCCGCGGGCGCGCCCGGCAGCAGCTCGTCCCGGAGCCCGACGAAGCCGAGCAGGGTGAGCCGGGCCTCGTCGCCGGGGCCGTACCCGCCGAGGCGGGCCGGCCGGTGGGCGCGGGCGACGGCCAGCAGCGTGGTGCCCTCCCGTGCGTGCCGGTCGACCAGGGCCAGCAGCCGGGCCTGCGCGGCCGCGTCCAGTGGCAGATCGTCCGCGGCGTCGGGTCCGTCCGCCCGGTCCGCCACGTCGGCGCTCCGGGCGCGGAAGCGGCTGCAGCGGGGCAGGACCTCCTCCGGGGCGCCCTTGGTCACCAGCGTGACCGTGCCGGGGTGGCCGGGGCGGCGGAGGACGACCGTCGACCGTCGCCGGGCCGGGGTGAACGGCACGACGGCGACGGCGCTCATGGCGTCGGCGTCCAGCGGCAGGCCGAGCGGGTGGGCGGCGTCGAGCACCGCCTCGTCGACCGGGTCACCGGTGAGCAGGTCCCCCTGCTCCAGCGAGAGCAGGCTGTTGACCGCCGCCCAGTGCAGCACCGTCGGATCAGGTGTGCCCTCGGGGCCGATCCGGCAGGACAGCGTGGGCCGGCCACGGGTGAGCGTGCCGGTCTTGTCGGTGCACAGCAGGTCCATCGCGCCGAGGTCGTAGACCGCGGGCATCCGCCGGACCACGATCCGGCGGCGGCCCAGCAGCACCGAGCCGCGCGCCAGGATGCTGCTCACCACCAGCGGCAGCATCTCGGGGGTGAGGCCGACCGCGACCGCCACGGCGAAGGCCGCCGCCTGCAGACCGCCGCCGAACCAGACCGCGTTCACCGTGAGCGCGGCCGTTGCCGCGAGTGCGCTGAACAGCGCGAGGCTGCGGGCGATGCCCGCGCTGCCCCGGCCGTAGGCGGTGCGGGTGGCCCGGCGGCGGGGCCGGGCGTGAGTGGCGCCGAGGTGGCTGTCCGGTCCGGTGGCCAGGACCACCCCGGTGGCCGTCCCGGCGGTGACGGTGCTGCCGAGGAAGCAGAGCCGAGGGCTGCCGAACAGGTCCGTCCCGGACGACGCGACGTCGACGGGCGCCTGCGGCTGCACCTCTGATGCCTTCGGCTGCAGGTCTGGTGCCTTCGGCACGGGCGCGGACTCGCCGGTCAGCGCGGCCTGGCTGACCAGCAGCCCGTCGGCGCGCAGCAGCCGCAGGTCGGCCGGGACCGGGTCGCCGGGACCGAGGGTGACCAGGTCGCCGGGGACCAGCTGGTCGGGGGCGACCTCCCGGGCCACCGGCGGCGCGTCGGGGTCGGCGCGGCGCAGCACGGTGGCCGTGGTGTCGGCCAGCGCGTCCCGGACCAGCGCGGCGACCCGGTCGGCCTGCCGCTCGGCGAGGAAGCGCAGCGTGCCGGCCACCGTGGCGAGCGCGGTGATCACGATCGCGGCGCCGATCGAGCCGATGACCGCGGAGGCGCCCGCGAGCGCGGCCAGCACCAGGGTGAACGGGTCCCGTGCGCTGGCGCGCAGCCGTGCCCTGAGGCTGACCCGGGCCTCGGGGAGCAGGTTCTCGCCGAGGCCCGCGAGCCGGGCGTCCGCGTCCTGCTCGGTCAGCCCGCGCAGGCCGGATCCCAGCTGACGCAGCAGCTGCCGCTCGCTCAGCCGCGCACTGCCGTCGAGGTACCGGTGGACTCCGACGAGGGCCTGCTCCGCCGGGTCGCGCGGGTCGACGGTGTCGGGAGCGTCGGTCCCGGGGTGTGCCGGCGCGGGCTCCGGCGGCGTGCCGACGAGCCGCAGCGGACCCGGCTCAGGCGCCCAGACCACGGCGGGTCCCGGCCGACGCACCGTCAGCGTCCGTACCGGTGGCGGTCGCACCGTCGGCGTGCACACCGGCGGCCTGCAGTTGCGCCACCATGAGCCGCACGATGGCGGCGAGGTTGGGGTCCTCCACGACGTAGACCTGGCGGCGTCCCTGCCGCTGGGCGCGGACGAGCCCGGCGAGTTTGAGCTTGGCCAGGTGCTGGCTCACGGTCGGCAGCGTCGCCCCGACCTGCTCGGCCAGGGTGCCGACGTCGCACTCGCCCTGGGTGAGCACCCACACGATGTGCAGCCGCATGGTGGACGACAGCAGGCCGAAGGTACCGGCCGCCTCCTGCAGGAGATCGGGCGGAAGGCTTTCGGCGGCCCCCCGCGTCCCGTTCGTGTCCAAAGTCTCACCCTCCTCCCTCGTCCCGTGCCCCGACGGCGGGCTGTTGGTATGCCCGGACAGCTTCCCGGATCCGCCGAAGGCAGGCAAACGCGACGCGCCCTCGCGTGTACCGGGGTCGTTCATGCTTGCTACATTGCGCAACTACGCAACTGTCCGAGGGCGTCCTGCGTCCTCCTCGTGCAGTGAGTATGCGGGTTGTGGCGGCCGCTGTGGTCCCACCGGCGTGGAGGGTGTGAGGAATGACCGACTCTTGGGGTCGGCCGGGCGGGGACGAACCGAGCCGGGCGGCAGCCCCGCCCCGGGGAACCAGGCGACCCGGTGGTCAGACGGCGCGCGGCGGTGCCCGGGCGGCGCAGAGTGGCAGGCCGGCGCACTCGGCGGCGCTCGTGGTGCTGCTCCTGCTCGGGCTGCCGCTGCTCGGCGCGGTGGTCTCGGGCGGATCCTCCGGTCCGGTCTTCCTGGTCACCGTCGTCCTGGGCGCGGTGTCCGCGAGCCTGCTCGCCAGCAGCAACGGGCTGTGGTGGGTGGCCACCGCCGCACCGGTGCTGGTGCTGCTGATCTCCACGGCCGCGGACGCGATGGCCGGCGGGGACACCTCCGGCAGTGCCGCGCTGGCCACCCACACCTTCGAGTGGACCGCCCACGCCTTCCCCGCCATGGCGCTGGCCGCCGTGGCGGCGATGGTGGCCATCGCCGTGCGAGCGGCGCGGGGCGCCGGAAAGAAGAGGAGCGTTCGTGACTGAGCAGCGTCGAGGGTCGCGGAGCCGTTCGCAGCAGGGCCGGGGAGGCGCCCGCAGCCGCGGCCGCGGCGCCGCGCGGCCCTCCCCGCTGCTGCTGGCCGGGCGGGTGGCCGCGGTCTGCGGCTCCGCCGGGGTGCTGCTCGCGGCGGGCGTCTCCTCCTACACCTACAACGCGCTGACGACCGGGGTGAAGACCTCGGACGCGCTCTCGGTCACCGAGAAGAACGCGCCGCCGAAGCTGGACAACTCGGTCAACCTGCTCCTGATCGGGCTGGACAGCCGCAAGGACATGAACGGCAACAACCTGCCCGACTGGGTGGTCCAGGACGAGCTGCACGCCGGCGGTTCCAGCGACATCGGCGGCTACAACACCAACACCCTGATCCTGCTGCACATCCCGGCCGGCGGCGGCAAGGTCCAGGCGTTCTCCATCCCGCGCGACGACTACGTGGAGACCCTCAACGGCGACGGCAGCCCGCAGGGGATGCACAAGATCAAGGAGGCCTACGGGCTGGCCAAGTCGGTCGCCGAGACCAAGCTCCAGGCGCAGGGCGTCAAGGGCGCGGACCTGGAGCAGCAGAGCCGCGAGGTGGGCCGCGAGGCGACCCTGGCCACCGTGCAGAGCTTCCTCGGCGTGCGGATCGACCATTTCGCCGAGGTCAACCTGATCGGCTTCTACGACATCGCCCAGGCGGTCCAGCCGATCACCGTCTGCCTCAACCACGCCACCTCCGACCCGGCGATGGCGGGCCAGGGCTCCGGCGCCAGCTTCCACGCCGGCCTGAACACCCTGAACGCGGCCCAGGCCCTCTCCTTCGTCCGCCAGCGGCACAACCTGCAGAACGGCGACCTGGACCGGACCCACCGTCAGCAGGCCTTCATCTCCTCGGTGGAGTACAAGCTGAAGCAGGAGGGGCTGTTCAGCGACCTGGGCAAGATGCAGTCGCTGTTCGACGTGGTGAAGAAGGACGTGGTGCTGGACAACCAGTGGAACATACTGGACTTCGCCCAGCAGGCCCCCAACCTGACCGGGGGCAAGGTGGTCTTCAACACCCTGCCGATCCAGGGCTTCGCGACCCGCAACGGGGAGTCGGTGAACCTGGTCGACCCGGACCAGATCAAGCGGATCATGCAGACGCTGATCGGCCACGACGCGGCCGGGTCCTCCCCCAGCTCTGCCGGGTCCGGCGCGGGCTCGGCCGCGCCGAGCCAGCCGGCCAAGGCGGTGTCCCCGGCCGTGGTGGACGTGCTGAACGGCTCCGGAGTCACCGGGGGCGCCGCCGCCGAGTCCAAGGCGCTGGTCGCCGAGGGCTACACGGCCGGAGAGGTGGCCAGCCACTCCGCGCGCTCGCACACCACCGTCCTCTACGGGTCCGGCGCGGAGAGCGCCGCCCAGCAGATCGCCGGCGGTCTGAACGCGGGGAGTGCGACCGCCAGTTCGTCCGTCCGGGCGGGACATGTCGAGATCGTTCTCGGCACCGGCTTCACCCTGCCCACGGGCTCCGGTTCCGCGGCCGGTTCGGGTTCCGGGTCGGGCTCGGGCGCGGCGGCACCCACCTCCAGCATCCCGTTCCAGGGCGCGGCGGTTCAGGCGGGCGGCATTCCCTGCGTCAACTGACCGGGTCACCGGTGCCGGGCCCCGCCGCCCGCACCACGCGCATCCTGACCGAGGCCCGCAGGCAGGCCTGACCGCGACGGTCCCCGGCGGCCGGTCCGGACCCGTGGGGGTCGGGCCGGCCGACGGTGCTGTGGCGGGGCGGATCAGCCGCCGTCGGGGATGCGCACGCCGGTGCCGCTGACCCTGACGAACGGGTCGTCGCTGTGCAGGGAGACGGTGATCAGGCCGGGGCGGCCCATGTCGTGGCCCTGGTGCAGCGTCAGTTCGACCGGCGCCTCGACCAGGCCCAGAGTCCGCAGGTACGCGCCGAACGCGGCCGCCGCGGCCCCCGTCGCCGGGTCCTCCACGACACCGCCGACCGGGAACGGGTCCCGCACGTGGAACACCGTGGCCGACTCGCGCCACACCAGTTGCAGGGTGACCAGGTCGAGCCGGCGCATCAGGGCCGCCAGCCGCTCGAAGTCGTAGTCCAGGTCGGCGAGCCGCGCTCGTCCGGCCGCCGCGAGCACCAGGTGCCGGGCTCCGGCGTAGGCGATCCGCGGCGGCAGCTCCGGGTCCAGGTCGCCCGCCGGCCAGCTCAGGGCGGCCAGTGCCTCGGCGAGGTCGTCGTCGGCGATCCCGGTCACCTCGGGTTCGACGCTGGTGAGCGTGGCCAGGTAGCCGCCGGAGGCGTCCCTGGTCACGGTCACCGGCACCGTCCCGGCCCGCGTGGACAGCAGCAGGTCGCCGGGGCCGATCTGCGAGGCCAGCGCGATCGCCGTGGCGATGGTGGCGTGGCCGCAGAACGGCACCTCCGTCTTCGGGCTGAAGTAGCGCGCGGTGAACGTCCGTCCGGGCTCGCCCCCGAGGCCCTCGGGCGGCGCGGTCAGGAACGCCGTCTCCGAGTAGCCGAGCTCGGCCGCGATGGCCAGTTGCCCGGCGTCGTCCAGGCCGGTGGCGTCGAGGACGACACCCGCGGGGTTGCCGCCGTCGGGGTCGCGGGAGAAGGCGGTGTAGCGCAGAACCTCGGGCCGCGGGCGCGGAGTCGTCGTCATGATCGGCACAACAGCCCGACTCCCCGCCCTGTTCCCGTCCGTGCGAATCGTCAGTTCCGGCCGCTCCCAGCTGCTGATTCTCGGTCAGTCGCGGGGCAGCTGCTCGCTGAGCACCGCCCCCAGGGTGGTGGGTTCGCGGCCGAGCAGGGCGGCCAGTGTCGGGTCGACGGCGGCGAACTCGCCGGTGCGGCCGGCGGCGAAGATGCCGAGCAGCTGGTCAGCCGCCTCGGCGGGGACGCCGCGACCCACCAGCTGTTCCCGGAACTGGCCGTCCGACACGGTGGTCCTGGTGATGGTGCGGCCGGTGACCTCGGTGGCGATGCCGGCGACGTCGTCGAAGGTGAGCGCCTGCGCCGCGGTGAGCGGCGGCGTGGGGCCGTCGAAGCACCCTTCGTCGGCCAGGATGGCGGCGGCCGCGTCGGCGAGGTCGGCGTGCGCGGTCCAGCTGACCGGTCCGTCCGCGGGGAGCACGACCTGGCCGCCCTGCGTGGCGTGGCCGAGGAACTGCACCGCGCTGGCGGCGTAGAAGCCGTTGCGCAGCGAGGTGAACGGCACGCCGGAGGCGCGCAGCACTTCCTCGGTGGCGGCATGGTCGCGGCAGGGCTGGAACTGCGAGGAGGCGCCGGCCCCCATGTGGCTGGTGTAGAGAATGCGGCGGGCGCCAGCCGCGGCGGCCGCTTCGATCGCGGCACGGTGTTGCCGCACGGCCTCTTCGCCCATCCTGTCGACGGACACGATGAGCACCTGGGAGGCGCCCTCGAAGGCGTGGGCGAGGCCTGCGGCGTCGGTGAAGCTGCCCTGCCGCACCCGTACCCCCTGGTCGGCGAATGCCTGCGCCTTCCTGGGGTCGCGGACGCTGAGGCCGACCCGGTCCGCCGACACGCGGGTCAGCAGTCTCTCGACGATCTGGCGTCCGAGCTGTCCGGTGGCCCCGGTCACGATGAGCATGGCACGCTCCAGCGGTGTAGTTCCAGTGGAATCACCATCAGCGTATCACTGATACTAACAATGGAACCGTCTGCGCTGTATCGTTGATACATGTCATCACGTTCACGCGGCAGCGACGGCACCGGCACCGTCGAATCCGACACCGCGGCCATGGGCCGCGACCAGGCCCGGCAGCGCGTCATCGAGGCCGCCGCCGACCTGCTGGCGCGCGAGGGCCGTGATGCGGTCACCACCCGCGCGGTCGCGCTCGCCGCAGGCGTGCAGGCGCCGGCCATCTACCGACTGTTTGGTGACAAGGACGGGCTGCTCGACGCGCTGGCCGAGCACGGCTTCGCCACGTTTCTCGCGACCAAGCACATCGACCCCGACCCGCAGGACCCCATCGAGGACCTGAGAGCCGGCTGGGACCTGGCGGTCGAGTTCGGCCTGGCCAATCCCGCGCTGTACACGCTGATGTACAGCGAGCCCACGAGGGAGACGTCGGCCGCCTTCACCGCCGGCATGGAGATCCTGATGGGCCGTATCCGTCGCCTGGCCGCCGGCGGCTGGCTCCGCGTCGACGAGGAACTCGCGGCCATGCTCATTCACGCCACGGCACGCGGCGCGGTACTCACCTGGCTGTCCCAGCCCGAAGACCGACGCGACCCGGCCCTGCTGACCACTCTTCGGGAGTCCATGGTCGCCGCGGTAACCAGTCAGGAGCCGGCGGTGCAGGACGCCGGCCCGGCCGGCGCCGCCCGCGCGCTGCGCGCCGCGCTGCCCGAGCAGACGACTCTCAGCGGCGCGGAGCAGCATCTGCTGAGGGAGTGGCTGGACCGCCTCGCCGCCGACAGTTGAGGCCCTGCGCGTGGAGGCCCTGCGCGTGGAGGCCCTGCGCGTGGAGACCCTGCGCGTGGAGACCCTGCGCGTGGAGACCCTGCGCGTGGAGACCCTGGGCGTGGAGGCCCTGGGCGTCGACGAAATCCCGCTACCGCACCGTGATCGTGGTGAGACGCGTCATCGCCGGCTCCGCCAGATAGGCCCTGAACGCGCCCAGGTCGATGGTGCCGCCCTTCTGCTGGATGGCGGCACCGTGGAAGCCCAGCTCCGTCACCTCGAAGGTGCTCCACACGGCATCGGGGAACGCGGCCGCCAGGGCGGTGGTCTGCTCGGCGAACTTGAAACAGCCTCCGCGCGCGACGACCTGGACGGAACCGCCCATGCGCCAGTTCCCGCAGGCGCGCCAGTTCTCCACGGTGAGGTTGTCCCAGAAGTCCGCGAAGGGATCGGACGCGAACAGGTCCTCACTCTCCGATGACGACGAACTCGCGACCACCGCGGCCTTCGGTGACGCCTTCGCTGCGGCCTGCTCCGCCCTGCGCTCGGCCTCCAGCTCGGCGGCCCGGCGTTCGGCCAGCCAGGCGGCCAGCGGGTCCGCCGTGGTACCCGGCGTGGCTTTTTCCTTCTTCCAGGCCCCCGGGTCCTTCGTGTGGGTCACGATGCTCAGCAGGCGCTGGGCATCGGAGTTCCCGTCGAGACGCTGCCAGAGCGCGAGGCAGGCCGCATCGTCGGCGGTGGAGCCGAACAGCATGCAGGCGTTGAAGGAGTCCACGTAGCTCTGTGAGAGCTGGGCCTCCGCCTCGCCGAACTCCGTGAGCGCGGAGCGGAAGGAGGCGCCCTGGAACCAGCCGACCGGCTGGTCGTGGGAGTCCCAGCCCTTCTGGTAGACGTCGATGACGGGGACGATCTGGGTCGCCCAGAACTTGAGCAGGGGGTTCTCGGTGCCCCGCTCCCGGTCCTGCGGGGTCAGGGCGGCCCAGCCGGCCCGGCGCTCCTCGGTGGTGGCGGCGAAGTAGGAGGCGACGAAACGGTCCAGCGCGGTCACTGTCGCGGGGGCGGCCGTCGGTCCGGGCTCCCGCCGGAGCAGCCTGGTCACCCTGGCACGGGACTTCTCCGGCAGCCCGTAGAGGTAGGCGAGAAAATCCCAGGGGCTCAGCGAGGCGCGGTACTCGCGGGCGTCGTTGAGGACCAGCAGGGCCTCCAGCCGCTTGGACGAAGCCAGGATGAACGCCGCCTCGCGGGCGCCCGCGGCGGTGCGGGCGAGCTGGTGGAACTCGGGGATCGCCACAGCCGGGTTCTTCGTGATCTTCTCGAACCAGGTCTTGGACGAGTCGATGTACCGGGTCAGCCGGGCGTTCGGCTCCGTGTAGGTCTCGGTCTCCGGGAACGTGGTCGTCATCCTGTTCCGTCCGGACTCGCTCGACTTCCCCACGCAGAAGCTGAGCCGGATGTCGGTGTCCTGGACCCGGCCCAGGATGCCGTCACATTGGTGCCGGCCGTTCTTGCAGCCCTTGAGGTTGGTGCAGAGCTGGGTCTCCGCCTCGAAGCCATCGGTGAAGCCGATGTAGATGATCGTGTTCTTCGAGGATTCGACGGTGTGCATCCGCTGGTACTCGGGGTGCGTGAGCGGCCCGATCCGGTAGTTGTGGACCGGCGAGATCGTGTCCGCCGTCGAGGTGAAGACGGTCGGCGGCTCAAACCCGCCCTGCTCGGCCAGTACCGCCATGCCGATCGTGATGACCAGCAGGGTGTTGACCTCCGCGTAGATCCCGACCCTGCTGCCGGTCGGGACGAAGGTGTCCGGCTCGCTGTCAGTGTAATTGCCGTGGCCCATGATGAACGTGGTCAACTGCTACCCCCCCAGGTAGGTGGTTCACCGACCCGCCAAGCGGGTCACCTGGAGTTGAATGTACGTCAAAAAGCCACAATGCAGGAGGGTCCGGGCAGATGTACCCCATTGGGCGCAGGGCTGTGCGCTGGGCCTGCCCGCACCGTGGTGGGCCCGGTCGACCAGGCCGTCCGTAAGGGCACACGGTCTGCCCCCGGGCGGGCACCAAGGCCCTTGCCGACGGTGGAGGGCGGGAGAAAGGATGGGCGACGGGTCACGTGAGGTACGACAGCGACGACAGCCCGCGCGTACTCGTCGACCAGGGCCGTGGTCCGGGCGATCGGGGCCCAGCCGGTCCAGTCGGCTGAGTTCGTAGCACTCCTGTCGGCCAGGTTCACCGACAGCGCTGAGGAGTCACATGATGGACAGGCGACGTTCGGCCGACTCCGGCGAAACGGTAGCGCGCGTGCATGCCTCCCGGGCCAGGCCACGCCCGTCCGCCACGCAGTCGCCCGGCGCGATGGACTACATGACGATGCAGCGGCTGGCGGGCAACGCGGCGGTGGGCCGCGTGATCGCCTCGGATCGCCGTGCGACGTCCGTGGACGACGGGCAGGCGACGCCGGTACAACGCGTCAGCGACTCCGGCCAGTCGGGGGCCAAACGCCTGGAGGATGTGCTGCCCCGCAAGGAGTGGTACCGCAGCTACCTCGACCCCCTGCACCACGAGGAGGCGCGCCGGAAGCACCCGAACAACCCCGGGGAGTTGTACGACCACCAGCAGTCGCCGGGATTCCAGGGCAGCATGACCGCCGCCTACGACCGCTACCTGAACGACCCGGAGACCATCGGCAACCGCGTCGACTTCCGCACCTACGAGGCCATGCACGACACCGTGGTCTCCGAGCTGAAGGAGAAGCCGGACAAGTCCGGTACGGCCGGATACGTCACCGGCTATCCGCTGCGTGCCGACTCCCCGACGCCCTCGGTACTCAACGAGACAGTCGGCGGCAAACCGCTCATGGTCAAGGCGGACGGACTCCTGCCCTTCAACATCCGGCCCGACGCCCTCACCTGGACCGGCCACTTCGAGCCCGGGGTGGACGTGATGCTCAACCAGACCCTCTACAAGGACAGCGAGGTCGAGGGTCTCGTCAGCGAAGTCCTCGACCGCTTCTACGAGAAGCTCGACGCGGCAAAGACCACCCGCGAACGGTTCAAGGCCATCGGCTGGGTGGTGCGGACCATCCACATCATCCACCCGTACGACGACACCAACCGCCGGCTCAACGTCCATGTGCTGCTGCCCCGGCTGCTCCTGGCGGCGGGGTTCAAGCCGGTGATCTTCAAGGACATGGAGGAGCTGTTCCAGGGCGGGCGGTCCCTGGAGCAGATCGCCGACGCCCTGGAGTCCGGCCAGGCCGCCGATCTGCTGTCCGATCAGATCGGGGCGACCGACCCCCGGTACCAGTCCGACTGGTACCAGAGGAACCGGCCTGCGGCCAGGCAGACCACCGGCACGATCGAGATCCCGACCTTCGAGTCGATGGGGACGCGCGACGTCAATCCCTTCCATCAGCATGCCGGACAGCCATCCGAGGACGCCGACTTCTTCGTCGAGGGCCTGGGCGGTCCCGGCCCGGAGATCACCTACGAGCCCGGCGCTCATCGCCAGGAGTTGCAGGAGTACCTGACCCACACCCTGCGACAGGCCTACGCGGAGGCCGCACAGGACCCCAAGCTGCAAGGGGCCAAGTAACCCGGGCACGGCTCCTCCGCCGCGCCGGCGCCCCGCGTCGCGCGGTCGGTTGGCGAAATCCTGCCACTCCAGCTGTCGTATTACGGCGTGATACGATTTTGCCATGGCGAAGACGAGGATCTCCATCAGCCTGGATCTCGATCAGGCCGAACGCATCAGGCTGGCCGCAGAGGAAGGCGGTCAGGATGTTTCTGCCTTCGTGGTTGCTGCCGCACTCACCGAGGCCGTGCGCCGGGAGCGGATCGCTGCGTCCTTCGCCGATATCGACGCGGCCATTGCCGCTGCCGAGGCCGAGGCGGAGTCCTTGGACTGGCCGCCGGCGAGCGACGCCCCGATGGAGGTTTCCGTTCGGATCAGGGAGCAGGTTGCGGCGGCCCGAGCCCGGGCGGCAGCCATCCGTGCCCGTCGGAACGTGGCATGAATCGGGGCTGCCCGACGTGTCCTGACGCCGATTCACTCGGCGACGTGGTGTACGACGCGGGGATGCTCATCGCGCTCGCCGACCCGCGGGACCGGCGAGCCCGAGTGCTTCACGCGGAGTACTGCCTGACCGGGCGTCCGGTCGTGCCCGCCCCGGTGGTCGCTCAGGCGTGGCGGGGAGGTGCCCGCACTGCGTACCTGGCGCGGGCCCTCAAGGACTGCGCGGTGGTGTGCTGCTACACCGAGGTGGAGTGGCGCAGGGTGGGCGAACTGATCGGCAGGGCGGACCTCAACCCGAAGAAGAAACCCGATCCCGTGGACGGCCTGGTCGCGCTCACGGCTGTGGAGATCGATGCGGCGATCGTCGCGACCTCGGACGGGGACGACATCCAGGCGTATCTGGATCAGATCCACGGCAGCCAGGCAATCACGGTTCTCGGCGTCTGACCCGGTCGCGTCGTCAGCTGGCGGGGATCAGTATGCCCACGAGCGGGTGGGTCCGGTCGATCGCGCCAGGTGCACTTCGGCCTCAGGACAGTTTCGCTTCGGGGGCGAAGGCGGGCAGCTTCTCCCTCTACGTCAGCGCCTATGCACTGGAGCAGTCGCTGGTCCGGCAACGGCACCAGCGCCAGGATCAGGAATGGGTGCTCAGCCAGGAGGAGTTGCTGGACCGCTTCACCGCACTGCCTGCCGAGAAATTCCCGCACACTCGACGCCGTGCCGCCGAGCTGATCTCCGGCACCGGACCTGACCGCTTCGAGTTCGCCCTCGGCCTGCTCATGAACCATCTGCGGCTCGCATCCGGTTGACCTGAGGCGTGCGGTGGCCGTATCGCACTGCCCTCGGCACCTAGGCTCACGGCATGGCTGACTACCTGACGGTTCTCACGACGACCGATTCCGCAAACGCCGCTGCCGCTCTTGCCAGTTCGGCCGTGACCGCGCGCCTGGCTGCGTGTGCGCAGGTCGACGGGCCGGTCACGTCGACGTACTGGTGGCAGGGGGAAGTGGAGACCGCGCAGGAGTGGCGGGTGCTCTACAAGACCACCGCCGAGCGGTACCCGGCGTTGGAGGCGCACATCAAGGCCGAGCACTCCTACGACACGCCGGAGGTGATCGTCGGCGAGATCCCGACCGGCAGCCGCGAGTACCTGGACTGGATCACCGAGGAGACCCGGCAGTCCTGAGCGGATGGATAACCCGCAGCTCACGGCCACATCAGGCAGTACAGCTGGTGCCCGGCGTCGTGCAGGCGGTTGGCGAAGTCCTGCCACTCGTGGAGCATCTGGTAGATCACGAAGGCGTCGCGGGGGCCGCCGCGGTCGGGGACGGTGGACCAGATGAAGGCGGCGGTGCCGAGCTCGGCCTCGTCCGCCTTGCGGAGCGGTTCGACGACGGTGTGCGGGAGCTGGAAGACGGCGTAGTCGGGGTGGAGCACGACCAGTTCCAGCGGGGGGACGGCGGCGCGCGGGATGCCCTGGATACCGGTGAGCACCATGGCGCTCATGGTCTCCGGCTTGATCTTGGTGGAGAGGCCGCCGCTGATCGGCTCGTCCGTGGTGCCTTCGAGGCCGTCCTGGCCGAAGAGCTCGCCGAGGCGGCCCAGCGTGCCGAGTTCCCCGGCGTCCAGCCCGAGGCCGTCACGGCCCAGAGCGGTCGGTACCCGTGCCGCGGTCGCGCGGTCGGGAGCGCCGAAGTACTTGTAGGTCACCCCCACGCTGCCGCCACCTCTGCTTCCGCCTCGTTCACGTCGATGCCCGCGCGCAGCCCCGGCTGGATCCTCGTACCCCTCGCGCGCGTCGGACACCGCGACCATCCTTACTGGCAGTCATCGATTTGCCAACAGGCAGCGGGCGCGCGGTAGGCCGACTCCACGCGGTATGCCGTTCGCCGAGTCCCTTCGGCGGGCGGTTGTGCACTGCTGCGGCCCGATCATCGTCCCAGATGATCGGCTCGGCCGGGCCGAGTGACAGGCAGCGGTTTGCATACGTTGACGATTTGAGACCATGTCCAGTGTGAGCTACCCCTATGAAGCCCCCGTGTCCCAGTCGCTCTTCGACCGCGCCTCCGTCGTCACTCCCGGCGGTGTCAACTCGCCGGTCCGGGCCTTCCGGGCGGTGGGCGGCACCCCCCGCTTCATGGTCTCCGGCCAGGGCCCGTACCTGACCGACGCGGACGGGCGGGAGTATGTCGACCTGGTCTGTTCCTGGGGTCCGATGATCCTCGGCCACGCCCACCCCGCCGTCATCGACGCCGTCCAGGCGGCCGTCGTGCGCGGTACTTCGTTCGGTACGCCGGGTGAGGGCGAGGTTGCGCTGGCCGAGGAGATTGTGACCAGGGTCACGCCGGTCGAGCAGGTGCGACTGGTCTCGTCCGGCACCGAGGCGACGATGTCGGCGATCCGACTGGCCCGCGGTTTCACCGGTCGCGCCAAGATCGTGAAGTTCGCCGGCTGCTACCACGGACATGTGGACGCGCTGCTGGCCGCCGCCGGTTCCGGTCTGGCCACATTTGCCCTTCCTGACACCCCCGGTGTGACCGGTGCCACCGCCGCCGACACCATCGTGCTGCCCTACAACGACCTGGACGCGGTCCGGGCCGCCTTCGCCGCGCACCCGGGCGAGATCGCCTGCGTGATCACCGAGGCCTCGCCCGGCAACATGGGCGTGGTCCCGCCGCTGCCCGGCTTCAACGGCGGACTCGCCGCACTGTGCCGGGAGAACGGCGCGCTGTTCGTCTCCGACGAGGTGATGACCGGCTTCCGGGTGTCCAGGGCCGGCTGGTACGGCCTGGAGGCGGCACACGAGGGGTGGGCCCCCGACCTGCTGACCTTCGGCAAGGTCATGGGCGGCGGCTTCCCCGCCGCAGCCTTCGGCGGACGTGCGGACGTGATGTCCCACCTGGCCCCGGCCGGGCCGGTCTACCAGGCGGGGACGCTGTCCGGGAACCCGGTGGCGACCGCGGCGGGCCTGGCCCAGCTGCGCGGCTGCACCGACGAGGTGTACGCGACGGTGGACCGGGTCGCGGCGGAGGTCTCCGGCCTCGTGGCGGCGGCGCTGAGCAAGGAGGGCGTGGCCCATCGGCTGCAGACGGCCGGAAACATGTTCTCGGTCTTCTTCACGGACGGGAAGGTGACGAACTACGACGAGGCCCGCCGCCAGGAGTCGTTCCGCTTCACCGCGTTCTTCCACGCGATGCTGGCGGCCGGGGTGTACCTGCCGCCGTCGGCGTTCGAGTCCTGGTTCGTCTCGGCCGCGCACGACGCCCGCGCGATCGAGCGGATCGCCGAGGCGCTGCCCGCGGCCGCCCGGGCCGCGGCGGAGGCGACGGCCTGAGGCAGGCCCGAACGAGCGAGCGCGGGGCGGCGCAGCCGTCGACTCGGGGGGTACCGCCCCGGGCCGGCGGCCCGCGAGGCACTTCGAGAGGTGTCGCCCGGTCCCCGCGGCGGAGGCTGGGCGATACTGGCGTCAAGCGAGCGTCCGGCAGCGGCACGCAGTCAGAAGGAGCGGTACAGGTGAGCAGTCCCGAGACCACCGTCGTCCACCTCATGCGGCACGGCGAGGTGCACAACCCGGAGGGCGTGCTCTACGGGCGGCTGCCCGACTACCACCTCTCGGACCTCGGCCGGAAGATGGCCGAGCGGGTCGCCGACCACCTCAGCGGACGTGACATCACCCACGTGGTGGCGTCCCCGCTGGAGCGCGCCCAGGAGACCGCGGGACCCATCGCCGCGGCGCACGGGCTGGACACGGTCGCCGACGAGCGGCTGATCGAGGCCGACAACATCTTCCAGGGCAAGACCTTCGGGGTCGGCGACGGGTCGCTGCGCAACCCCGGTTACTGGAAGCACCTGACCAACCCGTTCCGCCCGTCCTGGGGCGAGCCGTACATCGAGCAGGTGGTCCGGATGATGGGCGCGCTCGGCGCGGCCCGGGACGCGGCGCGGGGCCACGAGGCCGTGTGCGTCAGCCACCAGCTGCCGATCTGGGTGACCCGCAGCTTCACCGAGCACCGGCGGCTGTGGCACGACCCGCGCAAGCGGCAGTGTTCGCTGGCGAGCCTGACCACGTTCACGTACCACGGCGACACCATCGTCTCCATCGGTTACAGCGAACCGGCCAGGGACCTGCTGCCGGCCCACCTCACCGGCAAGGGCCGCAAGGGTGACGCGCCGGTCGCCAAGAGCTTCGGCGCCTGACGGCGCGGCGACGGCGCGGCGACGCCGGGTCGGCCCGCAGCGGGTTTGCCCGGCCGCGGGTCGGCGGGGCAGCGGGGCCGCGGGTCGGCGGGGCAGCGGGTCGGCAGGGCAGGGGGTCGGGCCGGCCGGTCGGCGCGCGGTGTGGCGCGTGTCGCGGCAGGTCAACGGGCCTGCCGGGACACGAGCCCGGGGGCGGTGAACCCGTTCAAAACACCCATGCGAAACTCTTCACATGCGTCCCCGCCTGACCCGTCGCACCCCCGCCCGCACGCTGATCGCCGCGCTCGCCGCCGCGTCGGCACTGGCCCTCGCCGGGTGCTCCACCGCCAGCACCTCCAGTGACAGCTCCCACACGAACATCGTGCAGGGCACCGGCGAGGTCACCACGGTCGCCGCGGCCGACCGCAAGGCACCGGTCAGCCTCTCCGGCACCGACCTGGACGGAAAGACGATCAGCCTCGCCGACTACAAGGGCAAGGTCGTCGTCCTCAACGTCTGGGGCTCCTGGTGCAGCCCCTGCCGGGCCGAGGCGGGCGACCTGGAGTCGGTCTACAAGGCCACCCAGGCCCAGGGCGTGCAGTTCCTGGGGATCGACACCCGGGACCTGCAGCTCCCCGCCGCGCAGTCCTTCGTCAGCGACCACGGGCTCACCTACCCGAGCCTGTACGACCCGGACGGCGAGCTGCTGCTCAAGTTCCCGCCCGGGACGCTCAACCCGCAGGCCATCCCCACCACGCTGGTCTTCGACCGGCAGGGGCGGATCGCGGTGCGCGCGCTTGAGCCGCTGAGCAGTGACGACCTCAACAAGATCCTCGCCCCGGTGCTCGCGGAGAAGTCGTGACCCCCAGTCAGGGCGTCCTGCTGGCGGTTGCCGACAATCAGACGGTGCTCTCGGGCGCGCTGATCCTGGCGATCCCGGTGGCCCTGCTGGGCGGCCTGGTGTCGTTCTTCTCCCCCTGCGTGCTGCCGCTGGTCCCCGGCTACCTCTCCTACGTCACCGGTTTCTCGGCCGTGGACCTGGCATCGGCGGAGGGCAAGCGGCGCGGACGGGTGCTGCTCGGGGCGCTGCTCTTCATCCTCGGCTTCACCGCCGTGCTCGTCTCCGAGGGCACGCTGTTCGGCTACTTCGGCAACACCCTGCAGGCCCATCAGAAGGTCATCGAGCAGGTCTCCGGGGCCCTCACCATCCTCATGGGCCTGGCCTTCATGGGCTTCCTGCCCGGCTTCACGCAGCGCGAACTGCGCAGCCACCGCAAGCCGGTCGTCGGCCTGATCGGTGCCCCGGTACTGGGCATCGTCTTCAGCGTCGGCTGGACGCCCTGCTTCGGGCCGACGCTGACCGCCGTGAACGCCCTCGCGATGAGCGACGACCAGGCCACCGCCGGCCGCGGCGCCCTGCTCACCGCGGTCTACTGCCTCGGCCTCGGCCTGCCCTTCATCCTCGCCGCGCTGGCCTTCCGCCGCACGATGGGGGCTTTCGGGTGGGTCAAGCGGCACTATCAGTGGGTCATGCGGATCGGCGGCGGCATGCTGATCCTCGTCGGCCTGATGCTGATCACCGGGGCATGGGACCAGCTGGTGGCTCAGCTGCGTTACTGGACCGCCAACTTCACGCCGGGAATCTGACTGATCATGACTGACCACGGACGCGACAGCGACACCCACGAGCGCGACGAGCTCTCCAGCGCCGAACGCCTCAGCAGCGCGCCGAGCCAGGAGCAGTCGGACGCCGTCGTCGGCATCGGCCTGCTCGGCTGGCTGCGCTGGGGCTGGCGCCAGCTCACCTCGATGCGGGTGGCGCTGATCCTGCTGTTCCTGCTGTCGCTCGCCGCCGTCCCCGGCTCGATCGTGCCGCAGACCTCCGCGTCGCCGCTGAATGTCGCCGCCTGGCACAGCAACCACAAGTCGCTCGCCCCGCTCTTCGACAAGCTGGGGATGTTCCACGTCTACAGCTCGTTCTGGTTCTCGGCGATCTACATCCTGCTGTTCGTCTCGCTGGTGGGCTGCATCATCCCGCGCACCTGGCAGTTCGTCGGGGTGCTGCGGGCGAAGCCGCCGGCGGCCCCGCGCCACCTGGTCCGGCTGCCGGTGTACGCGACCTGGCGGACCGGCGCGGACGCGGCGACGGTGCTGGAGGCCTCCGAGGCGCTGCTGCGCCGCAAGCGCTTCCGCAGCTCGCGCGCCGGGGACGCGATCGCCTCCGAGAAGGGCTACCTGCGCGAGGTCGGTAACCTGCTCTTCCACATCGCGTTGGTCGCGATGCTGATCGCCTTCGCCTTCACCAAGCTCGCGGGCGGCATGGGCACGGTGATCGTGGTCGAGGGCAAGGCCTTCAGCAACAACGTCACCCAGTACGACGACTTCTCGCCGAGCACCTTCTACACCGCCGACAGCCTCAACCCCTTCGGCTTCAGGCTGGACAGCTTCGACGCGAGCTACCAGACCTCCGGTCCGGCCGCGGGCCAGGCCAGCTACTTCGCGGCCCTGGTGTCCTACTGGGACGGCAGCGACCCGAGCCGGAAGACCAGCGGCAGGATCCTGGTCAACCACCCGCTGGAGGTGGGCGGCGACAACGTCTACCTGACGGCGCACGGGTTCGCGCCGGTGATCCAGGTGACCAACGCCCAGGGCAAGGTCATCTTCGACGGCCCGACACCCTGCCTGCCGCAGGACAGCAACATGACCTCGCTCTGCGCGATCAAGGTCAACGACGGCTACACCGACAAGGGCAAGAAGACCCAGCTCGGCTTCTCCGGGATCTTCGCACCGACCATGGCGGACCCCTCGCAGTTCGTCACCCAGGGTCCGCACTCGGTGTTCCCGGCGCCGGCCAACCCCCAGCTGTCGATCACCGGCTACGAGGGGGACCTGCGCGACAGCTCGGGCATCCCGCAGAGCGTCTACGACCTCGACACCTCGCACATGACCCAGTTCACCCTGGACAAGCAGCCGCTGAAGTTCCTGCTCTCCCCGCAGCAGGGCTTCAAGCTCCCCAGCGGCGGCACCGTCACCTTCACCGGCGTCAAGCAGTGGGCCAACTTCACCGTCGCGCACAACCCCGGCACCTCCGCCGCGCTGGTCAGCTCGGTGCTGGCGATCCTCGGCCTGATCGGTTCGCTGTTCGTCCAGCGCCGCCGGATCTGGGTCCGCGCGGTCACCGGCCCGGACGGGGTGACCACGGTCGAGCTGGCCGGCCTCGCCCGCAGCGAGTCGTCGCGGATAGCGGAGGAGCTGGCCGAGATCGCCCTCGACCTGCAGGACTCCGCCCCGGTGGACGAGAGCGCCGCCGGCGACGCGTCCGCTGACGACACGTCCTCCGATCACGAGACAGCCGGCGACGAGGCCGAGTCCGCTGTCGTTCATTCCTCCCCGTCCACCTCCAAGGAACGATGAGTGTGATGACACACCTCGCCGATGCCGCGATCAACACCCATCTCGCGAACATCTCCAACGTCCTGATCTACTCCGCGATGGCGGTGTACCTCTTCGCCTTCCTCGCTTACACCCTGGAGTGGACCTTCGGCGGACGCAGCCGGGTGGCCCGCCAGTCCGCCGCGCTGACGGCCCGTCCGGGCGCGACGCTGGCAGAGTCCCTCGCGGAGGCCGAGGCGGCCGCGTCCACGGCGGCGCCCACGGTCGCGGTCACCGTGACCAGGGCGGACGGCGGCACGACCACGCTCAGCCGTACCGTCGCCGCGAAGGCCGGCAAGGTGGACGTGGTGACCCGCGGGGACGCCGCGCCGCCCGCCGACGGCGTCGGCGCGGCCGGCGGCGACGAGCGGGCCGACCGGCTCGGCCGGGTCGCGGTCAGCCTCACCACGCTCGCCGCGCTGATGCACCTCGGCGGCGTGGTCGCCCGCGGCGTCTCGGCCGGACGCCCGCCGTGGGGCAACCTGTACGAGTTCACCTGCGCGCTGACCCTGGTCGCGGTGCTGCTCTTCCTGGGCCTGCTGTTCTCCGGCCGCGACGTCCGCTGGCTCGGCCTGCCGCTGACCACCGGCCTGCTGCTCGGCCTCGGACTGGCCGTCACCGTCCTGTACACCGCCTCGGAGCAGCTCGTTCCGGCGCTGCACTCGTACTGGCTGTGGATCCACGTGTCCGGCGCGATGATCTGCGGCGGTGCCTTCTACGCGGGCGCGATCACCACGATCATGTACCTCTGCCGCGACTACTACGAGGTCGCGCTGGCCTCCGGTCGCTCCAAGGGTGGCCGCTGGGCCGACATCTGCGAGCGGATGCCCGCCGCGGCGACGCTGGACAAGCTGTCGTACCGGATCAACGCCTTCATCTTCCCGCTGTGGACGTTCACGATCATCGCGGGCGCGATCTGGGCCGAGGCGGCCTGGGGCCACTACTGGGAGTGGGACCCGACCGAGACCTGGGCCTTCATCACCTGGGTCGCCTACGCCTGCTACCTGCACGCGCGGGCGACGGCCGGCTGGAAGGGCCGCAGGGCGGCGATCCTGGTGCTGATCGCCTTCGCCTGCTTCCTGTTCAACTCCTACGGCGTGAGCATCTTCATCAACGGGAAGCACTCGTACGCCGGTCTGTAGGCCGGGGGTCCGGGGGTTGCCCCCGGAGGTTGGAGCATCAACGGGAAGCACTCGTACGCCGGTCTGTAGGCCGGGGGTCCGGGGGTTGCCCCCGGGGGTTGGAGCATCAACGGGAAGCACTCGTACGCCGGTCTGTAGGCCGGCCTGTAGGGCCGGGGGTCAGCTGGTCTGGCGGAAGGTGCGGCGGTAGGTGCTGGGCGCGACGCCCAGGGTGTCGCGCAGATGCTGGCGCATCGACGCGGCGGTGCCGAAGCCGACGTCGCGGGCGATCCGGTCCACCGTCAGATCGCTGGCCTCCAGCAACTGCCGGGCCCGGTGCGCGCGCTGGCGGATCAGCCACTGCCCGGGGCTGAGCCCGGTCTCCTCGCGGAAGCGGCGGGTGAACGTGCGCACGCTCATCCCCGAGCGCTCGGCCAGGTCGCGCAGCACCAGCGGCTCGCCGAGGTGCTCCAGCGCCCAGGCCCGGGACGCGGCCGTCCCGGCGCCACCGGGGTCGGGGACGGGCAGGTCGACGTACTGGGCCTGGCCGCCCTCGCGCCAGGGCGGCACGATGCAGCGCCGGGCCACCCGGTTGGCGACGAGCGAGCCGTGGTCCCGGCGCACGATGTGCATGCAGAGGTCGACTCCGGCGGCCACCCCGCCCGAGGTGAGCAGGTCCCCGTCGTCCACGAACAGCACGTCGGGGTCGAGCCGGACCTTGGGGAACAGCCTGCGGAACCGCTCGCTGTAGTTCCAGTGCGTGGTCGCCGGACGGCCGTCCAGCAGTCCGGCCGCGCCGAGCACGAAGGCGCCGGTGCAGATGGAGACCAGCCGGGTGCCGGGACGGATCCGGGCCAGCGCGGTGCTCACCTCGTCCGTGAGGCGTCCCTCCTCGATGATCGGCCCCAGGGCGACAGAGGCCGGGATCACCACCGTGTCGGCCCGGGCCAGGAGTTCGCCGCCGTGGTCGACGCTGATCCGGAAGTCGGTGCTGGTCTGCACCGGTCCGCCGTCGACGGTGCAGGTCGCCACCTCGTAGAGGGGATCGTCACCTGTGGCGTGGGCGCTCTCGAAGATCCGTGACGGCGTGGACAGTTCGAAGGCGATCACGCCGGGCAGGGCGAGGACCGCGACGCGATGCGGACGGGGCGGCTGCATCCCCCCAGCCTGGCCCGTGGCCCGATCCTTGCGCAAGCTGTCTTTCCGGCCGCTCGTGGCCGCCGGGGCCGCTGACCAGACTCGTCCCGTGAGCACACAGCAGCCCCCAGCCCCCGGCCGAGCCGTCCGTCCCTCGCGGGCCGGGACGTCCCCGGCGCCCGGCGCCCCGCACGCGCCCCGGCTCCACTATGCCTGGATCGTCGCGGGCGTCTGCCTGCTGGTGCTGGTCGGCGCGGCCGGATTCCGGTCCACCCCGGCCCTGCTGATGGAACCCCTGCACATGGAGTTCGGCTGGTCGCACGGTGTCATCTCGTCCGCGGTCTCGCTCAACATGGTGCTGAACGGCCTGACGGCGCCGTTCGCCGCCGCGCTGATGGACCGTTTCGGCATCCGCCGGGTGGCCGCGGTGGCGCTCACGCTGATGGCTCTGGGCAGTGGCGCGACCATGCTGATGACCCAGCCCTGGGAGATGCTGCTGTGCTGGGGCGTGCTGGTCGGCATCGGCAGCGGCTCCATGGCGCTGGCCTTCACCGCGACCGTCGCCGGACGCTGGTTCGTGGCCCGGCGCGGGCTGGTCACCGGCGTGCTCACGGCCGCGAGCGCGGCCGGCAACCTGGTCTTCCTGCCGGTGCTGGCCTGGCTGATCAACGGGTACGGCTGGCGCAGCGCCTCGATGGTGGTCGCCTGCTGCGCGCTGCTGGTGGTCCCGATCGTGCTGTTGCTGTTGCGCGAACGCCCCGCCGACCTGGGTCTGCTGCCGTACGGGGCGACCGAGGAGCCGCCCGCGACGGATGGCCCTGGCGGCCGCGGGCTGCGGGCGCTGCGGGTGCTGCGTACGTCGTCGCGGACCAGGCCGTTCTGGCTGCTCGCCGGCTCCTTCGCGATCTGCGGCGCGACCACGAACGGGCTGGTCGGCACGCACTTCATCCCGGCCGCAGGGGACCACGGCATGGCCGAGACCGCGGCTGCCGGGCTGCTCGCCCTGGTCGGGGTGTTCGACGTGGTCGGCACGGTGTTCTCGGGCTGGCTCACCGACCGGCTGGACTCGCGCCGGCTGCTGGGGGTCTACTACCTGCTGCGCGGTGCCTCGCTGCTGTTCCTGCCGGCCCTGTTCGCGCGGACGGTGCACCCCAGCATGGTGGTCTTCATCGTCTTCTACGGCCTGGACTGGGTGGCCACGGTGCCGCCGACGATCGCACTGTGCCGGGAGTGGTTCGGCGAGGACGCGCCGATCGTGTTCGGCTGGGTGTTCTGTGGCCACCAGGTCGGCGCCGCGCTGGTCGCTCTCGGCGCGGGCCTGGTCCGGGACCAGTTGGGCAGCTACGACGCGGCCTGGTACGGCGCCGGGGCGCTCTGCGTCGTCGCCGCGAGCTGCGCGCTCCTGCTCCGCGCGAGGCCTGCGGATCCCGCGGAAGGCTGGGACGGCGCGCCCGCGCCGGCCTGACCCCTCGCCAGACGGTGCTCGGGCAGTCCCGTTCAGCTCCGGGCGGTCCCGTTCAGGCGTGCAGGCGGCCGAAGGCGCCCCGGTAGAAGAGCAGCGGCTCGGCGTCGTCGCGGTGGACCGCGAGGTCGCAGACCCGGCCGAGGACGATGAGGTGGTCGCCGCCGGTGTGGACGGCGTGGATGGTGCAGTCGATCCAGGCCAGCGCTCCGGCGAGCCGGGGTGCTCCGGTGACCGGCGCAGGGGTCCAGTCCACCCCGGCGAACTTGTCCGCCCCGGTCGAGCTGCTGACCGCGAAGTTCCGGCACAGCTCGCCCTGGTCGGCGGCCAGCACGCTCACACAGAACGATCCGGCGTTGGCGATCCGGGGCCAGGAGGACGAGGTACGCGCCACGCTGAAGCTGATCAGCGGCGGGTCGAGGGAGAGCGAGGAGAAGGACTGGCAGGCGAAGCCGGCCGGCGCCCCGTCCGCCGCGACCGCGCTGACCACGGTCACCCCGGTGCAGAAGTGCCCCAGGACAGAGCGCAGTTGGCGCGGGTCCTGGGCCGCGGTGGGCAGTCGCTCGTCGGCCCGTACCGCGCGCAGCGGCGGCGGTGCCTCGGCCTCGGTGGCCGGGGGAGCGGTCTCGGCAACAGACCGCAGGTAGCGGACCGCAGCCACCGCCATGCCTTCGTGACCCATCGTCGCCTCGCTGTCGTCCGTGTCCCGGCCCTGACCCCGGCCTCCGTCGAATCTCCATTAGACCTGACGTATCGTCAGATGAGAAGGGGGGGCCGACACTCCGCAGTCGCCGTGGAAATCGGATGCGGAACGCCGTCGTGTCCCCTAGCCTCCGCCGCATGACCTGGCTCCCCGCAGACTTCGTCCATCCCGAGCGCGTCGACCTCCCCGGCGGCTACTATCTCCGCCCCATCAGGGGGACCGACACCGAGCTCGACTACCCGGCGGTGATGGGGTCGCGCGAGCGCCTGTGGTCCCTCTACGGCGAGGCGTGGGGGTGGCCGCCGGCCACCATGACGTACCAGCAGGACCTGGACGACCTGATCCGGCACGAGGCCGAGATCGAGGCCCACGAGTCCTTCAACTACGCCCTGTTCGACGAGGCGGGCACGGCCCTGCTCGGCTGTGTCTACATCGATCCGTCGCGCAAGGCCGGGGCCGACGCGGAGGTCTCCTGGTGGGTGGTCGACGCTCAGGTCGGCACCCAGCTGGAGCGCGACCTGGACGCCCTCGTTCCGGCCTGGCTCGCCCAGGAGTGGCCGTTCCGGCAGCCGTGCCTGGTGGGCCGCGAGGTCAGCTGGCAGGACTGGCTGGCCCGTCCGGACCTCGACTGATCCCGGTCTTCACAGCCGCGGACTCTTGACGGGGGCGGCCGGGCGCCGCATACGCTGACCCGGCGTCCGGGCCGGTGCCGGGCCGGATCAGGGGATGGCGCCCATGGGTGAGCAGGTCGGACGATGGCTTCGGGCCACCGGTGCGGTGAGCGCGCTGCTCCTGCTGACGAACCTGTCGCAGCTGGTGATGGCCTGGCAGTTCAACGCCGACGGCGGTTCGGACCTGGCCGCCCTCGCCGCACAGGGCCGGCTGGACCTGGCCCGCCAGGTCGGTGGCGAGGCGCTGGGCTGCCTGGTGCTGCTGGCGCTGGCCGCCACCGTCTGCAGGTTTCTGACGCGCGGCCGCCGCCCCCTGCTGATCGGTTCGCTGCTGTTCGCCGCGCTGACCTGGTGCGTCGTCTGGTTCCTCAACGACGGGGCCACGGAGGGCACGGTGGCGCTCTGCTTCAGCTGGAGCGAGCTGGTGCGCACGACGGCGCTGCCGCTTGCCGCCGGGGCCTGGCTGCTGCGCACCCGAATACCGCGCCCCGAGCCGGTGCCGCTCCCTGCCGAGCTGACCGGCGCCTGGGACGGGACGGACGGGATGCTGCGGCTGGAGGCGGACGGCAGCTTCAGCCTGCTGCGGGGCAGCGCGGTGGTGACCGGCGACTGGGAGCCGGTCGCCGACGCACAGCGGATCGTGCTGAAGGTCCCGGCGCCGACCGACCTGGGCGCCGGCTACCAGGCCACCGTCCTGGCGCTGGACCACGCGCCGGACGGCGGCACGGCGCTGCGCGCCGACGCCGACCGGGTCTACACCCGCCGCGAGCGGGACCTCGTGGTGCAGGCCTCCGGCGGATTCGTCGGCGGCCTCGAAGTCATCGAGAGCTGACCCCCCATCCGCATGGCCGCCCGGCTCAGCGCCCGGTGAAGCGGGGTGGGCGTCGCTCCACGAAGGCGCGGACTCCCTCCGGGGCGTCCGAGGTGGTCATGTTGATCTCCTGGGCCGTGGCCTCCGCGGCGAAGGCCGTCGCCCGATCCGCCTCAAGCGAGGCGTTCACCAGCTGTTTGGTCAGGGCCAGGGACCGGGTGGGGCCCGCGGCCAGTCGCTCCGCCCACTCCCGCGCGGTCTTCTCCAGCTCCTCCGCCGGGACCACCCGGTTGACCAGTCCGATCCGCTCGGCGTCCGCCGCAGGCAGCGCGTCGCCGAAGAACATCAGCTCCTTGGCCCGCTGCGGTCCCACCAGTCGCGGCAGCAGGTACGCCCCACCGCCGTCGGGGACCAGGCCGCGCCGGACGAACGCCTCGATGAACGAGGCCCCCTCCGCGGCCAGGACCAGGTCGCAGGCCAGCGCCAGATGCACGCCCACCCCCGCCGCGGTCCCGTTGACCGCAGCCAGCACCGGCTTCTCGCAGTCCAGCACCGCCGCGACCATCCGCTGCACCCCGCGCCGCAGCATCCGCGCCACGTCGCCCGCCACCCGCTCCGGCGCGGCCCCGGCTCCGCCCCCCGAACCCCCCGAGCCGCCCGAGCCTCCAGGGCCGCCCGAGCCTCCAGCGCCGCTGGAGCCCCCGGAGGACGCCCGCAGGTCCGCGCCGGAGCAGAACGCCCGGCCCGCGCCGGTCAACACCACCGCCCGGACGTCGGGGTCGGCCGAGGCCGAGTCCAGCAGCTCGACCAGCCGCTCCCGCATCCCCGCCGTCACCGCGTTCAACGCCTCAGGGCGGTTCAGAGTCAGCCAGCGGACCCCGCCGTCCGTCCGGCACAGCAGCTCCTCCTCCACAGGGGCGGTCACGTGCACACCGCCATCGCGTCCAGGGCGACCACACCTTTGCCGCGTTCCAGCACCATCAGCGGATTGATGTCCAACTCGGCCAGCTCCCCTCCCAGTTCCAGCGCCATCCGCTGGACCCGCATCACCGTCTCGACCAGCGCGTCGACGTCCATCGGCGGACCGCCGCGAACCCCCTCCAGCAGCGGCCAGCAGCGCAGCCGCCGCAGTACGGTCCGTACGTCCCCGCACTCGAACGGGGGCACCAGCACCGCGGTGTCCCGCAGCACCTCGACGAACACCCCGCCCATGCCGACGGTCACCGTCGGGCCGAAGGTGGGGTCGTGAGTGACGCCCAGCACCATTTCCACGCCCGTCTCGACCATCTGGCAGACCAGCACGCCTTCCAGTCGGGGGATTCCGGCCGCGCGGGCGTTGTCGGTCAGCTCCCGGAAGCCCTCCCTGACCTGGCTCGCCGAGGTCAGTCCCACCTGCACCAGACCGAGTTCGGTCTTGTGGGCCACCTCCGGGGCGGAGCCCTTCAGTACCACCGGGTAGCCCACGATGCCCGCCGCCCGCACCGCCCCGGCCGCGCTGGTCACCAGCTGCTCGCGCGGCACCCGCAGCCCGTAGGCGCGCAGCAGTTGCTTCGCCGCCACTTCGCTCAGCTGCTGCCCGGCCCGCAGCACCCGCTGCGCCTTGGCCTTCCCGGCGCAGGGCGTCCTCGGCGCGTTGTCGAAGGGGCTGCGGTAGCGGGCGGTGAAGCGGTGGTGCTCCAGGTACGCGGCCACGGCGCGTACGCAGTTGCCGAAGGTGCGGAAGGTGGCCACCCGGGAGGAGCCCAGCAGGGTGTCCCGGTAGGCGGCCTCGGTGCCGACCGGGGAGCCCCAGATCACGCAGACCAGCTTGTCGGTGGTCTCGGCGACCTCCACCAGGTCCTGCGCGAGCTTGTCGCTCATCGGCGGGAACGGCCCGGTGATCGGGCAGAACAGCACGCCCACGTCCGGGTCGGCCAGGATCGCGTCGAGGATCTTCCGGCCGCGCCAGTCACCCACCGGGTGGCCGCCGTTGTCGATCGGGTTGGCCACGCTCAGGTACTCGGGGATCCACTGGTGCAGCTCGTCCTGCCGCTGCTGCGACAGTCGCGGCAGGGCGAGCCCGGCGGCGGAGGCCAGGTCGGCGAGGTGCGCCCCGGTCCCGCCGGAGATGGAGTAGACCGCGACGCCGGGCGCGGTCGGCGGCTTGGCCCGGGCCAGCAGCGCGGCGGTGTCCTGCAGCTCGTCCAGGCCGTCCACCCGGATCACGCCGAACTGGCGGAAGGCCGCGTCCACCACGTCGTCCGAGCCGGTGAGCTTGCCGGTGTGCGAGGCGGCCATCCGGGCGCCCTCGCTGGTCCGCCCGACCTTGACCGCGACCACGGGCACCCCGCGCCGGGCGGCGTGGTCGGCGGCGAGCAGGAACGCCCGGCCGTCCTTGAGGCCCTCGATGTAGGCGGCGATGGCGCCGACCTCGGGCTGGTCGGCGAACCACTGCACGAAGTCGGAGACCTCCAGGTCCGCCTCGTTGCCGGTCGGCGCCCAGTGGCTGAGCCGGATGCCCAGCTCCTGCAGCGAGAACAGCGGACGTCCCTGGTGGCCGCTCTGGGTGATCAGGGCGACGGCGGGGCCGGTCAGGTCGTCCCGGAACCGTTCGAAGGCGTTGAGGTTGGTGTTCGGGCCGAGCAGCCGCAGCCCGGTGGGGGCCTCGGCGATCAGCTGGCCCAGCTGCCGCTGGGCCTCCGCGCCGGCCGCGCCGGTCTCGGCGAAGCCGGAGGCGAAGGCCACGGCGAAGCGGACCTTGGCCTCGATCAGCTGCGGCACGATCGGGGCCGGGTCCGCCAGCAGGATCACGGCCAGGTCGATCGGCTCCCCGCCGGGTGCCGGCACCGAGGCCAGGTCGGGGTAACAGGGCTGCCCGTCGACCTCGGAGCGGCCCGGGTTCACCGCGAACAGCTGCGCGCCCACCCGCTCCGACCAGGCACGCAGCTGACGGGTAATGCCGGTGTTGGGTCGGCCGGGGCTGTCCGAGGCGCCGACCACGGCGACGGTGGCGGGACGGAAGAAGGCGTCCAGGTCGACCGGGCGCGGGCGCAGCGGCCGGCCGCCGACGTCCACCGGTTCGGCGCCGCCGCAGTCGTCGACATCGGTCCCGCCCTCCGCGTCCAGCATGGCGACGCCTCCTGTCCTGTCCCTGACTCTGTCCCGAGCATTTCCCGCCAGTAATCTGACGTTCCATCAGATTACTGGCGGGAAGCCTCTCCAGGAAGAGGACGGGATCGAACCTTCCCCTTGCGGTGGGCTGCCGTGATGCGATGAACTGACGCATCGTCAGAAATGTTTCGGGCGGGGCCCGGAGTGAACTGCCAGGAGGCGGCACATGCAGGTCGTCCACAGCTACGGGCTCAGCGCCGCGCAGTGTCTCGCGGTGCTCCGGATCGGCCTCGGCCTGTGGTGGCTGGAGAGCTGGCGGCACAAGGACAAGCGCGGGTGGCTGCAGCGCGGTACCGGCATCGCCTGGGCCAAGGGGGTCGCGGAGAAGCACCGCTGGACGCTGGTCCGCGGCTCGTTCGACCGGCTGGTCGCCCCCCGTCCCACATCGATGGCCTACGTCGTGGTCTTCGCCGAGCTGGCGCTCGGGCTCGGGCTCACGGTGGGGCTGCTCAGCCCGATCGCGCTGGTGGCCGGACTGCTGCTGAACCTCCTCTACTTCGTGCTGATGATCCACGACTGGGCCGAGCAGGGACAGAACCTGATGATGGCGCTGATCTCGCTGGTGGCCCTGCTGGGCATGGGCTGGCAGACCTGGTCGCTCGACCACCTGCTGCACCTCTTCGGCGCATGACGCCGTGCCAGGGCCGTGGCGAGCATGGGCAATCGGGGCAATCGCTGCGATATGGGAAGTTTAGGGTGATCAGGTTGATAACAGGCGAACGAGGGCGGATGGAGAGAAGACCGGGTGAAGCGGAGCGAGGAGTCGTGATGCGGCGAGCAGGAGTGTGTGAGTCATGACCACGGCCGACCAGCCCGACATCGACGACTTCAGTCGCGCCTACTGGGATGCCGCGGCTCAGGGGCGACTGCTGCTGCGCCGCTGCGCCGCCTGCGGCCGGGCGCACCACTACCCGCGCGAGTTCTGCCCGCACTGCTGGAGCGAGGACGTGTCCTGGGAGCGGGCCTCGGGCCTGGCCACCCTCTACACCTGGTCCGTGGTGTACGCGAACGACCTGCCGCCGTTCCGGGACCGGCTGCCCTATGTCGCCGCCGTGGTCGAGCTCGCCGAAGGTCCGCGGATGATGAGCACGGTGGTCGACTGCGACCCTGAGACGCTGTGCATCGGCATGGCGTTGCATGTGAGCTTCCCCACAGTAGGGTCACAGTTGGAGGACGGCGTGGACACGGTCGCCGCACCTGTGTTCCGTCCCGCTCAGGGCTGATGAT
Source organism: Streptacidiphilus sp. EB129 (assembly GCF_041262645.1). Classification (NCBI taxonomy): domain Bacteria; kingdom Bacillati; phylum Actinomycetota; class Actinomycetes; order Kitasatosporales; family Streptomycetaceae; genus Streptacidiphilus; species Streptacidiphilus sp. EB129. The sequence continues at coordinate 267,179 of NZ_JBGCCS010000008.1, forward strand.
CCCTCGTCACCAGCCCGTCGGCGGGGTGTCCTGCACCGTCGGGTGACGTCGGACGAAGCTGTGAGGACATCGTGTTGAGGAGCGTGCTCTTCCTGTTACCCGTCACTCGATAGGGGTACCGTGACGCAGGAGCAGGCTGCGCAGCCGAGTGGACGGTGCGGCCGGAACACCCACGAGGAGAGCCGGAACCCATAAGCTCAGCCCGCCGCCGCGGGCCCTGCCAGTCGCGCTTCCACCCCTGCGAGGAACCACCCACATGTCGAGTCACGTCCGATCCGCCCACCCCGACGGAGCCGCCTCCGGCTCGGACGGCTACGGGGGCTACGCCCCCGGTGACGGCGGGTACGGGACCGGCTCCGGCGACGGGTACGCGTACGGCCAGCCGTACCAGCAGTCACTCGACCGGGAGTACGAGCCCTACGGACAGTACGACCCGTACGGGCAGTACCAGGAGCCGCAGGGGTTCGCAGAGCAGGGGTTCGCGGGGCAGGAGTTCGCGGGTCAGAGGTTCGCAGAGCAGGGGTTCCCGGAGCAGCGGTTTGCCGGGCAGGAGTTCGCCGGGCAGGGGTTCCAGGAGCCGCACGGCTACCAGCACTTTCCGACCGAGCAGCAGTACCCGCACTACGAGCAGTACCCCTCGCAGGAGTCTCCGGCGCAGTACGGCTACCCGGCGCCTGCCGAAGCGGAGCCGTTCGGATCCCAGCCGTACCAGCCGGGCGCGTTCGAGCAGCATTCGTACGATCAGCAGTCGTTCGGGTCGCCGCCGTTCGAACCATCGCCGTTCGAGGCGGAACCATCCGGGTCGCGGCCGTTCGAACCCCGGTCGCTCGAACGGGACACGTTCGAGCCCGGGCCGTCCGGGCCGTCCGGGCCGTCCGGGCCGACGTCGTTCGAGTCCGCGTCCTTCGAGCCCGAGTCCGAGCAGTCGTTCGAGCCGGCGGCGGCCCCCGTCGCCCTCGGGTCCACCGCCGCCACCGCCCTGGCGCCGGCCGCCGCTCCGCGCGGGTCACGGCCGATGGGCCGCGGGTCCTCCGGGCCGTCCCGAGCGCAGGCCCGGGTCGCGGCGCGGCAGCAGTCCAAGAAGAAGCGCCGGCTGCGCACCGGTTTCCTCGGTGTCGGCTCGGTCGCCGCGGTGGCGGTGATCGCGGTCGCCGGCCTGGTCCACCCGGAGGCGGCGAAGTCCAGCACCGCCCAGGCGGGTGCGGCCCCGGCCCCGGACGCCACCCGCAGCGCCCCGGCGGACACCTCGCGCTCCACCACGCGGGAGACCCCGGCCACCGCGCTGGCCCAGCTGCCCGGCGTCGGCCCGTCCTTCCTCAAGCAGATCCCGGCCAATACCGACCAGGTGCTGCTGGTCACCGGCACCGCGAAGGACGCCAACACCGGCACCGCCGTCCTCTACACCCGTACCGCCGACGGTTCCTGGCTCCCGGGCACCGCCTGGGCCTCGCACAACGCCAAGGACGGCTGGACCACCGACCACCAGGAGGGCGACCTGCACAGCCCGATCGGCGTCTTCTCGCTCACCGACGCGGGCGGCCTGGACGCCAACCCGGGCACCAAGCTGCCCTATCTGCACTCCTCGGCGTTCCAGGCGCTGGGGACCGGATTCGAGGGCGAGTCGCTGGCGGACGCCTTCGACTACGTGGTGGCGATCAACTACAACCACGTCCCCGGCACCTCGCCGCTGTCCCCGGACCGGCCGATGGGCGCGAGCAAGGGTGGCGGGATCTGGGTGCACGTCGACCACGGCGGTCCGACGCACGGCTGCGTCAGCCTCTCCAAGGCCGACATGGCCGAGCTGCTGCGGGATCTGGACCCGTCCAAGCACCCGGTGATCGTGATGGGCGACGCGGCGTCACTGAAGTCCTGACCAGCCGCGATCGCGTTTCTGACCCACTTTGGCCGAACCTCGGACCCCCTGTGTCCATACGTCCCGGGGGCTGAGTTGTCCGGCCCCTACAGCATCGCCGCCCGGATACTGTCCCAGGCAACGCCCGGCGACTCGCCGGTAACCGGCTTGAGTGGAGCCATGACTGGTTCCCGTATCGTCGCGCTCGGCCACTACCAGCCGCCGAAGGTCCTCACCAACGACGACCTCGCCGCCATGGTTGACACCGACGACGCGTGGATCCGCAGCCGCGTCGGCATCCGGACCCGGCACATCGCCGAGGGCGAGACGGTCGCTGACCTGGCCACCCGCGCCGCCGAGAAGGCGCTGGCCACCAGCGGGTTCGACGCCGCCACGGTGGATCTGGTGGTGGTCGCCACCTGTACCGCGATCGACCGCAGCCCCAACACCGCCGCGCAGGTCGCCGCCCGGCTCGGGATCGCGTCCCCGGCCGCCTACGACATCAACACCGTCTGTTCCGGCTTCTCCTACGCGCTGGCCACCGCCGACCACGCGATCCGGGCCGGGGCGGCGACCCGCGCCCTGGTGATCGGCGCGGAGAAGATGTCCGACACCCTCGACTGGACCGACCGCACCACCTGCGTGATCTTCGGTGACGGCGCCGGCGCGGCGGTGCTGGAAGCCTCCGAGACCGAGGGCGTCGGCCCGGTGGTCTGGGGTTCCGACCCGTCCAAGAGCGACGCGGTCCGGATCGACGGCTGGGACCCGACGATCAGCCAGCAGGGCCAGGCGGTGTTCCGCTGGGCCACCACCCAGATCGCCCCGCTGGCGTTGCAGGCCTGCGAGAAGGCCGGGATCTCCCCGGCCGAGCTGGAGGGCTTCGTCCCGCACCAGGCCAACCTGCGGATCATCGACGCCATCGCCGCGAAGATCGGCGCCCCGGACGCGGTCGTCGCCCGCGACGTGGTCGACTCGGGCAACACCTCCGCCGCCTCCATCCCGCTGGCGCTGTCCAAGCTGGTCGAACGGGGCGAGCTGCGCTCCGGCGCCCCGGTCCTGCTGCTCGGCTTCGGCGGCGGCCTCGCCTACGCCGGCCAGGTCGTCCGCTGCCCCTGACCGGGGCCGCCTGAAGCCGGGGCCGCTCGGAGCCAGTACGAAGGCGCTCCCGGCGGGCTTCATCCGTTCGGGTGGGGTCAGGTGCGGCCCAGGATCAGGGTGCCGGAGGAGCAGAACCAGCCGCCGGTGCCGCTGACCAGGGCGACCTCGGGGAGGCGGGCCGCCGGGCCGCGGCGGACCTGGCGTTCGGGCGCGTCGGCCGCGTAGTCCCCGCGCAGCTGGCGGACCGCCTCGACGATGAGGAAGAGCCCGCGCATGCCCGGATGGCAGGCGGAGAGCCCGCCGCCGTCGGTGTTGGTGGGCAGTTCGCCGTCCCGCAGCAGGCGGCCGTGCTTGGCCTCCACGAAGGCCCCGCCCTCGCCCTTGGCGCAGAAGCCCAGATCCTCCAGGGCCACCAGCGGCATGTAGGTGAAGGCGTCGTACAGCCCGGCCAGGTCGATGTCGGGCGGGCGGACCCCCGCGCGCTGGTAGGCCAGACGGCCGGAGACCGCGGCGGGGGAGACGGTGAAGTCCTCCCACTCCGGCATCAGGCTGTGGCTGAGGGCTTCGCCGCTGCCCAGCACCCACACCGGGTCGGTCCGGGCGTCCTGGACGTACTCCTCGGCCGCGAGCAGCACCGCGCAGCCGCCGTCCGAGCGGATGCAGCAGTGCAGCTTGGTGAAGGGGGAGGCGATCTCCGGTCCCGACAGCACGTCGTCGACGGTGATCGGGGCCCGGTACATGGCCTCCGGGTTGGCGGCGGCGTTGGCGCGGGCCTGCACGGCCACTCCGGCGAGCTGCTCCAGTGTGGTGCCGTACTCGTGCATGTGGCGGCGCGCGGCCATGGCGTACTTGGCGATCAGGGTGTGCCCGTACGGGGCCTCGAACTGCTGCGGGCCGCGCGCGCCCAGCGCGATGCCGGCGGTACGGCGGCGGGCCTTGAGGTCGGCGCGGGCGGTGGAGCCGTAGACCAGCAGCACCGCCTCGGCGTGTCCGGCGGCTATCGCGTCGGCGGCGTGCGCGGCCATGACCTCCCAGCTGGAGCCGCCGACGGAGGTGGAGTCGGTCCAGGTGGGACGCAGCCCCAGGTACTCGGAGACCTCGACCGGGGCGAGCAGCCCGAGCCCGCTGGAGGCCACGCCGTCGATGACCGAGCGCGGCAGCCCGGAGTCGGCCAGCGCCCGGCGCGCGGCCTGGGCGTGCAACTGGAACGGGGTCATGCCGTCCACCCGGCCGCAGTCGGAGTGGGCGACGCCGACGACGGCGACCCGCCGCCGGGGCCGGTGCGGTACCGGGGAGTGCAGTGACGGTGCGGGCACGGCTGACCAACTCCCTGGGGTGTTCCCGGCGTGTCCCACCGGGGGCGCCCGGCGAGCAAATCTGACGGTACATCAGATTCCTTCGGCCGTGCCCCTGTGCCGCAGATCCGGACCCTCCTAGTATGACGATCCGTCAGGAGCGAAGAAGCTGCCACACGACCACGAGAAGGCTGGAGGCGGCATGGATCCCGCACTCACCCCCGAACAGGAAGCCGTCCGCCGCACCCTGCGCGAGCTCCTGGCCAAGCGCTGCGGCTCCGAGGAGCTGCGCGCGGCGGCGGCCGCTCCGCAGGGCTACGACCGCGAGCTGTGGGGCCGGCTGGCCGACCAGCTCGGGCTGCCCGGCCTGGCGCTGCCGGAGGAGTACGGCGGGGCCGGGCTCGGCCCGGTGGAGCTGGCACTGGCCTGCGAGGAGACCGGCCGGGTACTGCTGCCCTCGCCGCTGCTGGCGTCCTCGGTGCTGGCCGCGTCCGCGATCCGGGAGCTGGGCACCGCGGAGCAGCGCGCCGGGCTGCTGCCGGGCCTGGCGAGCGGGGCGCGGACGGCGGCGCTGGCCACCCCCGGCCCGCTGGCGCTCAGCCTGGACCTGCTGCCGGCCACCGGCCAGGACGCCCTCCCGGACGGAACCCCGGCCGGCGGCGGCCGGGCCGGCGGAGTCCAGGCCCGTCCGGCCCCGGAGGGCGACGGCTGGCTGCTCTACGGGGAGGCGCCCCGGGTGCTCGACGGCGCGCGCGCCGACCTGCTGGTCGTGGCCGCGCACACCGGCGGCTTCCCGCGCAGCCGGACCGTGCTGTTCCTGGTGGACTCCGACGCCCCCGGGCTGACCCGGGCCCGCCACGCCGCGCTGGACGAGACCCGCGCACTCGGCGGCGTCGAGCTGCGCGACGTCCCCGCCGTCCCGCTGGGCGACCCGGCGCGCGACGCCGGTCCCGCGCTGGCCCGCACCGGGCTGCTGGCCGCCCTCGCGGTGGCCGCCGAAGCGGTCGGCGCCGCGCACCAGTGCCTGGCCAGGACGGTCGAGTACGTCCAGGTCAGGAAGCAGTTCGGACGGGCGGTGGGCTCCTTCCAGGCGGTGAAGCACCGGCTGTCGGACGTCTACGTCGCCGTGGAGACCGCGCGTTCGGCGGTCTACTACGCGGCCTGGGCACTGCGGGAGCGGGCCGAGGACGAGGGTGTCGCGGCCCCGCTGGCCCTGGCTCACGCCCTGGACGCGCTGCGCGCCGCCGCCGCCGAGGCGATCCAGCTGCACGGCGGGATCGCGATCACCTGGGAGCATGACGCGCATCTGTACTTCCGCCGGGCCGCCGCCGACGAACTGCTGTTCGGCCCCCCGCACCTGCTGCGCGACCGCGCCGCAGGGCACGCCGCCCTGTTCGCCCCGGAGCCGCACCGCCCCGCCGACCGCCTGGAGGCCTGAGATGACCACGGGTGTGCCCCGACCGCCGAGGTCGCGCCAGGAGGCGCTGATCCAGAAGGTCTCCTCCTCGCCCACGTTCGCGCGGATCGCCCCGCATCTGCTGCCGCGCCTGGACAAGGCGGTGCACCGGGTGACCGGCGGCAAGGTGATGATCAGCCAGTACATGCTGCCGTCGATGTTCCTGACCACGACCGGCCGTCGCAGCGGTGAGCCCAGGGTCGCGCCGCTGGCCTGCCTGCCGGAGAGCGGCGGCGGCTTCCTGGTGATCGGCAGCAACTTCGGCCGCACCGACCACCCGGCCTGGACCGGCAACCTGCTCGGCCGTCCGGAGGCGGTGGTCGAGCACCGGGGACGCACGGTCCAGGTCACCGCCAGGCTGCTGGAGGGCGAGGAGCGGGCGGAGGCGTGGGCCGCGCTGCTGCGGATGTGGCCCCCGTACGCGACCTACCAGGCGCGGGTGGACCGGGAGCTGCGGATCTTCCGGCTGGAGCCGAAGCCGCTGGAGCCGAAGCCGCGGTAGCCGAAGCCGCGGTTGCCGACACCGGGCCGCACGGTCGCACGGCACGGGCACGGCGCACGTGAAAGGGCGGTCCCCGGGTGGGGACCGCCCTTGGTGGACATGGACGCGAGCTTCGAACCGATGTACCTCCCCCGAGGCGTGCCTAACGGCTCGGTTCGGTCCGGCCGGACAGGAGGCCGGGGCTCGCGACCCAGGACTGGTGCTGCGGCCGCGCTCAGTAGCGGTCTGCTACTTCGGCGGCTTCTTACCGGTCATGCCGAGGTAGACCAGAAGCGCCAGGCTGGGCTTGAGCTCCTTGGCCTTGACGCCCCAGGAGTCGAACCCCTTCTGGTGCTCGGCGACGGCGGCCAGCATGGCCACCAGGGAGCCGGCGACAGCCGGCGCACTGACGGACTTGTCGGCCTTGCCGGTGTCCTGGAGTGCTTTCAGGGAGTCCGTGAGCGAGTTGGTCACGGCGTTGAGGATCTTCATGCGGATCTTGAAGAACCGCTTGTCCCCTTCCGCCGAGCCCAACGTCACCACACGGAGGATTGCCTCGTTGTCGCGCCAGAAGTTGAGGAAGCCGTCCACCAGCTCCTCAGCCGTCTGGTAGCCGGTCTTGCCGGCCCACGACTTCTCGGCGACCAGGTCCTTCAGGGCGGCGCCATCCCGGGCCATTCCGTCCGCGATTTCGAGGACAGCGCCCTCGACGTCGGGGAAGTACTGGTAGAACGTTGCGGGGGAGGTACCCGCCATCCGGGCGACGTCGATGACCTTGACGTCCCGGTAGGGCGATGTGCTGAGCATCTCGCTAAGGCATTCGAGCAGCTTCTGCCGCGTCGCCTGCCCGCGTCGCCCGGCGACACGCCCGTCGACGGTGCGAACTTGTCCTGTCATGCCGTCAGTTTACCTTGGCAAGATCTCCGCGCTATTCGGCGAGCACGACCAATGGTCCGTCAGACTGACGGACCAGTAGCCGCACGGCCTCCGTCGCGGTCACGGCTGCTCCCCGGCCGTTCGGTGACAGTCCCCCGGGCCCCGCCCGGGCCCGCTCAGACGTCCTTGGCCAGCCACTCCTCCCGGCTGCGCGGCAGCCCGCTGGCACCGTCAGACCCCGTGCGCACCGCCAGGATCTGGTTCACTCCGATCCGGTTCTCCTCGAAGGCCATCGCCGACGCCGCCATGTAGAGCCGCCAGACCCGGGCCCGGCCCAGGGTGGTCAGTTTCACCGCCTGGTCCCACTCGGCCTCCAGGTTGTCCACCCAGGCCCGCAGCGTCAGGGCGTAGTGCTCGCGCAGCGATTCCACGTCCCGGATCTCGAAACCGGCCTCCTCCAGCAGGCTGACGGTGTTGCCGACCGGCGACAGGTCCCCGTCCGGGAACACGTAGGCGGCGATGAAGGGGCTCATCCGGTAGTCCTCGCCGGGCAGGTTCGGCCGGCGCGCGATCTGGTGGTTCAGCAGCCGCCCGCCCGGGGCCAGCAGCCCGTACAGCTGGGTGCCGTAGCGGCGGAACTGCTCGGAGCCGACGTGTTCGGCCATCCCCACGCTGGAGATCGCGTCGTACGGGCCGTCAGCGACCTCGCGGTAGTCCTGCAGCCGGATCGTCACCCGGTCCGACAGGCCCGCCTCGGCGATCCGCTCCTCGGCGCCGCGCTTCTGCTCGGCGGAGAGGGTGATCCCGGTGCCGCGCACGCCGTAGTGCTCGGCGGCGTGCAGCAGCAGGGAGCCCCAGCCGCAGCCCACGTCCAGCAGCCGCATGCCCTCGCGCAGGCCGAGTTTGCGGCAGATCAGGTCGAGCTTGGCCTCCTGGGCGGCTTCGAGACCGGTGGTGCCGGCCGGCCAGTAGGCGCACGAGTAGACCATCGAGGGGCCCAGCACCAGTGAGTAGAACTCGTTGCCCACGTCGTAGTGGTGGCTGATGGCCTTGCGGTCCCGCAGCAGCGAGTGCCGGGCGCCGGTCAGCTTCTCCCGGGTCGCCTCCTCGGGCGGCAGCGGCGGCCTGGGGCCGAGCGCGCCCACGCCCACCGCCGTCCGCAGCAGCCGGCGCCCCTGCGGACCGAACAGGTCCCGGGGGTGCGGCCGCAGCGACACCGTGTGGCTCTGCGAGATCAGCCGGTCCAGTGCGCCCAGCACCTGGTAGAGGTCGGTCTCCGGGGCCAGCTCCAGGTCACCGGCGACATAGGCCCTGGCCAGGCCCAGTTCGTCGGGCCGCCAGAGCAGGTGCCGCAGTGCGCGGCGGTTGCGCAGCACCAGCAACGGCGCGCCGGAGGGCCCGGCCTCCGCGCCGTCCCAGGTGCGCAGCCGTATCGGCAGCTCCGTACCGAGCAGATCCTCCAGGACCGGGACGAGCTGTCCTGCGGCGTCAGCCATGTCGCGCCTCCCGTGCGCCTCCACGTATTCCGGACACGTCTCCGATCGTCAATCTAACGCGCGGACGGCGATTTCTGGATCAGTTGCCGGACGTGCCCCCGGAGTGTCCAAAACACAGTGCCCGAACGGGTGTGCTTGGCCGGTCGGCGACGTTTCTGCGGGGTTGGTTGGCCCTGGCACGGGTTCGCGTTGGAGAATCAGACCCGGACGACCAGGCGCGGCGAGCCAGGCGCAGACCTGTGACGTCACATACGGGGAGGTGTGAGGTACGTGGACCAGCTGACGGCGCACGATCCGAGGCGGATCGGACCCTTCGAGGTGCTCGGCCGCCTTGGCGCGGGCGGGATGGGCCTGGTCTACCTGGCCCGGTCCTCGGCGGGGCGCCGGGTCGCGATCAAGACCGTGCGTGCGGAACTGGCGGAGGACCAGTTGTTCCGGGTCCGCTTCGCCCGCGAGATCGCGGCGGCGCGGACGGTCAGCGGCTTCTACACGGCCGCTGTGGTGGAGGCGGACGCGGACGCGCCGGTGCCGTGGCTGGCCACGGCCTACATCCCGGCTCCCTCGCTGGAGGACCTGGTCGGTGAGTGCGGCCCGATGCCGGTGGACGCGGTCCGCTGGCTCATCGCCGGTACGGCCGAGGCGCTGCAGTCGATCCACGCGGCCGGGCTGGTGCACCGCGACCTCAAGCCGTCGAACGTACTGGTCACCGAGGACGGGCCGCGGGTCATCGACTTTGGCATCGCCGCCGGGGTCTCGCACACCCGGCTGACCATGACGAACGTCGCGGTGGGCACCCCGGCCTACATGTCGCCGGAGCAGGCCAGGGACAGCCGCGGCGTCACCGGCGCCAGCGACGTCTTCTCGCTCGGCTCGCTGATGGTCTTCGCGGCCACCGGCCACGCGCCGTACCACGGGTCCAACCCGGTGGAGACGGTGTTCATGCTGCTGCGTGAGGCGCCCGACCTGTCGGGCCTCGCGCCGGAGCTGGCGCCGCTGGTCAAGGCCTGTATGCGCCCGGCCCCGGAACGGCGGCTGACGCCTGCGCAGATCCAGGCCGAGCTGGCCCCGCACCTGTTCTCGCACGGGGACGGTGACGACGACTCGCGGGACTGGCTGCCGCCGTCGGCCCTGGAACTGATCGACCGCCGCCGCCACCCCAACCGCCGTCCGCCGGCCCCGCCGCAGCCGCCGCAGTCGGGCTACCCGCCGCAGGGCGGCCAGGGTGCGCCGGGGCAGGGTGCGCAGGGGCAGGGTGGTCAGGGCGGCTACGGCTATCCGCCGCAGGGCGCACCGCAGTATCCGCCGGCGCAGCCCCAGCATCAGGCGCAACAAGCGCCCCAGCATCAGGCGCAGCAAGCGCCACAGCATCAGCCGCAGCAGGCGCCGCAGCGTCAGCCGGAGCACGCTCCGCAGCCTCAGCATCAGCCCCAGCAGGCGCCGGTGCCGGCCCCGGTCGGGGTGTCGGCGGTCGTCTCGGGGCCGGTGACCGTCGATCCGCGTTCGCAGCATTCGGTGGTCGTTCCCTCGCCCCTGCCCGCCGCCGTTCCCGCACAGGCGGCGCTGGTGGAGGAGCATCCGCCGACCAAGAAGGTGCAGCCCGGCGGCGGGCGCCGGCATGCGGCGCCGGTCCCGGACGAGGCCGCCGTCGCCGGCCCCACCTCGCCCACCCCGGTGGTGCGGCTGGTCGGCGGGTCGGTGTCGATCGGACCCGGCGTCAAGGCGGGCGAGACCTCGACCGGCGCCGAGGGCGATCCGGTGCCCCCGCCCGGCACCGGCTGGATCCGTCGGGTCCCCACGACCACGGAGCAGGCCCAGGCGCAGTCCCAGGCACAGGCTCAGGCCGGGGCGGCCGGGGACCCCCGCTGGCGGCCCTGGCGGTTCCGGATGACCAACGACGTCTGGGGTGCGCCGCAGGTCAGCGACGGTGCGCTCTACGTCACCAGCTTCGAGGTGCATGCCTTCGACATCGCCACGGGCCGGCGCCGCTTCAAGACCCGGGACGTGGCCTGGGCGATGTCCGTGGCGGACGGCCAGGTGCACGCCGCCGACGGGCCCAATGTGTTCACCCTCGGCGCCGTGGACGGTGCCGAGCGCTGGCGCGCGGTCGTCGACGGCTGGGCGTTCTCCCTCGACGCGGGCGGCGGCGCACTGGTCGCCGGGACCCGGGGCGGCGGCGTCCGAGTGCTGTCCGCGATCGACGGCAGCCCGATGTGGCAGGCCGACGGGGCCCAGCAGGACTACGAGAGCCCCCAGTCGGGCCCGTGCGTGCTCGGCGACTCGGTCTACTACTACGGCGGCGGGCGGCTGCACGCGGCGGACCTGACGACCGGCCACTCCCGCTGGACCTACCAGGTGGGGGAGGACGTCCCCTCGCACCCGGTACTGCGCAACGGCCTGCTCCACGTCACCTCGGGCGCCCGGGTGCTCGCACTGGACGAGGCCACCGGCGCCGAGCGCTGGCGGCACGACGCGCAGGTGGTGCTGTTCACTCCGCCGACCCTGGACGACGACCAGGCCGCCGGGGGGCTCTACGTCGCCGACTACCTCGGCACCGTCGTCGCCCTGGACGCGGCCACCGGCTCGCTGCGCTGGCGGGCTCGTACCGGTGGCCGCCAGGGCGCGGACCCGGTGGTCGTCGAGGCGGGCACGGTGCTGGTCGGCAGCGCCGACACGCTCTACGCGTTCGACGCCCGTCGGGGCGAGGAGCGCTGGCGCTACAGCGCGCGCGGTGAGCTGACCGGCGCCCCGGCGGCCGCCGACGGACTGGTCCACCTGGGCAGCAGGGACCACTCCCTGCACACCCTGGACCTGACCACCGGGCGGCTGCGCTGGAAGCTGGACACCGGCGGCGAGATCACCGGCTCCCCGGTGGCCGCACAGGGCAGGGTCTTCGCCTGCAGCAAGGACCGCTGCGTCTACGCCCTGGACGCGGTCCGGGGCACCGCGACCGACCGCGACTGAGCCGTCGCAGCGAGGCGGGCGCCCTGGGGCGCCGGGGCGCACGGCTGGTGCCGCGCGCCCCGGTGGGACCCGGGGACGGTCACCCGTGACGGAGGCGCCAGCCGGCCCAGGCGGAGCGGATCATCGAGTCGAGGTCGTGCTCGGCGGTCCAGCCGAGCTCCTTGGCGATCAGCTCGGCGGAGGCCACCACGCGCGCCGGGTCGCCGGCCCGGCGGGCGACCACCTCGCCGGTGGTGTCCAGTCCGGTGACGCTGCCGATGGCGTCCAGCATCTCGCGGACCGACACACCCTCGCCCCGGCCGATGTTGAGGACCAGTTCGGTGCCGTCCGGGTCCGCCTCCAGCCGCCGGACGGCGGCGACGTGCGCGGAGGCCACGTCGGAGATGTGGATGTAGTCGCGGACGCAGGTGCCGTCCGGGGTGTCGTAGTCGGCGCCGAAGATCAGCGGGTCCAGCCCGGCGTCCAGCCGCTCGAAGACCATCGGCACCAGGTTGAAGACCCCCGGGTCGCCCAGCTCCGGGGTGGCCGCCCCGGCCACGTTGAAGTAGCGCAGCGACACCGTGCCCATGCCGTGCGCCCGCCCGGTCGCCTTGACCAGCCACTCGCCGACGAGCTTGGTCTCGCCGTACGGGCTCATCGGGACGCAGGGGGTCTGCTCGGTGACGGTCTCGACATCCGGCATCCCGTACACGGCGGCGGAGGAGGAGAGCAGGAACCGGCGCACGCCCGTCTCGGCGGCGGCGTCCAGGACGACCCGCAGGCCCTCGACGTTCTCGTGGTAATAGCGCAGCGGCTGCTCCACCGATTCGCCCACCTGCTTCTTGGCGGCGATGTGCAGCACACCGGTGACCTGGTGCTCCTTCAGCACCCGGGCCACCAGCTCGCGGTCCAGCGTCGACCCGGTGACCAGCGGCACCCCGGCCGGCAGCCGGCCCGGATCACCGGTGCTCAGATCGTCCAGGACGACGACGGCGCGACCGTCCTCGACCATGGAGCGCACCACGTGTGCCCCGATGAAACCCGCTCCGCCTGTGATCAGCCATGTCATGCCGAGCATCGTAACCGGGGTGGCTCAGTGCCCGACCGCCCCGACCTCGGCACCAGCCTCAGCCCCGGCCTCAGGAAGGGTTTCCGGTCTGGCCGGTTCCCTGGCCGGTTCCCTGGCTGTTGCCCTGGCTCGCGCACAGTGCCCAGCGCGGGACGGCGACACCGGGGGCGACGGTCTGGAAGACCACCTGCACCGCGGCGCCGATGCGCAGCCGGCCCGGGGCCACCGCGTTCCACGGGGCATCGGGGCGGCGGACCGACGGGGTGAGCGTGCCGGCCATCCGGATCCGGGGGTCCTCGTCCAGTTCGACCACGGCGACCGGGTAGGGGGCGCGTTCCGCGTAGGCGGGCAGCAGCGGGGGGTGGGCGACGACGACGGACCAGATCCGCCCGCGTCCCGACGTCGGCTGCCACCGGGAGTCGAAGCTGTGGCAGTGCGGGCAGCACGGACGGGGCGGGAAGCGCCGAAGTCCGCAGTCGGCGCAGGCCTGCACCCGGAGCTCGCCGCGCAGCGCGTACTGCCAGAACGGCTCGCCGTCGACGTCCGGCCACGGCAGCAGCAGGCCGTCCGCCATGCCTCCGGCGGCATGCACGGCGGCCGTCACGGAGCCGGGTACGGCGGGGCCCGCCGGGTCGGTCGCCGCCGCGCTGGGGGCGGTGCCGTGCCCGCTGCCGCTGATCGGCGCGCTGCCGGTGCCGGTGCGGGGCGTGGCGCCGGGCGCGGTGGTGTCGGCGGATGACGTCATCGGGGCTCGTCTCTCTCGTCGGGGGCGCCGCTGCGCTCCGGTCGGGGCGCTGGCCTAGTCGGGGCCGTCGTCCGGTCAGGCGCGCAGCAGCAGGGCCGAGGTGGGGACGCCCTCCCCGGCGGTGACCAGGCAGGTCGCGGCGTCGGGCACCTGCGCGGTGGAGCTGCCGCGGAGCTGCCGGACGCCTTCGTTGATCAGGTTGAACCCGTGCACATAGCCCTCGGAGAGCCCGCCGCCGGCGGTGTTGATGGGCAGTCGCCCGCCCAGTTCCAGCGCGCCGCCCTCGGTGAAGGCCGCCCCCTCGCCGCGTGCGCAGAAGCCGTAGCCCTCCAGCGACAGCGGGATCAGCGGGGTGAAGGCGTCGTAGATCTGCGCGGTGTCCACATCCTGTGGACCGAGGTCGGCGGTCTTCCACAGCTGGCGGGCTGCGGTCCAGGCGGGGCCGGTCAGCGGGTCGTCGTTCCAGTAGTTGACCATGCCGTGGTGCTGGGCCGGCAGCCCCTGTGCGACGGAGTGGACGTAGACCGGTTTCCGACGGCAGTCACGTGCCCGCTCGGCACTGACCACCACGCAGGCGAGCGCGCCGTCCGTCTCCAGGCAGTTGTCGTAGAGGCAGAGCGGTTCGGAGATCCAGCGCGCGTCCATGTACATCTCACGGGTCAGCGGCCGGTCGTACATCACCGCGGCGGGGTTCTGGTTGGCGCGGTTGCGGCAGGCCAGCGCGACGTTGAAGAGGTGGTCCCGGGTCGCGCCGTACTCGTGCATGTAGCGGCGGGCCAGCATGGCGATCTCGTCGGCGGGCCGCAGCAGCCCGAACGGGCGGGTCCACTGCGCGGGTGTGGGCAGCTGCACCGAGGTACTGGTCCACGGCCGGACCCCGGAGCCGCGCTTGCGGGACCGCCAGGCGACCCCGACGCTCGCCTGCCCGGTGGCGACGGCCATGGCCAGGTGGGCGACGGTGGCACAGGAGCCGCCGCCGCCGAAGCCGATGCGGCTGAAGAAGGTGATGTCGCCGGCGCCGATCGACTTGGCCAGCTCGACCTCGTCGGTCTCCTCCATGGTGTAGGAGGCGAGGGCGTCGACCTCCGACGGGTCGATCCCGGCGTCGTCCAGGGCGGCCAGCACGGCCCGGCAGGCAAGGGTCTTCTCCGGCTCGTCGAGGTGCTTGGCGAAGCGGGTCTGTCCGATGCCGACGATCGCCGTACGGTCCTTGAGCATGGATTCCCCCGAGTGCAGCGAATCTGACGTGCCGTCAGAATAGGCGGCGTGGGTCTTGGCCGGAAGTCCGTAGCGGATCTAATCTGACGAAGCGTCATCAAGGGGCGGCCGAGCGACCAGTGGAGGAATCTGTGCGCGGGGACCTGGAGTGGGGCACGATCCCGGGGCTGGTGCGGATCGCCGCCCAGCGCTACGGCGAGGCCGAGGCGGTGGTCGGCCCGCGCACTCGGCTCAGCTACCGTGACCTGGGCGTACGGGTCGAACGGGCGGCGGCCGCGGTGATGGCGGCCGGGGTCGGGCCGGGCGACCGGGTCGCGATCTGGGCACCGAACACCCCCGACTTCGTCGTGGCCGCGCTGGGCGCGGTGACGGCGGGCGCCGTGCTCGTCCCGCTGGGGACCCGGCTCAAGGGTGCCGAGGCGGTCGAGCTGCTCCGCCGCACCCGCGCCGAGCTGCTGTTCGTCACGGACGCCTTCCTCGGCGTCAGCTACGTCTCCGCGCTGCGGGCGGCGGCCGGGCGGCCCGGTGGCGGCGCGGCCGCACAGGGCGGTGCGGGCCGACCGTTCGCGGAGTTGCCCGGCCTGCGGAACGCCGTGGTGCTGGGCGACCGGGCCGACGCGCCCGAAGGGTTCCGGAGCTGGCGCGGCTTCCTCGACGCGGCCCGTGACGTCCCCGCGCGCAGCGTCCAGCAGCGCGCCGACGCGATCCGTCCCGAGGACCCGGCCGACATCCTGTTCACCTCCGGCACCACCGGCAGTCCCAAGGGCGCGGTCACCACCCACGCCCAGACCCTGCGGGCCTTCTCCACCTGGGCCGACCTGGCCGGACTCGCCGAGGGCGACCGCTACCTGGTGGTCAATCCGTTCACCCACACCTTCGGCTACAAGGCCGGGATCCTGGCCGCACTGATGCGCGGGGCCACGGTGCTGCCGCAGCCGGTCTTCGAGGCCGAGGCGGTGCTCGCCAAGATCTCCACCGAACGGGTCACCGTGCTGCCCGGTGCGCCCACGGTCTACCAGTCGCTGCTGGACCACCCGGCCCGGGCCGGGTACGACCTGGGCACGCTGCGGCTCGCGGTGACCGGGGCCGCCGTCGTCCCGCTGGAGCTGGTCACCCGGATTCGGGAGGAGCTGGGGTTCACCACCGTCCTCACCGCGTACGGACTGACCGAGTCCTGCGGCCTGGTCACCATGTGCCGGCGTGGCGACGACCCCGGGCTGATCGCCGCCACCTCCGGCCGCGCCGTCCCGGGCGTCAGCGTCCGGATCGCCGACGAGGAGGGCAAGCCGCAGCAGCCGGGCACCCCCGGCGAGGTGCAGGTGCAGGGGTATCCGGTGATGCGCGAGTACTTCGAGGACGAGGCGGAGACCGAGGCTGCCTTCACCCGCGACGGCTGGCTGCGCACCGGCGACATCGGGGTACTCGACGACGAGGGCAACCTGCGGATCACCGACCGGCTCAAGGACATGTACACCGTTGGCGGCTTCAACGCCTATCCGGCCGAGATCGAGCGGGTGCTGGCCCGGCATCCACTGGTCGCCGACGTGGCCGTGGTCGGGGTCCCCGACCCCCGGCTCGGTGAGGTGGGCAAGGCCTTCGTGGTGCCCGGGACGGAGCCGCCGCCCGGCGCGGCGGAGGAGCTGATCGCCTGGTCGCGGCGGGAGATGGCCAACTACAAGGTGCCGCGGCAGGTCGAGTTCGTCCAGGAGCTTCCGCGCAACGCCTCCGGCAAGGTGCTCAAGACCCGGCTCCGCCAGGGCTTCCCGGAGACCCGGGGGTAGCCGGGGCGCGGACTCTCATGTCCCCGCTAAGTCGGCCACAGTCTGTGCACAGTCCCATGGCCAACGGTGGCAGACATGAGCCAACCGACAGCGCCGGCGGCCCAGCCGCAAGCCCAGCCGACGGCGGGCGCCCGACTCGTCGAGATCGTCGTCCCCGTCCACAACGAGGAGCGCGTCCTCGCACAGAGCGTCCGGCGGCTGCACGCCTACCTGGCCTCGACCTTCCCCTACCGCTTCCGGATCACCATCGCCGACAACGCCAGCACCGACGGCACCTGGCAGGTCGCCGCCGGCCTCGCCGCCGAACTCGCGCCGGTCCGCGCGGTTCACCTCGACCAGAAGGGCCGGGGCCGCGCCCTGCGGCACGTCTGGAGTGCCAGCGACGCCGACGTCGTCAGCTACATGGACGTGGACCTCTCCACCGGCCTGGAGGCGTTCCTGCCCCTGGTCGCACCGCTGCTCTCCGGGCACAGCGACCTGGCCATCGGCAGCCGGCTGCACCGCGGCTCGGCGGTGGTCCGCGGGCCCAAGCGCGAGTTCATCTCCCGCGGCTACAACCTGATGCTGCGTACCGCCATGGCCGCGAGGTTCTCCGACGCCCAGTGCGGCTTCAAGGCCGGACGCACCGACGTGGTGCAGGCGCTGCTCGGCGCGGTCGAGGACCAGACCTGGTTCTTCGACACCGAGCTGCTGCTGCTGGCCGAGCGCAGCGGGCTGCGGATCCACGAGGTCCCGGTGGACTGGGTGGACGACCCGGACAGCCGGGTCGACATCGTCCGCACGGTGAAGGACGACCTCAAGGGGATGTGGCGGGTGGCCAGGAGGACCGTCTCGGGTGCCACCCGGCTGCCGGTGCCGCCCCGGGTGCAGCAGGCCCAGTTGCCGCCCGCGATGCGACGGCAGCTGTCCAGCTTCGCCGTGATCGGAGTCGTCAGCACGCTGGCGTACCTGGCGCTGTACCTGGTGCTGCGTCAGCTGACGCCCGCGGTGCTGGCCAACGCGCTGGCGCTGTTCGTCACCGCGATCGCCAACACCGCCGCCAACCGGCGCTTCACCTTCGGCGTCACCGGTTCGAGGGACGCGCTGAAACACCAGGTCGAGGGCGGTATCGCGTTTCTGATCGGGCTGGTGCTGAGTACCGCGACGCTGGCCCTGGTGAGGGTGGCTGCGCCCGGTGCCTCGCACCTCGCCGAGCTCGGAGCGCTGGTCGGCGCGAACGCCCTGTCCACCGTCGTGCGCTTCCTGCTGCTGCGGGTCTGGGTCTTCAACCCGAGGCGCACCAGAACGGCCAACGGCACAGCCTGCAACGGCACGGCGTCCAACAGCACGGCGTCCAACAGCACAGCGCCTGACGCTGCCGGTAGCCCAACCCGGTGACCCTTCCGCGAGCGCCTGCCGTCGACCCCTGTCCGGGCGGCGGCAGTCGGCATATGATGATCCATCACATCACGTATGAATAACGGGTATGGACCACAAGTACGGCCATGTTCATGGCGGCGTCATGCGCCTCGGGGCCGCACGTCATCTCCCGCTCCGACAGTGAACGGGAGTGCCCTCCCCATCCCTGCCCGGTTCCCGGAGGTTCCGTCATGCCCTCGCTCTCCCGTCGCACGTTCCTCGGCGCCGGCGCTGCCGGTGCCGCCGCCGTAGGGGCGAACGCGCTGCCGCTCTCGGTTCTGCGTGCCGCAGCCGCCACCCGCGCGACGACCGGCAGCGGCTCGATCGCCGACGTCGCCCACGTCGTGATTCTCATGCAGGAGAACCGCTCCTTCGACCACTACTACGGGAACCTCTCCGGCGTCCGAGGGTTCGGCGACACCTCGGTGCTGCGCTTCCCGAACGGCTCCAACGTCTTCAGGCAGACCGTCAGCGGCCCCAAGGGCGGCTCCGTCCTGCAGCCCTGGCACCTGGACACCAGCACCACCGACGCCCAGCGGATCTCCGACCTCGACCACTCCTGGTCCGGCACCCACTCGGCCTGGAACAACGGGCTCTACAACAACTGGATCCCGGCCAAGACCAAGACCACGATGGGCTACTACGACCGGGCCGACATCCCCTGGCAGTACGCGCTCGCCGACGCCTTCACCATCTGCGACCAGTACTTCTGCTCGGTCCAGGGTCCGACCAACCCCAACCGCCTCTACCAGTGGACCGGTTGGATCGACCCCAACGGCACGGCCGGCGGCCCGGTCACCGACAACAGCGAGAAGGGCTACACCTGGACCACCTACCCGGAGCGCCTGCAGTCCGCCGGGATGAGCTGGAAGATCTACCAGGAGGCGGACAACTACGACGACAACCCCCTGGCCTGGTTCACCCAGTTCCAGAACGCGTCCACCAGTTCGCCGCTCTACACCCAGGGCCTGGCCCGGTCCGCGGACTCCATCGCGGACTTCCGCGCCGACGTCACCAACGGCGTGCTGCCGCAGGTGTCCTGGATCGTGGCCCCGGCCGCCAAGTCCGAGCACCCCGCGTACCCGCCCGCCTATGGGGCCGACTACGCCAACAACATCCTGGACGCGCTGGCGAGCAACCCCGACGTATGGGCGAAGACCGTGGTCTTCCTCAATTTCGACGAGAACGACGGCTTCTTCGACCATGTCGCCCCGCCGGTGGCGCCCTCCGGCACCGCCGACGAGTTCATCGGCGGTGCGCCGATCGGCCTCGGCCCGCGGGTGCCGATGACCGTGATCTCGCCCTGGAGCACTGGTGGCCGGGTCTGCTCGCAGACCTTCGACCACACCTCCGTACTGCAGTTCGTCGAGCGCTGGTCCGGTGTCACCGAGCCCAACATCTCCGCCTGGCGGCGGCAGATCTGCGGCGACCTCACCGCGGCGTTCAGCTTCTCCACCACCCCGGTCGGCTTCCCCACAACGCTGCCCGACACCGCGGCGCTGGTCGCCGCCGCCGACGCGGAGCAGTCGCTGCCCGCCGCCACGGCGCCGTCCAGCTCCACCCTGCCGACCCCGGAGTCCGGTGACCGCCCGGCGCTGCCGATCGGCTACCGCTTCGACACCACCTCCTGGACCGACCCGTCCACCAACCGGTTCTGGTTCAAGACCGTCGGCAACGGCTCCCTGGGCGGTGGCTTCTCCGCCTACGCGGTCAACCACCGCACCTTCGCCGACTGGCGCTACACCTGCCCGGCGGGCGGCAGCATCTCCGACTACTTCAGTGCTCTCACCTACGGCGGCGGCCTCTACGACATCGACCTGCACGGCCCGGACGGCTACCTCCGGGGTTTCCAGGGCGATGTCCGGACGTGGACCAGCACCACCAAGGCGCACCCCGAGGCCTATGTCGTGGACGCGGCCGACGGTGCCACCCAGACGCTGCACCTGACCAACGCCGGCACGGTCTCCGTCGTGTTCACCGTCGGCGTCAACGTGGCGCAGGGCGCGTCCGGCGGGTCCACCCAGAAGGTCACCGTCGCTGCCGGGGGCAGCTGGAGCGGCCCACTGAGCAGCACGGCGGGGCGCTACGACTACACCGTCACCGCGAACACCGGCGACGGATTCGCCCGGCGCTTCGCCGGCCGCCAGTACAGCGGTAGCTGACGCTCCACCGGACACCCGCTGCCGCCCTCCGTCCGAGGGCGGCAGCTCCCGTAAGTCCACCCGCAGCCACCGCCACCGGCCAGGTCCGCCCACACCTGCCAGGCCACCCGCAGCCACCGCCACCTGGGTGCGCCACCTGGGCTGATACCTGGCTGATCCACTCGCGGGCGGACGCCTGCGGAGGCCCACCGCCGACGCGCGGGGAACCACGGGCGAGCGGACAATCGTCTGTGTTATCAGCACTCGCTCGTGCCACCCGTGCGACCCCTGGTGCGCTGCCGCCGGCGGTCCCGTACCGGTATCCCGGTCCCTGCGTGGGTGTGGCGCCGACGCGTCGACGTCACGACGTACCCGCGCCGACATCACGACGTACGCGATCACACACTCTCCGCGCATGAGCCCGGGAAAATTCGCCAGGATACTGCACTCGGGGAGAAAAATCGCCACCTTGGGAATGATGTCCGGAATCTGGTCGTTGCATCGTTACGAAAGGCAAGACACCAGGCAAGTCACCCAACGGGTCAGCCAGGCCCGTCCAGCCGCCGTGAAGGAGTACGCATGGCCACCCGTGCCGTCGTCCGCGACAAGGCCGACCGGACCCGCAATGCGCGTCCGACCAGCGGTGAGGCCGACCGCGATCTCGTCGGCATGTACCTCGACGAGATCGCCAGGACCCCACTGCTCGACGCAGCCCAGGAAGTGGATCTGTCCACCCGCATCGAGGCCGGCGTCTTCGCCGAGCACCTGCTGCAGAGCGGCGACACCGCCGCCGGTGCCAGTGAGGACGAACTGCACGCCATCGTCGCCGACGGCGCACGGGCGAAGGACGTCTTCATCCGCTCCAACCTGCGCCTGGTGGTAGCGGTCGCGCGGCGCTACCCGCGCAGCGGGCTGCCGCTGCTCGACCTCATCCAGGAGGGCAACGCCGGCCTGGTCCGCGCTGTGGAGAAGTTCGACTTCGGCAAGGGGTTCAAGTTCTCCACGTATGCCACCTGGTGGATCCGGCAGGCCATCACCCGCTCCATCGCCGACCAGTCCCGCACCATCCGCCTGCCCGTGCACCTCGTCGAGGAACTGGGACGGATCCGGCGGGTCCAGCGGGAGAAGTCCAAGGAACTGGGCCGGGACGCCGAGCCCGCCGAGGTGGCGGCGGAGCTGGACACCACCGTCGAGCGGATCAAGGACGTGCTGGACTGGGCCCGGGACCCGGTCAGCCTCAACATGACCGTGGACGACGACGGCGAGACCCAGTTCGGTGATCTCGTCGAGGACACCGGCGCGACCTCCCCCGAGGACGCCGTCATGGTGATGCTGCGCCGCGAGGAACTGGACGGCCTGATCGGCCGCCTGGACGGCCGAACCGCCTCGATCATCCGCTCCCGGTACGGGATGGAGGACGGGCGCGAGCGTACGCTCACCGAGGTCGGCAAGCAGCACGGTCTCACCCGGGAACGGATCCGCCAGATCGAGAAGCATGCCCTGGCCGAGCTGCGCAAGATCGCTGACCATGCCGGATTCGAGGCGGCATGACGGAGCCCTATCCTGACCGGATGAGCGAGTCAGATCCCAGGGGCGAGGCGTCCGAGGCAGCCGATGCCGTTCAGGCGGCAGGGGCAGCCGAGACGTCCGACCGGCGCACCCGCCCTGCGCTGGTCTTCGACGACCCGCTGACCCGGCCGAGCCGTGACGACACGGACTCCGGCTGGGGCGGCGGCGAGTCCCACCGCGACGAGGCCTGGTACCGGCGGGAGACCCCGCCGCACCACGGCGGCTGAAGCCGCGTCGAGCCGAAGGGGCCGGGGTCACGTACCCCGGCCCCTCGCCGTGGGCGGCGGGCGGCGGCCCTGATCCGTGCTCTCAGCGCTGGTGGACCAGCAGATCCCGGATCTCACTGAGCAGCTGGACCTCGCTCAGCTCGGCCTGGAAGGCGGCCTTCTCCTCCTCCTGCTTGGTCTCCTGCTCCTGCTTGGCCATGTACATCTTCAGCAGACGGTTGGCCGGCAGGACGATGCAGAAGTAGACCACGGCAGCGGTGATCACGAACTGCAGCACGCTGCCCAGCACGTTGCCCCAGGCGATGGAGATGCCCTGGACCGCACCCGTCTTGACGTCAACGGTGCAGGGCCCCTTCAGGCAGGACTTGTAGGCGTTGAGGTCGGAGGTGCCGAACGCGCCGACGATCGGGTTGATCAGGCCGTTCACGATCGAGTTGATGACTTGGGTGAAGGCTGCGCCGATCACGACCGCGACCGCCAGGTCGAGGACGTTTCCGCGCAGCAGGAATGCCTTGAAGCCCTTCACAGGGGTGACTTCCTTCTGCATGCCAAGGGGTCGGATGAGGTCCCTGGGAACCTAGTGGCAGCCGCTGCCGTGCCGACGCCCGCCCGCTTCACTCGTACGCCCCCGAAAGGGCTGTGCGGCAACTCTCCGGCCATGGTTTTCACCTGCGGAAACGTCACATCACCCGGTGCCTTCCGGGCGGGCCGCGCGGGGTGGGACCGGCCTCTGCTTCACCCGCCGGAATCACCCGCCCGAGTGATCGGACCGGCTGTCCCGGAAGCCCGCACGCCGCAGCCTCAGCTGCCCCACACCACGTGCGGGGGTGCGTCGGCGGTCCGGTGGCTCGCGGCGGGCGGTGTGAAGCTCCGCAGCGAGCCGGCGGCGAGTGTGGTCGCCGCGACCATCAGCCCGGCCGCGAAAGGCCCGGGCCTTCGTCGTACGGCGGACGGCAGCCGGTGCCGGCCGCCACCGGCCCGGATCGGGGGGAACGGGGCGACGGCCCGCGTCGGGGGCACGGCGGGTCTGTCGCACGGCAGGGTCCGGACGGACCGTGGCGAGGAGGGACCCACCCCGACGGTGGGCGCAGGCTCCGGACTCGGACCTGCGGCTGCGGCAACAGTGGTTGCCGGGGCGGACGCGAATGCCGGGAACGTCCCCGGCGGGCCCGGTGCCTCCACCGGCGCAGCCGCCGGTGCCACGGACGGGGACACGACCGATGGCGCGGCGACGGCGGGGGAGGCGACCGATGGGGAGGCGACGCCGGGGGAGGGGTCCGTCGCCCACGTGTCCTGGCTCCAGGCGTCCTGGTCCCAGGCCGCGCTGTCCCACCTCGCGTCGTCCCATCCCGCGTCATCCCCGGCCGAGCCAGTCCCTGCCGCGTCGGTCCCGGCACGTGCCTGCCCGGCGGACGCTCCCTGGCCGCGTCCGGGCGTCGCACCCGGCGCCGGTTCCCGTCCCAGGCCGGGCAGCCCTCCCGGCTCCGGCTCCCCGGTCGCAGCCTGTGCCGGCGTCAAGGCCGGCGCCTCCGCGCCGCCTGTCGGGGCGTCCCGCCCGGGGGTGGGGCGCAGCGAGTGGGTACGAGGGGCGTGGCTGCGAGACCGGTTCCCGCTGCGGACCGGCGTGTCGATCAACACGGACATGGGACCACCACCTGAACTCTGAGGTGTCGAGGAGCTGACGAACTCCACGATGTCCCAGTCCGCATCCCGGTCGGGCCGGCAGGCCCCGCTCTGTGGACAACCCGGGGACTGTGGACAACCCGCTCACCCTCCCGAGTGCGGGCGGGCTCAGTCCGCCAGCGCCAGTCCGGTCTCCAGCCCGTCCAGGGCGTGCGAGCAGACGCAGTCGCGCTCTGCCGTCACCGGCAGCCCCGCGACGGCGGAGAACAGAACCCCGCGCAGCCGGTCGATACTGCCCGCGAAGACCCGCAGCACCTCCGCGTGGGTCACTCCCTCGCCCGTCTCCACCCCCGCGTCCAGGTCCGTGACCAGCGCGATCGAGGTGTAGCAGAGGCCCAGCTCCCGGGCCAGCACCGCCTCGGGGTGGCCGGTCATGCCCACCACCGACCAGCCCTGGGCCCCGTACCAGCGGGACTCGGCGCGGGTCGAGAAGCGCGGGCCCTCGACGACCACCAGCGTGCCGCCGTCCACCGCCGCCCAGCCCGCGGCTCCGGCCGCCTTCACCGCGGCCGCCCGGCCGACGGGGCAGTACGGGTCGGCGGCGGAGACGTGCACGACCTCGGGACGGACACCGTCCGGGCGCAGCTCACCGTCGTAGTAGGTCTGGGCGCGTCCCGCGGTGCGGTCGACGAACTGGTCGGGGACGAGCAGGGTGCCCGGGCCGTGCTCGGGCCGCAGGCCACCGGTGGCGCAGGGGCCGAGCACCTGGCGCACCCCGAGTGAGCGCAGCGCCCACAGGTTGGCGCGGTAGTTGATCCGGTGCGGCGGCACCCCGTGCCCGCGTCCGTGCCGGGGCAGGAAGGCGACCCGGCGCCCCGCCACCTCGCCCACGAACAGCGAGTCGCTCGGCGGCCCGTAGGGGGTGTCCACGACGACCTCGGCGAGGTCGTCGGCCAGTGCGTACAGTCCGGTGCCGCCGATGATGCCCACCTCGGCGGTGGGGGTGCTGCTCGCAGGGGTCGCCGTGGAGCTGCTCGGTGTGGGGTTGGCCATGCTTCGCAGCATAGGGAGCGCTCCGGGTACGCCACAGCCCCGCGCGTCCTTACGGAACAGGAACGGAGCGGGGCCGGGCGGAGCGTCTGCGGTCAGGCTGCGGGCGAGGCGCTGCTGCTCGCGGTGGTCGAGGAGCTCGACGAGGAGCTGCTCGACGACGAGTCGCCCGACGAGGAGGACGAGGACGCCGAGGGCGTGCCGCCGCCCGACTTCGCCGCGCTCACGGTGCTGCTCGACGACGAGCGGCTGTCGGTGCGGTAGAAGCCGCTGCCCTTGAAGACCACACCCACAGCGGAGTAGATCTTGCGCAGCTTTCCGCTGCACGCGGGGCAGACCGTGAGGGCGTCGTCCGTGAACTTCTGGACAGCCTCCAGGCCGTTACCGCACTCGGTGCACTGGTACTGGTACGTCGGCACTGTCATTCCTCCTGGCACTCTCGCCTGATGAGTGCTAACGACGGTCAATGATGCGTTATTCCGCGGCGATAGTCCACCGTGGCCCGTGTGAGCTGTGACAACGCTGGGGACGGGGCGGTCCGGCGCGCGCCGGGGCCCTGCCCGGCGTCAGTACTCGCTGCGCTCGCCCAGCCAGCCCGCGAGCTTCCCGCCGCGGTCCACCGCCCGCAGCCGCCGTTCGACCCGGTCCCGCACCTCGTCGGTGCTGACCACCAGCAGGTCGTCCGAGGGCCGGAGCACCGTCGTCGGCGCCGGGACGAAGCTCGCGCCGTCGCGGACCACCAGGGTCACCGCCGCGCCCCTGGGCAGCCGCAGCTCGCTGATCTCGACGCCCGCGAGCCGGGAGCCCGGGGCCAGTGACAGTGACAGCAGATGACCGTGCAGCCGCTCCAGCGGCGCGGACTCGACGTCCAGCAGGTCGGCGTGAGCGGGGTCGCCGATCCGCAGCCGCCGGGCGACCCACGGCAGCGTCGGGCCCTGCACCAGGGTGAACACCACGACCAGCAGGAACACCGTGTTGAACAGCCGTTCCGCGCCCGGCACGTTCGCCACCACCGGGATGGTCGCCAGCACGATGGGTACCGCGCCGCGCAGGCCGGCCCAGGACAGCAGCGCCTGCTCGCGCCAGACCATCCCGAACGGCGTCATGGTCACCAGCACCGACAGCGGCCGGGCCAGGAACACCAGCACCAGGCCGACCACCAGGGCCGGCACGATCGCGTCGACCAGCGTGTGCGGGTTCACCAGCAGGCCGAGCAGGACGAACATGCTGATCTGCGCGATCCAGGCGAGCCCCTCGGCGAAGCCCCGGGTGGCGGGCCCGTGCGGCAGCCGGGCGTTGCCCAGGAATACCGCGCTGACGTAGACGGCGAGGAAGCCGGAGCCGTGCATCAGCGCGCCGCCCGCGTAGGCGAACAGCGTGAGCGCGACCACGGCTATGGGGTAGAGGCCGGAGGACGGCAGCGCGATGTCCCGCAGCGCCAGCGAACCCAGCTTGCCGACCAGCAGACCGACGACCAGTCCGATCGCCAGCTCCAGGGATATCGAGCCGAGCAGCTCGTACCAGCTCTCCACCGGGCGGGTGGTGGCGAAGGCGACGACCAGGATGACCACCGGGGCGTCGTTGAACCCGGACTCGGCCTCCAGCAGACCGCTCAGCCGCGGCGGCAGCGGCACCCGCCGCAGCACCGAGAAGACCGCAGCCGCGTCGGTGGACGACACGATCGCGCCGAGCAGCAGCGACAGCCGCCAGTCGGCGCCGACCAGCAGATGCGCTCCCAGCGCGGTCACCCCGACACTCACCCCGGTGCCGACGGTGGCCAGCACCGCCGCGGCCGGGACAGCGGGCCTGATGTCCGTCCACTTCGTCCCGAGTCCGCCCTCGGCGAGGATCACCACCAGCGCCGCATAGCCCAGTACCTGGGTCAGTGACGCGTTGTCGAACCGTATGCCGAAACCGTCCTGGCCCAGGGCGACACCGATGCCGAGATAGAGCAGCAGGCTGGGGAGCCCGCTGCGGGAGGACAGCCGCACCGCGACGACCGCGATGAGCAGTACCAGCGAGAACATCAGCAGCAGTGTGTCGAGATGGTGAACGGTCACTCAGGAGCACCTCGCGGCAGGGGGTTTGACGGCGCGGAAAGGGAGCGGAACAGGCACAGGCGGTTCACAGAAAAGACCTGATGGGCGGCCGGGGAGAGGGCGCCGCTTGACCTGACGGTTATTTTACCTGGGCTTGGGATTCCTTCCGGTTTCGGAAAGATGACGAGCTGGTCAGGTGCCAGTCCGCAAGCCCCGGGGCTGAGGTGTTAGCGTCGGCTCCGCCGCACCGCACGGCGGCGGACGAGCCCCTGCCCCACCAAGGACCCTGATGCCCCGCACCAAGAAGTTCCGGCGCCTGCGCTTGCTGGTCGTTCTGCTCGCCCTGTTGCTGGTGGCCGGCGCCGCGGTGGGCGGATGGCTCGGCGTACGAACGGTCCGCGCCTCCTTCCCGCAGACCACGGGCAGCATCCATCTCGCCGGGCTGTCAGGCCCGGTGCAGGTGGAGCGTGACGCCAACGGCATTCCGCAGATCTACGCGGACACCTCCGCCGACCTCTTCATGGCCCAGGGCTACGTCCAGGCCCAGGACCGGTTCTGGCAGATGGACGTCAATCGCCATGTCACCTCCGGCACCCTGGCCTCGATGTTCGGCAAGAGCCAGGTCCAGACGGACACCTTCATCCGCACCATGAACTGGCGCGGGGTGGCCCAGACCGAGTACGACACCATGCTGAACCCGGAGACCAAGAAGAACCTCGACGCCTACTCGGCCGGCGTCAACGCCTGGCTGGGCGAGCATCCGGGCGGGGCCGGCGCCTCGCTGGAGTACGCGCTGCTCGGCGCCGCCTACGGTGGCTACAAGCCCGCGCCGTGGACCCCGGTCGACTCGATCTCCTGGCTCAAGGCGATGGCCTGGGACCTCAGCGGCAACATGCAGCAGGAGATCGACCGTTCGCTGCTCTCGCAGAGTCTGACCAAGCAGCAGATCGCCGAGCTGTACCCGAGCTACCCGTACAGCACCAACGGGACGATCCTGGCCAAAACCGGCACCGTGAGCAACGCGGACGGCAAGAAGGCCACCTACCGCCCGGCGGACGGCGCCGGAGCGTCCGCGCAGACCGTCGCCTCCGGCTCGAACGGCTCGTCCGGGTCCAACGGCGGGAGCGGCTCAACCGGGTCCAACGGCGGGAACGGTACCAGCGGCACCCCGGCCTCCTACCGCAGTTCGACGACGCCCGGCAGCGGCTCCGGCACGGCCGGCGGCTCCGGCACCGTCCAGGGGCTGCAGCAGGTCGCCACCCAGCTCGCGGCGAACCTCGACAGCGTCCCCGCGCTGCTCGGCGCCCCGGGCCAGGGCATCGGCTCCAACTCCTGGGTGGTGGCGGGCAGCCACACCACCACCACCAAGCCGCTGCTGGCCAACGATCCGCATCTCGGCCCCGGCGTCCCCTCCGTCTGGTATCAGATGGGGCTGCACTGCACCACGGTCAGCGCGGCCTGCCCCTACGACGTCACCGGCTTCACCTTCGCCGGGATGCCGGGTGTCGTCATCGGTCACAACCAGTCGATCTCCTGGGGCTTCACCAACCTCGGCGCCGACGTCCAGGATCTCTACCTGGAGCAGGTCACCGGCCCCGACACCTACCTGTACGACAACCAGGACCAGAAGTTCACCACCCGCACCGAGACCATCAAGGTGGCCGGCGGGCCGGACCAGACGGTGACGGTGCGGACCACCGCCGACGGCATGCCGATCATCTCCGACCACAGCACGGAGGAGCAGTCCGTCGGCCAGAACGCCCCGGTGGACGGCAGCGCCCCGCCGCGTGGCGGCGGCTACGCCATCGCCCTGAAGTGGACGGCGCTGGAGCCGGGCAAGACCATGGACGCGGTGTTCGAGCTGGACCGGGCCACCGACTTCACCCACTTCCGCGCCGCCGCCACCGACTTCGCGGTCCCGGCACAGAACCTGATCTACGCCGACACCGCGGGCAACATCGGCTACCAGGCCCCCGGCCGGATCCCGATCCGGCCGAAGATCGCGGGTGACGACGGCACCTACCCGCAGCCGGGCTGGGACTCGCGGTACGTCTGGCAGGGCTACATCCCGACGGCCGCGCTGCCGTGGGTGGAGAACCCCTCGTCCGGCTACATCGTCACCGCCAACCAGGCCGTGGTCGACACCAGCTACCCCTACGAGCTCACCGACGACTGGGGCTACGGGACCCGTGCCAAGCAGATCGCCTCGCTGATCCAGTCGAAGCTGCAGAACGGCGGGCGGATCTCCCCGGACGACATGCGCACCATGCAGCTGGACGACACCAGCGTGATGGCGCAGACACTGGTGCCGTACCTGCTCAACGCCAAGCTCTCCGGGGCGTACTACGTCCAGGCGCAGAACCTGCTCAAGGACTGGGACTTCCAGCAGGACTCGGGCTCGGCCGCGGCGGCGTACTACAACGCGGTGTGGAGCAACCTGCTGCACATCGTCTTCGACGAGAAGTTCCCCGCCTCGGTGCGGGCCACCTCCGACTGCGTCCTGACGGTGCCTCCGGCCGTCGCCAACCTTCCGGCCGACGGCGTCAACGGCCAGCCCCAGCGGGTCTCGGTGTGCGGCACCCGCAGCCCCGACGAGGCGATGCCGGACGGCAGCGACCAGTGGACCACCGCCGTCACCAACCTGCTGAACCAGCCGAACAGCGACTGGTGGTCGTACACCAACACCAGGAACGTCCAGGTGCAGGGCCGTGACAACGTGCTGGCGGCGGCCATGATCGACGCGCGCATGCAGATGACCGCGCTGGAGGGCAAGGACATCAGCACCTGGAGCTGGGGCCGGATCCACACCCTGACGCTCAAGGAGCAGACCCTGGGGACGGACGACTCCTCGATCTTCTCCGGCCTGGTGCACCAACTGCTCAACCGCGGCCCGTACCAGCTGGACGGCGGCAGCGCGGCGGTCGACGCGACCGGCTGGAACGCCGCCGCGGGCTACCAGGTGGACTGGGCGCCGTCGATGCGGATGGTCGTGGACCTGTCCGACCTCGACTCCTCGCGCTGGATCACCATCGGCGGCGCCTCCGGGCACGCGTACGACGCGCACTACGACGACCAGACGCCGCTGTGGGCCAAGGGCGACATGCTCGACTGGGTCTACAGCCGGGCCAAGGTGGACGCGGCGGCCAAGGACAAGCTGACGCTGACACCGCAGTAGCCCCGAGGGGCGCGGGGGAGGGGCGCAGGTCGCCCGGCTCTTCCCCCGCGCCCCGGACTCTTCCCCGCGCCCCCGTCGCGGCGGCGTCCTGCGGGTGTTCGGCAGGCGCTTGGCGCGCGGTCTGGCGCTTGCGGGCTAGCGGGCCTCGTCGAAGGCGAACAGCTGAGAGGGCGTCACCGCGGCGTCGACCGGGCGGTCGTGCGGCTCGACCGGGAGCGGGTCGGCCAGTACCTCGCCGTCGTAGAGCAGGGTCACCAGGCGGGCGGTGGAGCCGGCCGCGGCCAGCCGGGCCAGCACCCGGTCGTAGCTGCCGCCACCGCGTCCCAGCCGCATCCCGCGCCGGTCCACGGCCAGCCCCGGCAGCAGGACCAGCCGGGCCGAGCAGACCGCCGCCGGTCCCAGCGGCTCGCCACCGGGCTCCCACAGCCCCTTGCGGGCGCGCACCAGGCCGTCCGCGCCCTCGTACCGGCCCCAGTCCAGATCGTTGTCCCGCAGCAGCACCGGCAGCAGCACGCGCACGCCGCGCGCGTGCAGCGCGTCCAGCAGCGTGCGGGTGCCCGGCTCCGCGCCCACCGAGACATACCCGGCGACGGTCACCGGCGCCCGCTCCGGCGCCCCGACGGACACCCGGTCCGAGGGCTTGGCCGGTTCCGTGCCCGGCAGCAGCTCCAGAGCCCGCCGCCCGAGCGCCACCGCCGCCTGGTACCGCTGCTCGGGTGACAGTGCGGCGCGCTCCGCCAGCAGCCGTGACCTCAACGCGGCCTTCTCGTTCAGCATGAGATGGGCGGACCTTCCTCGTCGTCTGCTCAGGGTCGTTTGCCCAGGGTTGTCTGACCCTGGGTCGTCTGCTCCGAGCGCCCAGTCTGCCCTCAGCCCGAAGCCGCCCGCCGCACGAGAGGGGCCAGCATGCCGACCGAATCGTCGTTCGAACCGTCGCTCCTCGCACCGTCGCTGTCGGTGCTGCTGGCCATGCTGCTGTTGCTCGCCCTTGTGGCCCTCACCGTCACCGCCGTCCGACTGTGCCGCACCCGGCGTCAGGCGCGTGCGGACGCGCTCAGCCAGCAGCAGGAGCTGACGCGGCTGCGGTCCACCCGCGCCGAACTCGAACGCACCTCCTACACCGACGCGCTCACCGGCGTCTGGAACTACCGCTACCTGCAGCTCGCTCTCGACCGGGAGATCGCCCGCTGCTCCCGCCACTCCCATGCGGACGGCGCCGACCGGCTCTCGCTGCTGCTGCTGGAGATTGACGGCCTCGACGAGATCCGCCGCGAGCACGGCCACCAGCGCGGCGGCGCGGTGCTGCGGGACCTCGTCCAGCGGCTGGCGATGGAGGTCCGCGAGGCTGACGTCTTCGGCCGCTACGGGGGCGACGAGTTCCTGGTGCTGCTCCCCGACACCGACGCGGCCGGGGCCGAAACGGTCGCCGAGCGGCTCCGCTGGACGGTCCGTCGACACCCGCTGGCGTTGCCTTCCGTCCCCGTCCTGTCGGTCCTCGACCCGGCGTCCGCGATGAGCGACGACCTGGACGCCGAACGCAGCGCTGCCCCGGTGAACGGCCTCAGCGCCGCCGTCGGCATCGCGGTGCTGCCCCGGGACGGCGGCCATGCGGCGCTGCTGCTGCGCGCGGCCGACCGGTCCCTCGCCGCAGCCCGCGGGCTGCGCCCCGACCGTGGCCCCAGGCCTGACCTCGATGCAGGCCTCGATCGGGGCCCGTGCTCGGACGCCGAGCCGACTCCGGAGGCCGACCCGGCACAGGCTTTCGACAGCCTGCTGGCAAAGGGATGTGACCTCGGCCGGAAAACAGCAGGTTGGGCATGATCCGTAATTTCGGGACAGTACAGTCGTCGCTATGACGAAAGCTCGTACCCGCCAGATCACGAAGGCCGTGATTCCTGCTGCCGGTCTCGGCACGCGTTTCCTCCCGGCGACCAAGGCCACGCCGAAGGAGATGCTGCCGGTCGTCGACAAGCCGGCCATCCAGTACGTGGTCGAAGAAGCCGCCGCGGCCGGGCTGACCGACGTGCTGATGATCACCGGACGCAACAAGCGTCCGCTGGAGGACCACTTCGACCGGGCGTACGAGCTCGAAGAGCTGCTGGTCCGCAAGGGTGACGAGACCAAGCTGGCCCGGGTACGCGAGTCCAGCGACCTGGCCACCATGCACTACGTCCGCCAGGGGGACCCCAAGGGTCTCGGGCACGCGGTGCTCTGCGCCGAGCCGCACGTCGCCGACCAGCCCTTCGCCGTGCTGCTGGGTGACGACCTGATCGACCCGCGCGACCCGCTGCTGGCCAAGATGATCGACGTGCAGCGCGAGCTGGGCGGCAGTGTCGTCGCCCTGATCGAGGTCGACCCGGCCCAGGCGCACCTCTACGGCTGTGCGGCGGTCAGGCCGGCCGAGTGGCACGGCACCCTCGGCGGCGACAACGAGATCGTCCGGATCACCGACCTGGTGGAGAAGCCCGCCCCGGGTGAGGCGCCCAGCAGCTACGCCGTGATCGGCCGCTATGTGCTGGACCCGGTCGTGTTCGACGTGCTGCGCGACACGCCTCCGGGCGTGGGCGGCGAGATCCAGCTGACCGACGCGCTGCGGGAACTGGCGCAGCGCACCCCGGGTCGCGGCGGCCCGGTGCACGGCGTGCTCTTCAAGGGCCGCCGCTACGACACGGGCGACCGCGGCGACTACCTCCGCGCCATCGTGCGCCTCGCATGCGAGCGTGAGGACCTGGGCCCGGAGTTCCGGTCCTGGCTCAAGGAGCTGGTGGCCAGCGGCCAGCTCGACGACCAGGCCCAGCCGTAGCCGTACCGTCGTCGCAGCACGAAGCAGCATGCTGCAGGCAGAGCACAGCCGGCAGAGCACAGCGGTTAGAACGCAGCACGTCAGCGCACCAGGGGGAGCAGTGAGCGAGCACCACCACACCGCAGAGGGCAACCCCTGCGACACCGACAGCGGCGCCGAGCGGGTCTGGACCGTCGACGAGCACATCGACGACATCCTCCGCACGGTCACCCCGCTGCCGCCGCTCGACCTGCAGATCCTGGACGCGCAGGGCTGCCTGACGGTCGATGACATCACCGCCGGGCTGGACCTGCCGCCGTTCGACAACAGTTCCATGGACGGGTACGCCGTCCGGGTCGCCGACCTGGAGGGCGCCGGCGACGAGTACCCGTCGGTGCTCACCGTCGTCGGCGACATCGCCGCCGGCGCGGCATCGCTGCCGGTCGTGGGACCGGGACAGTGCGCGCGGATCATGACCGGCGCGCCGCTGCCGCCGGGCGCGGAGGCGGTGGTCCCGGTGGAGTGGACCGACGGCGGGACCGGCGGCAAGGCACCGGTCGCCGGGATGGTGCCGCGCAGCAGTGCCCCCGAGGGGGCGTCGGGCGAGGTGCGGGTGTTCCGCCCGGCCAAGAGCGGCGACTTCGTCCGGCGCCGGGGTGACGACATCACCGCAGGACAGACCGTACTCGCCGCCGGGACGCTGCTCGGTCCGGCGCAGATCGGACTGCTCGCCGCCATCGGCCGCGACACCGTCCGGGTCCGGCCGCGTCCGCGGGTGGTGATCCTCTCCACCGGCAGCGAGCTGGTGCAGCCGGGCGCACGCGTCGGCCCCGGCCAGATCTCCGACTCCAACAGCTTCGCGCTGACCGCGGCCGCCCGGGACGCGGGCGCCATCGCCTACCGCGTCGGCGGGGTACCCGACGATGCCGCGCGGCTGCGCGAGGTGATCGAGGACCAGCTGATCCGCGCCGACCTGATCGTGACCAGTGGAGGCGTCAGCGTCGGCGCCTACGACGTGGTCAAGGAGGCCCTGCAGCCGCAGGCCGACGCTTCGGACGGTGGCGCGGACGGGCCTTTCGGGGTTGCGCCGCTGGGCGAGATCTCGTTCCGTAAGCTGCGGATGCAACCGGGCAAGCCGCAGGGCTTCGGCCTGCTGGACGGCACCGTCCCGCTGTTCGCCCTCCCGGGCAACCCGGTGAGCGCCTACCTCTCGTTCGAACTGTTCGTCCGGCCCGCGA
This sequence comes from Streptacidiphilus sp. EB129, assembly GCF_041262645.1. NCBI lineage: Bacteria > Bacillati > Actinomycetota > Actinomycetes > Kitasatosporales > Streptomycetaceae > Streptacidiphilus > Streptacidiphilus sp. EB129. The sequence goes on from NZ_JBGCCS010000008.1 coordinate 300,728, forward strand.
TCCGGACCATGATGGGCGTCGAGCCGGTGCACCGCCCGGTGGTCCGGGCCCGGCTGGAGGAGGACCTGACGTCCCCGGCCGGACGCCGCCAGTTCGCCCGGGCCCGGCATGTCGCCGGCCACGCCGGGGAGCCGGGCACGGTCGCTCCGGTCGGTGGTGCCGGATCGCACCTGGTCGGGCCGTTGGCGCAGGCCAACGCCCTGATCGTGGTCCCCGAGGAGGTCACGTCGCTGGCGGCGGGCGAGCTCATCGAGGTCGTACTGCTGGACACCGAGCCCACCGCGTCCGCCGGTACGGGTCGGGTCTGACCCGCCGGGATCCGCGCGCGGGTCCGATCTGACGCCGGGCCCGCGCAGCGGTAGCCTGTGCCCGCACGGCCCCGGCCTCAGGAGACGACTCACTTGACTAGCGCGCACAGCGACCGGCTGACCCACGTCGACGCGACGGGGGCGGCCCGAATGGTCGACGTCTCCGAGAAGGCCACCACGGTGCGGACCGCGCGGGCCACCGGCCGGGTGCTGGTGTCGCCACGGGTGGTGGAGCTGCTGCGCGGCGAGGGCGTACCCAAGGGCGACGCGCTGTCCGTCGCCCGGATCGCCGGGATCATGGGTGCCAAGCGCACCCCCGACCTCATCCCGCTCTGTCACCCCATCGCGATCTCCGGCGTCACCGTGGACCTGACGGTCACCGACGACGCGGTCGAGATCGCCGCGACGGTGCGCACCGCCGACCGCACCGGTGTGGAGATGGAGGCGCTCACCTCGGTCGCGGTGGCCGGTCTCACCGTCATCGACATGGTCAAGGCGGTCGACAAGGGCGCCCGCATCGACGCCGTCCAGGTCGAGTCCAAGACCGGTGGCAAGAGCGGCGACTGGCACCGCGACGACCTCCCGGCCGCCGGGGACGCGCGGTGACTCCGTCGGCCGCCGCCCACCGGCGCGCCCTGGCCGTCACCGTCAGCAACCGCGCCTCGGCCGGCGTCTACGCGGACAAGGGGGGCCCACTGCTGGTCCAGGGACTCACCGCGATGGGCTTCCAGGCCGACGGCCCCCGGGTGGTCCCGGACGGCGAGCCCGTGGCCGAGGCGCTGCGCACCGCCGTCGCCGAGGGCTATGACGTGGTGCTGACGACCGGTGGTACCGGGATCACCCCGATGGACCTGACTCCCGAGATGACCGCACGGGTGATCGACCGGATGGTGCCGGGCATCGCCGAGGCCATCCGCGCCGAGGGCCGGAACGCGGGCATTCCCACCGCCGCGCTCTCGCGCGGTCTGTCCGGGCTCGCCGGGAGCACGCTGATCGTCAACCTGCCCGGCTCCAGCGGCGGCGTCAAGGACGGGCTCGCCGTGCTGGCACCGCTGCTGGCCCACGCCGTCGACCAGGTGCACGGCGGCGACCACCCCCGCCCCGACGCTCGCCCCGACGCGCAGGCCGACGTGCCGTCAGGGGGCCCGCACTGAACGCCTTCTGGCCGGTCGAACTGCACGAGGGGCCGGTCGGGCTGCGCCCGATCCGGGTCAGGGACCGGGCGAACTGGCAGGAGGTCAGCGCCCGCAACCGGCACTGGCTGCACCGCTGGGAGGCCACCGTGCCACCGGCCCAGCCCGGCAATCCCACCACCCCGCGCCCGACGTACCGCCAGATGGTGCACTTCCTGCGCTCCGAGGCGCAGGCCGGGCGAATGCTGCCGTTCGTGGTCACCTACGAGGGCCGCCTGGTCGGCCAGCTGACCGTCGGCGGCATCACCTGGGGCTCGATGTGCTCGGCCAACGTCGGCTACTGGGTCGACGAGGAGGTGGCCGGCCGGGGGATCATCCCGACGGCCGTGGCGATGGTCGTCGACCACTGCTTCCGCGGCATGGGACTGCACCGGATCGAGATCTGCATCCGGCCGGAGAACGGTCCGAGCCGTCGGGTGGTCGAGAAGCTGGGCTTCCGCGAGGAGGGGCTGCGCCCCCGCTATCTGCACATCGACGGGGGCTGGCGGGACCACCTGGCGTACGCGCTGACAGCGGACGAAGTGCCGGAGGGCATGCTGAATCGCTGGCGTGCGCAGCGGCAGCACCTTGATCACTAGACTCATATTCTTGTTCGAACAGGTACATATCGTGTCGTTCAAAGCGACAAAAATAGGGTGAGATGAGCATGATCCTGCGACACACCGGCCGAAATTGCCGCGAGGCGCTCCCTCACGCCCGTACGGTGTGATGCGTGAGCAGTAGCGGCCTCATCTACGCGGTCATCGTGGGGGCCTGGGCTGCCTACCTGGTGCCCATGTGGCTCCGACGGCAGGACGAACTCAACGAGGCCCGCCCCACCGAGCGATTCAGTACGGCGATCCGCCTGCTGTCCGGCCGAGCGGCGATGGAGCGGCGGATCAGCCGCCACCTCGACGACGACACTCCCGGGTCGGACGCCCGCACCCAGCGGACCCCGGCGCCGGGCCCGGTACCGCCGTCGGCCCCGGCTTCGGCGACGCCGCGTCCGGCGACCCGACCCACCCCGCCGCCGGGCGGTGCCGACTCGCAGCGCCGCGCGGCCCTGCTGGCGCGCCGCCGGCGCATGGTCATCCTGCTGTTCGCGGCCTTCACCGTCGGCATGGTCATCGCGGCGGTCGGCGGCGTCCGGCTGCTCTGGGCGCCGGCCGTTCCGGCGGTGCTGTTCTCCCTCTACATCTCCCACATGCGCCGCCAGGAGCGCCGCCGCTACGAGGTCAAACTCGACCGCCGCCGCGCCGCGGAGGCCGCGCAGCGGGTCCGCGACCGCGAGCGGGACCGCCGCCGCGCCGCCGCCGTCGCGGACACCGCGGCCGTCCCCGCACCGCAGCCCGCCGCCCCGGCGGGCCCGGCGGGACGTCCCGTCGCCGGTTCCGGCAGCCACCGCACCCAGCAGGTCCTTGCCGAGGCCGCCGACCCCGACGCCGACGACTGGGGCGACAGCCCGGCGGACCGCTCGACCGGCCCCGAGTCCTGGGACCCGGTGCCGGTTCCGCTGCCCACCTACGTCACCGCGCCGGTCGCCCCGCGCAGCACCGGCAGTCTCGACCTGAACGCCCCGGACACCTGGAGCGCCGGCCGATCGGTGGTCCCCCCGCCCTCCGGCGCGAAGCGCCCCCCGGCCACCCCGCTCTTCGACCAGTACGCCGACGACACCCCCCACCCCCGCGCCGCCAACGAGTAACGCGTCCCACCAGCGGCTAACCCGTGCATAACCACCGCTCCGGACCTGCTAGAGTTTCTTCTCGTTGGGGCTGTGGCGCAGTCCGGTAGCGCACCTCGTTCGCATCGAGGGGGTCAGGGGTTCGAATCCCCTCAGCTCCACCCAACGGCTGTTCTTGAGTTCGCTCGGGGACGGTTGGCGAGATCCCGTCCGATCACTTCGATCGGGCGGGATCTCGTGGTTTCGGGCCCGTGGGTGGTCGCTGCCGGGGTGGTAGCGGTGCTCAGCGGTGCGGTCTCAGCTGGGCGAGCTCCGGTGATCGTCCTGGATCACACGGCGGTGCGGGCGCTGCGTGCGGACCATCGCGTCCTGTCGGCTTTCGCTGCCACATCGCCCGACGACTTGTTGCTCCGCTGTGACGGTGGGGGCACAGATTGCGGATCTTGGGCTGACAGTGTTCTCTTCAGCGGGGCAAGCAGGCGCCGCACCAGGGGAATTCAGTCCAGGGGGACCAGCAATGTCCGCACGCGCCGCCCGCTTCGCCCGTACCGCCGTTGTGACCGTCGTGGCAGCCGTTACCGGCGCGGTCGCGTTCCTGCCGGGTGCGGCGCAGGCCGCCACCGCGTCCTCGGCGCCGGCCTCGCCGATCACGCTGAAGGTCGGCTCGGCAAGCCCGGCCGGGGCGTTCATGCCCGGTGGCGCGACCAAGACCATCACGGTGACCGCGAGCAACACCTCGGGCAAGGCGGCGCGCTTCACCGCGAACCTGAACGGGATGGCCGACGGTGCGCTCGGCCTGACCGAGCGCGACTACACCTTCAAGGTCGCCCCGGTGCACGCCCCGGCCACCAGCGGCGTCCTGTTCACCCAGGACGGCGAGCTGATGGGGTCCTTCTACCCGAAGGGCGGCCACTTCAGCGACTCCTTCACGATCCCGGCCCACACCAGCTACACCTGGAAGCTGACCCTGGGGATCACCAAGAACTGGCCGGCCAACGACGACGCGCTGCGCCTGACCTTCGGGGCGAACTACCGTCAGATCACCAAGGCCCTCGCCTTCACGGTGGGCCACCGGCGCACCGGCGGTCCGGTCACCGAGCGCTTCACCGGCGGCACCACCATCGCCCCGGGCCACGCCGCCTACGAGACGCTGACGGTCACCAACCGCACCGGCGCCGCGCTGAACGGCCCGGTCGACTTCTGGCTGGACGAGGCCCCCTTCGGCGGCCCGGCCACCGCTGTGGACGTCTGGAAGGGCGGCCGCTGGGTCGCCGTCCGGGACGGTGGCGAGCTGGCCGTCCTCAACCACGGGCTGGCCAACGGCGCCCACGTCGACTACCGGCTGCGGGTCCGCGAGACCGGCACCGTCAAGGCCGGCGCCAAGATCGGGGTGGCGGCCATCGCGGGGGTCGCGAACCGCGGCCCGATCTCCTACGGCGACCTCCACCTGACTGCCCGCCGGTAGTGATCCGAGGGCGCGCCGCGTCCCCCGGTTCCGTCTCCCCAGCAACGATCAGCCGGTCCTGAGCCGGCTCGGGGCCGCCTGACGAGCGCCCGTCCGATCCCTGTGATCGGGCGGGCCTCGGCGCGTTCCGGGTCGAACGAGGTGTCCCGCTCAGCCCCGGCGGAGTCGGCCGACACCGCCGAGGGCGCTGACCCGGGGCGGTTCCGGCTCGTCCGCGCGCCACTTGAAGATGGACACCAGCCCCGGGTCGAGCAGCTCGTACCCGCTGAACCAGCGCGCGACCTCGGCCGGGTCGTGCAGGGTCAGCGGGGAGCTGGCGTTGCGGTAGGGGGCCTCGATCCGGGCCACCTCCTCGGCCGTGTAGCCGGCGCTGCTGCCGACGGTCAGGGCCAGACAGCTGCCGGGGGCCAACCGCTTGGAGTACTGCTCGATCAGCGCGGCCGGGTCGTCCTCGCGCCGGACGAAGTGCAGCACCGCGACCAGCAGCAGGGCGACCGGCTCGTCGAAGTCGAGGTGGTCCCGCAGCTGCGGCTGCTCCAGGATCTCCTCGGGGTGTCGCACGTCGCCGTCGACCACGATGACACCGGGGGCGGTGGCGCGCAGCGCGCGGGTGTGGGCGAGCACCACCGGGTCGTTGTCGACATAGGCGATGCGGGCGTCGGGGGCCACTTCCTGGACCACCTCGTGCACGTTCGGCGAGGTCGGGATGCCCGCGCCGATGTCGAGGAACTGCCGGATCCCGGACCGGGCCAGGGTGTCCACGGCGCGCAGCAGGAAGCCCCGGTTGGCCAGAGCGGTGGCCCGCGATGCGGGCTGGGCGGCGATCAGCTGCTCGGCGGCTTCTCGGTCGGCCGCGAAGTGGTCCTTGCCGCCGAGAATGTAGTCGTAGATCCGGGCGGTGCTGGGAATGTCCGGATCGAATGCGGCCTCAGGTCGCTGCTGCATCGAACACCCCTCCGCCGTACTGTCAGTTGATCTGAACGGCCTCGATTCTAGGGTGGTTGGGACGAACTCACAGGATGTTCGTGAACTGACGCCGGACAAACAGCCGCCGCAGCCGGGTACCTACGGCTGCGGCGGTACTGTGCGGAGCCTGTTATTCGCCCCTCGGCTTACTGTGCGTCAGAAGCTGTCCATCCGCTGCATGGTGACGGTCGGGGCCATCGAGTCCTGTGCCTGCACCCCGGGTCCCTTGGGCGCGGTCGCCGCAGCGGCCCGCAGGACGGTGACGACCTGCGCCGCCAGCGCGTCGGCCTGCTGCCTGACCGTGTCGACGGGGGTCGTCGACTTCCCCAGCGCGTCCAGCTTGCGGTGGATCTGGGCGAGCTGGGCCTGCGCCGAGGCGCTCAGGGTGAACGCGTTGGGCGTGGAGACCACGAACTGGTAGGCCGCCGACAGGGTCTGGCAGCCCGCGCAGTGGACGTTCGAGGCATGGCTCAGGTTCACCGCGTTGAGGTGGATGTTCTCCCCGGCCATGGTGACGATCTGGAAGGACAGCGCGACCGAGCGGCAGGGGTCGCCCGCCGAGCAGGACACCGACTCGGCCTGGGCCTGGTTCCGCAGGCCGGCCGCGATCAGCGGACCGTACTGGTGGACCGTGAACGAGTCGTCGAAGCGGGTCTCGTGGCCCGGGTTGGCCAGGGCGTGGGCGCTGTCGTCGGCGACGGCGACGCCCCGGGAGTTGGTGGAGTGGTTGGCCGGGCCGGCGGCCTGGGCCGAGACGGCGGCGGCCGAGACCGCCGTCAGGCTGGCGGTGGCGAGCAGCCCGAACCGGACGGCCCGGCGGCCGACGCCGGCCCGGAGCGGGGTTCTGCGGTGCTGGTTGATGCGGTTCTCGTTCTGGTGCATGGGAATCTCCTGGTGGTGGTCCGGAACGCGATGGCGTCCTCACTTCACTTCGTCACTTCGTCACTTCGTCGCGCTGGGCCCGGGGCTCGGGGAGGGGCTCGCCGACGCGCTCGACAGGGGCGACGGTGACGGGGAGGGCGAACTGCTGGACGGGGAAGGACTGCTGACCGGCGGCTTGCTCGCCGCTGCGCTCGGCGGCGCCGCACTGGCGTGCGGGACGCTCGCGGCCGGGGCGGATGTCGCCGGCGCGGCCGGCTTGCCCGACGGTGTCGCGGACGTCCCGGCCGAGGGCGAGGGCTGCGGCCCGGGACCGCTGGACGGCCCGCCGTCCTGGCCGACCCGCCCCGGTGCCGAGGCGCTGCCGGACGGGCCCGGCTGCGGCGCCGCCGGAGCCGGGGCGGACGGCTCGGTGGTGGGCACCCCCGGCTGGAGCACCGGCACGATCGGCGGCTGCGGCGGCAGCGGCTTGGGGGTGATGCCCCCGGCCCAGGCGCAGGCGAGCGCGGTCACCCCGGCGATGCCGAGCAGGCAGAAGCCGATCCGCAGTCCGGGACTGCCGCTGGTGCCGCGCAGCGCGGTACGCAGCAGCCGTCCGCCGAGCCGCACCGACAGGTACGCCATTCCGGCCAGCGGGCAGACCAGCATCAGGCTGCCGAGCACGCCGACCAGCCCGCCGGCCACCTGGCCGTGGGCGAACGCCGAGGCGGTTCCGGTGAGTTGCGCGCTGAGCGAGCGGATCCCGGTGGCCAGGATGCGCGGCAGGTTCCACAGCGCGTAACCGAGGTCGCCGAGCAGCAACGGCACCATCGTCAGCACCCAGACGGTGACGATGACCCGGGCGGACCGCTTGAGGTCGGCCACCTCCGGGCGCACCGGCCGACCGGGCAGCATGCTCAGCAGGATCGGCTTGATCTTCCCGAACAGGTCCGGCACCCCGGCGAGGTCGCCGAGGATGTAGTAGCCGTCCAGCCGGACGGCCGGCATCAGCTGCTCCAGCACCTCGAAATGCCCCAGGTAGACGGCGCTGAGGAAGAACTGCTGGCCGGTCAGGAAGTAGCAGCCGCCCATGCCGAGCATGAAGACGACGTTGAAGTAGACCCCGCCCAGATCGGTCCTGATCCGCCCGCCCCGGCCGATCCGGTAGACGTCGGTGACGTCGGTGTACATCGACGGCCAGATCAGGAACAGGCCGCAGCCGATGCAGCCGGGATGCGCTCCGCCGTAGCGGCAGGCCGAGGCGTGCCCGAACTCGTGGAACACCAGCGAGCCCACCGTCAACACGAAGACCGCCAGCAGCAGCACCGGCTGGTTCAGCACTTCGAGTACCGGGGTGATCGCGCCGTAGAAGCCGAACAGCCACACGTCCATGGTGACCATGGCACCGAGCACCAGGGTGACCATCAGCGGACGGTGCAGCCAGGCCAGCGAGCGGGCGATCCGGTTCACCCGGCGCTCGTCGAAGAGCACCCGGTGGCCCTTGAGCGCGAGCAGCAGGTCGGAGCGCGGCGCGGAGTCGTCGACCTCGTCGCCCTCCTGCCCGTAGGGGACGGTGACGCCGAGCGGGGTCAGCTTCTGCTCGACCAGATAGGAGATGTTCTCCTCGCTGACCTCCCGCCCGTAGAGGCCGCTGACCCGGTGCGAGATGCCCTCGGTGTCCCGCACGCCGTCGATGCTGCCTGCCACCAGGTGGAGCAGCCGGGAGAGCTGCACCACCTGGCCGTCCCCGCGGCGGGCGATGTACTTGGGCTCGGTGAACCCGGAACCCTGGTACTCGCCGTGCAGGCGCAGTCCGGCGCTCAGACGCGGCACCGGGAACCCCGGCGCGGGGAACTCCGCCGCCTGGGCTCCCGCGGTCGCGGCCGGGCCGGAGTACTGCTGGGTGAGCTCCTCGTACGACGGGTACTCCGGGTACGAGGTGGCGAAACCCCCCGGGCCGGGGACGAGCGCCCCCGGCTCCACGCTCACGGTCATAGGTGTGTGTCCTCCCCTGGCGCGGGGGGGGGGCCCCCCCCCGCGGGCGCCCCCCCCCCGGGGGGGGGGGGGGGGGGGGGGGGGGGGGGGGTTGGGGGGGGGGGGGGGGGGGGGGGGGGGGGGGGGGGGCCCGGGGCGGGGGGGGGGGGCGGCGCGGG